>NZ_JBITMP010000011.1:0-308877 GCF_044466425.1 Nonomuraea sp. NPDC049400
GACGACCGGGTTGATAGGCCGGAGGTGGAAGCACGGTAACGTGTGGAGCTGACCGGTACTAATAGGCCGAGGACTTGACCACAAAGCAGACTTTTTTGAGAAGTGTCTTGCTCGCGTCCACTACGCAATTCTGAGACAGCAAACAACTGCTGTCTGACAGGGTTGCGGCGGTTATGGCGGGAAGGAAACACCCGGTTACATTCCGAACCCGGAAGTTAAGCTTCTCAGCGCCGATGGTACTGCACTCGGGAGGGTGTGGGAGAGTAGGTCATCGCCGCACAATTCTTGTGAGAGAGGGCCACCCTTCGGGGTGGCCCTCTTTTTTTGTTTGTCCTTCTTCTCACACTGCGAGAGTCCTCGCCTGACGTCCACTCCGACGTCCTCGAGGCTGTAATCGGCCGGCCACCGGGCAAGCGGCCTTCATCCGGCTCATGGACGTTCCTGGGCTTGCTAGGCTGGAAGACACCGGGCCACCCCAGGGGTGGCCTTCGTCGCGTAAGGCCCGTGGGCGGGCGGCGACCAGCCACGGTGGACCGTCGTTGTGAGTCCGCTGGGTGAGCCAACGAAATGGACCAGAAGTGAACAGAGATAACGGATCGGACGGCGGACAGCGCGGGCGCGGCGACTACGGGGACAGGCGCTCCAGCGGAGGCGACAGGAGCGGGGGGTACGGCTCTCGCGGGCGAGACTCTGGCGGTGACCGTCCGTTCCGTTCTGACGACAGGTCGCGTTCCTACGGGCGAGACCGGGCGCCACGGCGGGACGACGGCTATCGGGACGATCGCGGTCCCCGGCGAGAAGGTGACGAGCGTCGTTCGTTCCAGGATCGGGATGATCGTGGTCCGCGTCGTGAGGGCGGCTACGGCGATCGTCGCGAGGGCAGGTACGGGGACCGTCGCGAGGGCGGATCCCGTGACGATCGAGGCCCGCGCCGGGAAGGCGGCTACGGCGATCGTGGCCAGGGCCGTGAGGGCGGATACCGGGACAACCGTGGCCCTCGACGCGAGGGGGACGATCGCGGACCTCGCAGTGACGATCGCCGTACCTATCGGGACCGTGATGACCGGGGTCCACGCCGTGAGGGTGACGAGCGTCGTTCGTTCCGGGATCGGGATGATCGTGGTCCGCGTCGTGAGGGCGGCTACGGCGATCGGCGCGAGGGCAGGTACGGGGACCGTCGCGAGGGCGGATCCCGTGACGATCGAGGCCCGCGCCGGGAAGGCGGCTACGGCGATCGTGGTCCGCGTGAGGGCGGTTTCGGTGATCGTGGTCCGCGTCGTGAGGGCGGTTTCGGCGATCGTGGTCCGCGTCGTGAGGGCGGCTACGGCGATCGTCGTGAAGGGAGGTCCGGGGACCGTCGCGAGGGTGGATTCCGTGATGACCGGGGTCCGCGCCGTGAGGGTGACGAGCGTCGTTCGTTCCGGGATCGGGATGATCGTGGTCCGCGTCGTGAGGGCAGCTACGGCGATCGGCGCGAGGGTGGCCCCGCGCGCTCGTTCTCACGCGACGATCGAGGCCCTCGTCGTGAAGGCGGCCACGGCGATCGTGGTCCGCGTCGTGAAGGCGGCTACGGTGATCGTGGTCCGCGTCGTGAAGGCGGCTACGGTGATCGTGGTCCGCGTCGTGAAGGTGACTACGGTGATCGTGGTCCGCGTCGTGAAGGTGACTACGGTGATCGTGGTCCGCGACGTGAGGGCGGTTTCGGTGATCGTGGTCCGCGTCGTGAGGGCGGCTACGGCGATCGGCGTGAAGGCAGGTCCGGGGACCGTCGCGAGGGCGGGTTCCGTGACGACCGAGGCCCGCGTCGTGAGGGCGGCTACAGCGGCCGACGCGAGGGCGATGGAGGCTCGCGTCGTGGCGGCGGTTATGGCGACCGTCGTGAGGGCGAGCGCGGTCCCCGGCGTGAGGGTGGCCCCAGCCGCCCGTTCTCGCGGGATGACCGCGGTGAGCGCCCCAGCTCCCCGGGCACCCGTGCCAGGTACGGCAGGTCCGACCGGGAGGACGAGGCTCCGAAGCGCGAGAAGCTGCCCGATGTCCCGCTCGACATCACCGCGGACGAGCTCGACAAGGAAGTCCGCGAAGAACTGCGTTCCCTCCCTGGCGACCTCGCCGAGCTGGTGGGCCGGCACCTCGTCGCCGCTGAGCGGGCGCTCGAGGACGACGACCCCGACCGGGCGCACGAGCACACGAAGGTGGCACGCAGGTTCGCGGCCAGGATCGGCGTCGTACGTGAGGCCGCCGGCATCGTCGCCTACCGCGCGGGGCACTTCTCCGAGGCGCTGAGCGATCTGCGCGCGGCCAGGAGGATGACGGGCTCGGAGGCGTACCTGCCGGTCATGGCCGACTGCGAACGCGGTCTCGGCCGCCCCGAGCGGGCGATCGACCTCGTACGTTCACCAGAAGCCGAACGACTCGACCGAGCCGGACGCATCGAGCTGACCATCGTCGAGTCCGGCGCCCGCCGTGACCTGGGCCAGCACGACGCCGCTGTGATCACCTTGCAGCGGCTTCCCGAGCTGCGGGATCCGCAGCCCAGGCCGTGGTCGGCGCGGCTGGCGTTCGCGTACGCGGACGCGCTGGCCGATGCCGGGCAGCAGGAGGCGGCCGCGGAGTGGTTCGGCAGGGCGATGGCGTTCGACGAGGACGGGGAGACGGACGCGGCGGAACGGTACGCCGAGCTGACCGGTGCCGTCATCGAGGACGTCGAGGAGGACTTCGACGACGACGCCGACGCCGATGAGGCGGGTGCGGAAGCGGACGGCCTCCTGGAGGAGGAGCCGGTCTCCGAGGGTGGCGCGGCGGAAGAGCCCGCCGACGTACTGGATCGAGAGCCGCGGTCAGAGGACCCGTCCGACGGCCCCGAGCCGGAGCGAGCGGGCCCGGCTGAAGCACCGGATCAGGAGGGTTCGGCTGCCGTACCCGATCGGGAGCCGGCGCAGGCGAGCACGGACGAGGTGCGGGACGGAGGACCCGAGCAGCCCGGCCCGGCCGGCGCCGCAGAGGGCCCGGCCGATCAGCAGGACACGCCAGAGGCAACGGCACAGGTCCAGGCTCCGGGCATCACCCCGGCGTTCATCGAGCCGAACTTCGGCGACGTGCTCGACGAGCGTGACGATTCCGCCTCGGAGGACAAGCCCAAGACCGACGACTGACGTCTGAAGGGCTCTCCCGCGTCTCGCCGTACTGGGACCACCCCGCGGTGCCGCTGCCGTCGTGGCGCGTTGCTGCCGCACCGCTGTAATCGCGGTGTTCCGGTATGGCGGGACGCGGGGTGTGGCTCCACACGGCTCCCGCCGCCCGGATACGTACACCCGCGCATCCCGCTGTGCCGCTGCATAGCTGCGATCCCGCCGTACCGCTATGAACCCGCCGTACCCCTGCTGTCGCTGTATTCCGGTACGGCGGGATGCGCGGGTGTGGCCCTTCACGGGCCCTTTGCCAGGGGACGGCCCCGGAGCTGAGCCGTCCCACACATATGGGGCGATGAGGTGACGACTCCCCCAAACGGAACTGTGGTACGGCGGGGGCTGGGCCGCTACGGTGAGACGCGGTTGAGCCAGTGGAGGATCCCCGCCACGTTCGACGGAGCACCGCTCAACATCTCCAGCTGCTCACCCGCACCACCGTCGTCATCCGGCTCCGGCGCACTGTAACGCTCCTTCGTACGCTCCCTGACCATGGCCACGGCGTGGTCCAGATCCATCCCCTCAGAATGGGCCTGCTTGGTGAGATCCACCCAGATGCGAAGCTCCTCCGCGGACCGTTCGAGAATCTCCTGCACGGCGTCAACCGGCCCGTAGTGGCTGAACAGCAGCCGTTGTGGCCCAAGCGCCTCGAACAACGCGATCGAGTCGAGCGCCGTCTGCAGGTCGAAGTCCGGGGGCGGCGTCGCGGGACGGAGGTCGCCTGTTTCGGGCAGGTAGACACCGGCCGCATCACCGACGTACAGATCGCCGGTGGCGGAGTCGATCAGCCCCACGTGATGTTTCGCGTGGCCGGGCGAGTAATGGCTGTTCAGCGTACGTCCGTTGCCCAGGTCGATGGCCCCGGTGTCGCCGAGGGCGACGATGCGTTCAGCGTCAGTGGGGGACAGTTCGCCGAAAAGCGTGTCGAGCTTGTCGCCCCACACCATCCGCGCACTGGCCATCAACCGTGACGGATCAGCGAGGTGGCGGGCGCCCTTCTCGTGTACGACGATTTGCGCGGACGGGAAGAACTTGGCGATGTCGCCCACCCCGCCCGCATGGTCCAGATGAATGTGGGTCACCACGACGGTGGCCAGATCCTCCGGTCCGACACCGAGCGAGGCGAGCGCATCACGCACTACGGGCGCCGAGGTCGACGTACCCGTCTCCACCAGGCACGGTCGATCACCCAGAATCAGATAACCGGCGGTGATGCCCGTGTATCCAGCCATTTTGGTGTCGATTTCATAGACGTCGCCGCCCAGCGCGGTGATGTTGTCCACAGGCACTCCCGAGCGTCCAGCTGTTGTCCCCAGAACGGCGTTCCAGCCGATCCGGACTCCTCCTCATCGTAGAGAGTGATCCCATCAGAGCACCGACAGGAGGACAACAGTGGACAGAAACGAAGTCTTGCTGGTGGGCCGGCTCTCCGCGGCGGTCGAAGAGCACCCCATGCCCAGCGGCGACACCGTGACGAAGTGGCGCATCACTGTGCGCCGCCGCCGCCACAGACGCGGAGCCGCCCTGACGGACAGCATCCCGTGCGTCACCTTCGACCCGGAGACGGCCGCCATAGTCCGCAGTCTCAAACCGCGCGACTACATCGAGGTGACAGGGGCCTTCCGCTGTCGTGTCTTCGGCCCGTCCGCAGGCAAGATCTGGCGATACGAGGTGGAAGTGAGCTCCGCCAAACCGTACGAAGCCGACCTCCCTCGACCCGACGCCCTCCCGGACGACCCCACCCTCAGCCCCAACGGAAGCCTCGCCGCCCTGATCCCCCGTCAGGTGGCCTACCTGGCACCGGCCAGCTGACCCCGACACCGGCGGCTGGTCTTGCGGCGTGGAACGGGCAGCAGATCGAGGACCGCTCGCGCCAGGCGGACGGCGCCGGAAGGTGGCCGCTGAAGGCGCCCGCGTGCCCAGCGCGACAGGGGAGGGTGCTCCGCCTCGGTGTGTGGAAGGCGCTGGATGTGATCGCGAGGACCGCGTGTCCCGCCGAGTGCGGGGCGCTGGGTCAGTCGATGGCGAACGTACGGAGGACCAGGCCAGTCCTGGGCTTTGGGCCGAAGGAGGTGGATTTGCGGGGCACTCGTTCACCGCCCGCGGCGACGGCCAGCACGTCCTCGACCGCGAGGGGCTTGAGGAGCACTGCTGTGCCGCCGGTACGGATGGCCAGCCGCACTGCTGCGTCCGTGTCGTGGTGCACGACGCGTACGGCCTGTTCGTCGTCACGCATGCCCCAAACCTTGGGCAGCACGAACTCCGTGAGGATGGAGGTGTTGAGGGAGTTCCAGCGCTCGGAGCGGTCGGGCGGCATGGCGCGGGCGAGCTGCATCGGGTCAGGGTCGGTGAGCAGGTGTGCGCCGCCTTCACCGGCGAGCAGAAAGGCCGGTTCGGGAGCCTCCTCCAGCGCGGCCAAGCCCTGCGCCAGGTCGTCGAAGTCGCGAACACGCCATGAGCCCTTGGCCTTGGCCGCCGCCTCGGCGAGGGGAAGGTCAGGGATCACGCGGTGGATGGCCTGGAGGTTGGGCGGGTACGCGGTGGAGTCGACGAGCAGGGCCAACCCGAAGTCCCACGGTCCGACGACGGGCTCCGCGTCCTCCGGTGGCCTGGTCTGTGCGCGGTGGTGGGTGGCGTGCTCCTGCCGCTGGAGTACGCGGTACGTCGCGTACCGGTGGTGGCCGTCGGCGATCAGCGCTTGGCGGTTGTGAAGGTCGGCGTTTATGGCATCGATTTCGGACGTGTCCGTGATCGCCCATAGGCGGTGCGTGAGGCCGTCTTCCGTGTGTGCGGATACGAGGGGAGACCGCGTCGAAGCCACCTCGTCCACCACGCGGGTGGCCGTGCCGTGGTCGCCGTCGTAGAGGAGGAAAATGGGTTCGAGGTTGGCCTGGGTGGTGCTCATGAGGGCGTGCCGGTCGGCGATCGGTCCCGGCATGACGTCCTCGTGGGGCAGGATGATGCGCTGCCCCGGGTCGGCCAGGCCTACGTCGCCGATCAAGCCGCGTTGCAGAACACCTGGCCCGCTCTGCTCGTACACGTAGAGCGCCGGCGCCTCGTCCGGCACCAGGATGCCGGAGTCGAGCCAGGCCCTCAGCGTGTCCCTGGCCCCGGTGTAGCGGTTTTCGACCGCTGTCTCGTTCGGCGGGGAAGGGGCGGCTTCTGCCATGGGGGCCGGTTCGGCGTCGGTTGAGGGGCTGCCGTTGGTTGTGATGTCCGTTGGGATTCGGCGGCTGAGCGAGGGCTCTGGTTCCCCTTGCCGGTGGGTGGCCGGGCGCTGGGCTGGGGAGTCGCCGCGAGGGGAGCGGGGAAGGATGAGGCGGACGACGTTGTTTGGATGGGAGTCCAGGAGGGCGTCAACGTCGGAGTCGGAGATCAGGTCGTACGGTGGAGAGGTCACCTTGGCGGGATCTTCGACAGCGAAACGTACGCCTCGGAAGGGCCGTAGCACGAGTCCATCCGGCAACGGCAGTTCAGGAGTCCCCATACCGGGCATGCTCCCATAAATGCTTGTGCCTTCCGGAAGTCACCCCTTGGTTGCAGTCGTGCCCGTTCCGCAGCAGGGCGGGGCGGGATCGCCGCTCACCGCTGAAGGAGTCCTCACGCATGACCCACGATGGAAACGTTCACGATGACGACTCGGGCGCTCCCCGAGGTGGTGTCTACGATTGGTACCAGCGTGGGGTGAAGTTGCTGAAGGAAGGCAGCCCGGCTGCCGCCGCCGCGTTGCTGGAGCGCGCCGCCGCGGCTGAGCCGGAGTCGCGCAGCATTCTGGAGGCGTTGGCTCGGGCGCAGTTCAACTCACGGCAGTACGCGGAGGCCGCGGCCAGTTTCCGGCAGATCGTGGACGCTAATCCGGCTGAGGATTATGCCTACTTCGGGCTGGGGTTGTCGTTGTGGCGGACTGGGGATGTGGAGGGCGCCCAGGAACCGCTGGCCATCGCGGTGGCCATGCGTCCGGATGAGCGGCACTATGTCTCGGCCTTGAAGAGTGTTCGCGCTACCTTGCGGGCTCGCCGAGAGATGTAGCCAGGGAGTGCCGGGACGACGTAGGTTGGCTGGCCCTTTCTCCTTTGCGGTCGGTCTCGTCCTTGTTCGGAGCGGGTGTGGGTCGGGACGCGAGGCCGGTCGGTTGGGATCGGGCGTTCGTGCGGTGGTGTCTGGGCTGAGATGCGCGGTCTGGGGGTATCGGTGGGTGCGCAAACCCGTCGGCACGTTGGTCTAGTTGGGCTGCGAGCTGGTGCGGGGCCTCCCTGGTAGGCGGGGTGAGCGTAGCGGCTGGGCCTGGGAAGTGCGCAGGGCAGGGTGGGAGTTGAGGTGAGGTGTGCGTGGATGGTCGGCCCTTCTGCAGATGGGTGTAGGGCTGGCGCTAGAGTCTCACGCGGCGAAAAAGGCGAACGGGGAGAGGCGCTGTGCTGATCGACGGCTATGACACCCTGCTGCTCGACCTCGACGGCGTGGTCTACCTCGGCAGTCACGCGGTTCCCGGGGCTCCGGCGGCGTTGGAGGAGGCTCAGCGGCGAGGGGTGCGGCTCGCGTACGTCACCAACAACGCCTCCCGTACGCCTGCCGCCATCGCCACCCACCTGCGTGAGCTCGGAGCGCCTGCGACGGCCGGTGACGTGGTGACCTCGGCGCAGGCGGCCGCCCGGCTGATCGCCGAGAGGGTGCCGCCCGGGTCGAACGTGCTCGTCGTCGGCGGCTCGGGGCTGCGGCTGGCCGTACGGGATCGAGGATTGCGGCCTGTCTCGACGGCTGCCGAGTCGCCCGTCGCCGTGGTGCAGGGGATCGCGCCCGGCTTGTCGTACGGGCTGCTGTCGGAAGGGGCGCTGGCCGTGCGGCAGGGGGCGTGGTTCGTGGCCTCCAACGGGGACAGCACGATGCCTACGCAGCGGGGGGAATTGCCGGGGAACGGGGCGATGGTCCGGGTGATTGCCGCAGCCACCGGGGTCGAGCCCGTTTACGCGGGCAAGCCGGACCCGCCGCTGCATCGGGAGTCCATGATCCGTACGGGGGCTCGCCGGCCACTGGTCGTGGGAGATCGGCTGGACACCGATATCGAGGGGGCATCCAATGCGGGCGTCGACAGCCTGCTGGTGCTGACCGGGGTGGCCACGGCCGTCGATGTGCTGACGGCGGGTCCGCGGCATCGGCCCACCTATGTCGGTGCGGACCTGCGCGCGTTGCTCCTGCCGTATCCCGAGGTGCGGGACGGGGTTTGCGGAGGGTGGCGGGCCTGGTGGCAGGACGGCGTTCTGCGCCTCGACGGTGACGGGAGCCGGATCGACGGGTTGCGGGCCGCCTGCGACGCGGCCTGGGCTGTGGCTGGTACGGGGCGGATCGAGGAGGACGCCGTCAAGCCCGTGCTGGATCGGCTCGGTTGAGCGGATGGCGGCATCGTGCCGGAGCAGGGCGACCAGGTCATCCGGGTGGCTGAGCTGAAGCTGAGCTGCCCGGTCGGGTGGTCGGCTCAGGCGATTCTGTGGCTTGTGTGGCGGGTGAACTGCCAGGCGCCCACCGCCAGCAGCAGCGACGAGGCAGCCACCAGCGCCCCCAGTGACAGCGGCACCCCGCCGCTCCACCCCCGCAGCACCAGCAGGCGCATGGCCTCGATCGCGTACGTGAGCGGATTCACCCGCGCCACCACCTCCATCCACCCCGGCATGGCCGACAGGGGCACGAACGCGTTGCTCATGAACAGCAGCGGCAGCGACGCGAAGCCGGTGATCGCGAAGAACGTCCCGTGCGAGGGCACCGCGCACGCCAGCGCCATCGCGGCAGCCGTCAGCGCCAGCGTCAAGAGCGCCGTCGCCACCAGGATCGCCAGCACGCCCAGAAGCCCCGACGCGGGCCGCACGCCCAGGGCGAACGCCACCAGCAGGATCCCGACCACCTGGGCCGAGTTCATCCCCACCTGGAACACGAACCGCGACACGATCAGCGAACTACGCCTGATGGGCATGCTGAGCAGCTTGTCCAGATAGCCCGACTCCTTGTCGAACAGCAGCGGCATCGCCGCCGTCACCCCGTTGCCCACCACCGTGAAGGCGATGATGCCCGGCACCGAGAACGCGATGTAGTCGCCCGTGCCCACCACCCGCGGATCGACCGCGCCGCCCAGAGCGCCCGAGAAGAACACCAGCCACACGGCCGGCTGCAGCACGCTGAACAGCAGGTTCAGGCGCTCTCTGAGCGTCATCAGCAGCCAGCGCCGCGACAGCGCCAGCACCTCCTGCGACCACATCGTCAGCCCTCCTCTCGAAGCGCGTGTCCCGTGTGCTGGAGGAACACCTCGTCGAGGGAGGGCGCTCCCATCGCGGCCTTCAGCTCGGCGGGCGTCCCGCTGACCACCTGCCGGCCATGGTCGACGATCGTCAGCCGGTCGCAGAGCCGGTCCGCCTCGTCCATGTAGTTGGTGGCCAGCAGCACGGTCATCCCGTCGTCGCAGAGGGAGCGGATGTGGTCCCACATGTGGTGGCGGGACTGCACGTCCAGGCCGAGGGTCGGCTCGTCGAGGATCAGCAGCTCGGGCCGGTGCAGCAGTCCGCAGGCCAGGTCGAGGCGCTTCTGCATGCCGCCGGAGTACTCCTGGACGAGCCGGTCGGCGCTCTCCGACAGCCCTACGAGCTCCAGCACCGCGCCGGCCCTGGCCCGCACCTGCCGCCTCGGCACGTGGTACAGGGCCGCCTCGATCTCGGCCTTCTCCCTGCCCGTCAGCATGTAGTGGCCCATGGGCGAGACCTGCTGCATCACGTACCCGATGCGCCGGCGCACCTCCCCGGCCGCCCGCACCACGTCGAACCCGCACACCCGCGCCCTGCCCCCGCTCGGGGGGAGCAGCGTGGAGAGCATCCTGATCGTGGTGGTCTTGCCCGCGCCGTTCGGGCCGAGCAGGCCGAAGATCTCCCCGCGCTCGATCGCCAGGGCCAGGCCGTCGACGGCGAGGCGGTCGCCGAAGGCGCGGCTCAACTGATCTGCCTCGATGATCAGACCCATTTGATTTGCCTATCAGTTAATGGTTAATGAAGACATTAAATAACTGAGCGGGTGGCAGGTCAATCGGGTCCAGTGGGATGGATGAGGCCGGTGCGGGGTCCTTGGAGGAGGTGGGGGCGGGCGGGGCGTTGCGGGGGTGAATGCGCGATTTCGGGGTCGGTAGAGGGCGAAGGAGTCAGAGAAGTTTGCGCAGGCGGAGCAGGTCGCCGAAGCTGGCGTCGATCTTCACTCGTCCGCCGAGCAGCGCCCTGGCCAGGTCCAGCTCCCCGTCCGCCAGCGCGATCAGGTCGTCGCTCGCGATCGTGAGCTTGACGTCGGCCGGCTTGCCGTCCGGCGGCGGCTGCTCCGTGAACGGCTCGAGCCCCCCGTGGTGCAGGCGGCCGTAGAAGATCACGTCGAGATCGCTGACCCGGCAGCTGACCGTGCGCTCGACCACGTGTTTGGCGCGGTCCTCCTCGTCGATCTCGTCGAACTGGGCGACGAGCTTGGCCAGTGCCGACCGGCACTCCTCGACGCTTGCCATGATGCGCATCCTTTCTTCCTTTTGCGGAGGGTAGCGTTCCACATGAGTAGCACCACCGTATGAGCTTCAACGAATGACACGCCTGCCGAGGTCCCGGGCGCTCGCGGGAGGCGTTACGGTCGAGTCATGAGTGAGCTGCAGGAGGAGACCGGCGACGAGCGGGTCGACGCCATCGTGGCCGGTCTGGGCCGTCTGGCCGAGCTGCCGGTGAGCGAGCATGTGCAGGTCTTCGAGGAGGCGTTCTCCGGGCTCGAGTCCACACTGGCCGCCGTGGAAGAGCAGTGAGCCGCAGGATCCGCCTCGACAGCGAGCTGGTACGCCGCGGCCTGGCCAGGTCGCGCGAGCAGGCCGGCCAGCTCATCGAGGCAGGCCGGGTCACCGTCGGCGGCCAGCAGGCCCGCAAGCCCGCCACCCAGGTCGACACCGCCTCCGCCATCGTCGTCGCGCTCTCGGAAGAGGGCCCCGACTATGTCTCGCGAGGAGCGCACAAACTGCTCGGTGCGCTGGAGGCGTTCGAGAGCCTGCGGGTGGAGGGCCGGCGCTGCCTCGACGCGGGCGCCTCCACCGGCGGCTTCACCGACGTGCTGCTGCGCCGCGGCGCCGCCCACGTGCTCGCCGTGGACGTCGGCTACGGCCAGCTCGCCTGGTCGCTGCGCACCGACGAGCGGGTGACGGTGATGGAGCGCCTCAACGTCCGTGACCTGGCCCCTGACATGCTCGGCGAACCGCCCACGCTGATCGTCGGCGACCTGTCGTTCATCTCGTTGCGGCTGGTGCTGCCTGCCCTGGCCTCGGTCGCCGCGCCGCGGGCCGACTTCGTGATGCTCGTCAAACCGCAGTTCGAGGTGGGCAAGGACCGCGTGGGGGCGGGCGGCGTCGTACGCGATCCCGAGCTGCGCAAGGGCGCCGTGCGTGACGCCGCCGCGAAGGCCCGGGAACTGGGGTTGACCGTGCGGGGCGTGACCGCGAGCCCGCTGCCGGGACCGTCGGGAAATGTCGAATATCTGCTCTGGCTGGGCAAGGGGGAGGGCGAGCCGCCGGTCGCCGACCTCGAAGCCGAGATCCAGCGTGCCGTCGCGGAAGGGCCGCAATGAAACGGACCGTGCTGGTCGCCGTACACACCGGGCGTGACGCCGCAGTCGAGAGCGCCCGCCTGGTCATCAACCGGCTGGTCGACGCCGGGATCGCCGTGAGGGTGCTCGAGTCGGAGTTCGGCGAGATCGGCTGCCGCGGGGTCGAGTCGGTGCCAGGAGACCCGGGCGCCGTCAAGGACGCCGAGGTCATGATGGTGCTCGGCGGCGACGGCACGCTGCTGCGCGCGGCCGAGCTGGCCAGGCCTGCCGGCACGCCGCTGCTGGGGGTCAATCTCGGGCATGTCGGGTTCCTGGCCGAGGCGGAGGTCGCCGACCTGGCGGCCGCGGTCGACAGCGTCGTGGCGGGCCGCTACGACGTCGAGGAGCGCATGACGATCGATGTTCTCGCCAGGCTGAACGGGCGGGTGCTGGCCGACACGTGGGCCCTCAACGAGGCCACCGTCGAGAAGCAGGAGCGCATGCTCGAAGTGGTCGCCGAGATCGACGGCCGGCCGCTGTCGCGGTGGGGCTGCGACGGTGTGATCTGCGCCACTCCGACCGGCTCGACCGCCTATGCTTTCTCGGCGGGCGGACCCGTCGTGTGGCCGGAGGTGGAGGCGCTGCTCATGGTGCCCATCAGCGCGCACGCGCTGTTCGCCAGGCCACTGGTGGTCTCCCCGCGCTCCACGCTGGCCGTCGAGATCCTGCCCGACACGCCGGGCGGCGTCCTGTGGTGCGACGGCCGCCGCCGCTTCGAGCTGCCGTCGGGCTCTCGGGTGGAGGTGCGCAGGGGCGCCGATCCCGTGCGCCTGGCCCGCCTGCACGGCGTGGAGAGCACCGGCGCGCCGTTCACCGACAGGCTGGTCGCCAAGTTCGAGCTTCCTGTTCAGGGCTGGCGCGGAAGGGTGCGACCCTGAGTCAATAGATGGGAGAGCGCGTAGGATCACATGGGCGCAGGTGTTCGGAAACGACGCGTGTGGCCATCAGACACGGCAGTGAACGGGAGTGGGCAGTGCGACCAAGGGTCGAGGAGGTCCGCATCCAGGGGCTCGGCGTCATCGACGAGGCCGTTCTCGAGCTTTCGCCGGGCTTCAACGTGGTCACCGGCGAGACCGGCGCGGGCAAGACGATGGTCGTCACCGGGCTCGGGCTGCTGTTCGGCGGCCGGGCCGACCCTTCGCGCATCCGCCCGGGGGCCGAGCGCGCCTCCGTCGAGGGCACGCTGGTCATCGAGCCGGGCGGGCGCGTCTCCCAGCAGGTGGAGGACATCGGCGGCCAGGTCGAGGACGGCGAGCTGATCATCTCGCGCACCGTCTCGGCCGAGGGGAGGTCGAGGGCTTGGCTCGGCGGGCGCACGGTGCCCGTCGGCACCCTGACCTACCTGGCCGACGACCTGGTGGCGGTGCACGGGCAGATGGATCAGCAGCGGCTGCTCCAGCCCGCCAGGCAGCGCGCCGCGCTCGACCGCTACGCGGGTGACGAGCTCGTCAAGCCGCTGCGCGCCTACTCTCAGGCGTACAAACGGCACAAGCAGGTCGGCGCGCTGCTCGAGGAGCTGACCACCAGAGCCAGGGAGCGGGCGCAGGAGGCCGATCTGCTGCGCTTCGGCCTGGAGGAGATCGAGAAGGTCGATCCCAAGCCGGGTGAGGACGCCGAGCTGCGCGGCGAGGAGGAGCGGCTCTCGCACGCCGAC
The DNA here is from genome assembly GCF_044466425.1 of Nonomuraea sp. NPDC049400. Taxonomy (NCBI): domain Bacteria; kingdom Bacillati; phylum Actinomycetota; class Actinomycetes; order Streptosporangiales; family Streptosporangiaceae; genus Nonomuraea; species Nonomuraea sp. NPDC049400. The sequence goes on from NZ_JBITMP010000011.1 coordinate 13,471, forward strand.
GCCCTGCGCAGCGCCGCCACGACCGCGCACACGGCGCTGCTCGGCGACCCGATGGAGGCGGCGGGCAGCCCTCATGACGTGATCTCCCTGCTCGGCGAGGCGCGGGCGGCCGTGGAGGTCGTGCGCGACTTCGACCCCCAGCTCGCCTCCGTGGCCGACCGGCTGGCCGAGGCCGGATACCTCATCTCCGACGTGGCCACCGATCTGGCGGCGTACGCGGAGTCCGTCGAGGCCGACCCCGCCCGGCTGGCGGCCGTGCAGGAACGCCGGTCGGTGCTGTCCGGGCTGATCCGGAAATACGCGGAAGACAGCGCGGGTGTCCTGGCATGGGCGCAGCAGGCCGCCACGCGGCTGTCCGAGCTCGAGGGCGACGACGAGCGCATCGAGGAGCTGACTCGCGAGCACGAGGAGCTGACCGCCCGGCTCACCGACCTGGCGGGCGAGCTCACCAGGGTCCGCGAGGCCGCCGCCGAGCGGTTCGGCCAGGCGGTGACCGAGGAGCTGACGGCGCTGGCCATGCCCCACGCCAGGGTCGTCGTCCAGCTCGCCCAGAGCGAGGACTTCGGTCCTGAGGGCCGCGACGAGGTGGAGCTGCGGATGGCCGCCCATCCTGCCGCGCCGCCCCTCCCGCTCAACAAGGGTGCCTCCGGCGGCGAGCTGAGCCGCGTCATGCTGGCGATCGAGGTGGTGTTCGCCGGCGCGGACCCGGTGCCGACGTTCGTGTTCGACGAGGTCGACGCCGGTGTGGGCGGCAAGGCCGCGGTCGAGATCGGGCGCCGGCTGGCCAGGCTCGCCCGCACCGCGCAGGTCATCGTGGTCACGCACCTGCCGCAGGTCGCCGCGTTCGCCGACCAGCACCTGGTGGTCGAGAAGGCGAGCGACGGCAGCGTCGTGCGCAGCGGGGTGGTCACGCTCGACCACGAGGGCCGCGTACGCGAGCTCTCCCGCATGCTGGCCGGTCTGGAGGACTCCGAACTCGGCCGGGCACACGCGGAGGAACTACTCGGTCTGGCCGCGGCAGACAGGTGATCCTGAGTGACATAGTGGACACGCCGCGTGATGCGTGGCCTCCGCGCTGTTTCGCTCTGGCAGGATGGTCTTGATGAAGGTTCCGGGGAGCAAGATGCCGGGCCTCCGCGGCAGGAAGGTTGGTGACCTTCCCGGTGTAACGGCAGTGGCGAGAATCGATCGGCGTACCAAGAGGCTGACAAAGCGTCTCCAGCCCGGGGAAATCGCGATTATCGACCACGTCGACGTTGACCGGGTCAGCGCGGAGGCACTCGTCGCGTGCGGTGCCGCGGCCGTAGTCAATGTGGCCAGCGGCATCAGCGGCCGTTACCCCAACATGGGGCCACAGATCCTGCTCGAAGCGGGCGTGCCGTTCGTCGACAACGCCACCCGCGATCTGTTCGAACGGGTCAAGGACGGCGACGTCGTCCGCGTCAACGACGGCGTTGTCTATCTCGACGACGACATCGTCGGCAAGGGCGACGAGCAGACCGCTGAAGCTGTCGAGGCGGCCATGGCCGAGGCCCGCGCCGGGCTCGCCGTGCAGATCGAGGCTTTCGCCGTCAACACGATGGAGTACGTCCGTGGTGAGGGCAGGCTTCTCATCGACGGAGTCGGCGTGCCTGAGATCCGCACCCCCATGGAGGGCAGGCATGTCCTCATCGTGGTGCGCGGATATCACTACAAGGAAGACATCGCCACGCTCCGCCCCTACATCCGCGAATACCGCCCCGTCCTCATCGGCGTCGACGGCGGGGCCGACGCGCTGCTGGAGGCCGGCTACCTGCCCGACGTGATCGTGGGCGACTTCGACTCGGTCTCGACCAAGGCCCTGACCAGTGGCGCCGAGCTGATCGTGCACGCCTACCGCGACGGCAGGGCGCCGGGCCTGGAGCGCGTGCACCAGCTCGGCCGCGAAGCGGTGATCTTCCCCGCCACCGGCACCAGCGAGGACATCGCGATGCTCCTGGCCGACCGCAAGGGCGCCGAGCTGATCGTCGCCGTGGGCACCCATGGCACGCTGGAGGAGTTCCTCGACAAGGGGCGCCCCGGCATGGCCAGCACCTTTCTCACCCGGCTGATCATCGGCAGCAAGCTCATCGACGCCAAGGGCGTGAGCAGGCTCTACCGCAGCCGCATCTCCACCCCGCAGTTGCTGCTACTCGTGATCACGGCGCTGATCACGATGAGCGTCGCGCTCTTCCTCTCGCCGATCGGCCAGACCTGGCTGAACGGACTGCAAGATGCCTGGAACGCGTTCATCTTCTGGCTGGTCGGACTCTTCTCGTGATCGATTTCCGTTATCACCTCGTCTCCATCGTCGCGATCTTCCTGGCGCTCGCGGTGGGGATCGTGCTGGGCACCACGCTGCTGCAGGAGCCGGCGGTCAAGTCGGCGCAGGAGGTGGCCGCCCAGCTCACCAAGTCCAAAGAGGACCTGCGGACGCAGCTCGACGCCCTCCAGGGCCGCGAGGCCGGCAACGACGCGGTCATCGCCGCCATCACGCCGAGCCTGGTGGCGGGCGGTCTGACGGGCCAGCGGGTGCTCCTGGTCGAGACGCCCGGCTCCAGCACCTCCGTACGCGAGGCCGCGCAGCAGGTGCTCACCCAGGCGGGCGCGCAGATCTCCGGGCGGGTCGCGCTGACGGAGAAGCTCCTCGACCCCAAGGGCACCGGCGTGCTCGACGGCCTGGTCAACCAGCTCAAACCGGCCAACATGATGTTCCCCGCCACGGCCACCTCCTGGGACAGGGCCGCCACGCTGCTGTCGGCCGCCTTCGTCACCACCGACCAGGCGCAGGTGGGCACCCCCAACCCGGCCACCGCCGACGTCGTCAGCGCGTTCGAGACCGGCGGGCTGCTCACCACCGAAGGCGACCCGCTCAAGCGGGCCACGCTCGCCGTCATGTTCGCGCCGGAGAAGCCGTACGAGGGCGAGAACGCCGAGCTCCAGGCGGGCGCGCTCGTCTCCATGGCGAACGGCCTCGACGTGGCGGGCAAGGGCACGGTGCTGGCCGGGATCGCCGCCGCCACCGCCGTCCCCGGCGATCCGATCGCCGCGCTGCGCGACGACAGCGAGATCGCCAAGCGCGTCACCGCGGTCGACACCGCAGACATGCCCGCGGGCCGCGTCGCGATCGTCTACTCTCTCCGGGAGCAGATGAGCGGCCGCGCCGGCCAGTACGGCATCGGCAAGGGCATCTCCGCACCGCTGCCCTCGGTGCCGGCCGCCACCCCGTCACCCACCACCCAGTCAGGGAGCTGACATGCCTGCCACCCGGGTCCGTGGCCTGCTCTACGCCCTCGCCGGTGCCGCGATCGGCGCCGCGGCCGCCCGCGTCGCGTACACCGCGTTCACCCGCAACCGCCCGGCCGAGCTGACCGACCGCTGGACGCGCAAGAACCACCGCGGCGAGCCCATCACACTTCTCGAAGGCCCCGCGTTCGTGGCCGGGGCCGGCGCCGCGGCGGCGCTCACGCCCGGCCTGCCGGGCCGCCTGCGCCTGGCCGCGCTCGTCGTCGGCGGGGGCAGCGGCGCGCTCGGCGTGTACGACGACCTGTACGGCACCACGTCCTCCAAGGGCTTCAAGGGCCACCTGACCGCGCTCGCCCGGGGCGAGGTCACCAGCGGCGCCGTCAAGATCCTCGGCATCGGCGCCACCGGGCTCGGCGCGGCCGCCCTCGTCTCCCGGGGACCGGCCGACATCCTCGTCAACGGCGCCGCCATCGCCGGCGCCGCCAACCTCGCCAACCTCTTCGACCTGCGCCCCGGCCGGGCCATCAAGGTGGGCCTGCTGACGGGCGGGCCGCTGCTGGCCGCCTCGCTCTTCCGCGACGCGCCCGCCGCCGCCGCGCTGGCCGCCGTGCCGCTGGGAGCCGCCGCGGCGCTGCTGCCGGAGGACCTCGGCGAGCGCGCCATGCTCGGCGACGCCGGCGCCAACGCCCTGGGCGCCCTGCTCGGGCTCGCCGCCGTCACCAAGCTGGGCAGGCCCGGCCGGTACGTCCTGCTGGGCACCGTCGTGGCGCTGACCGCCGCCGCGGAGAAGGTCAGCTTCACCAAGGTCATCGCGGGCAACCCCGTGCTCAACCGCATCGACATGCTCGGCCGCCGTCCCGCCGACCCTGTGTGAGCCCGCGTTTGTCGGTACGGCCTGCCAGGATGTTCTGCGTCAGCGTGGTCGGGAGCGGGGCTGAGGGGGCCGGGTGGCTGTGGTGACGGCGCGCGGGGTCGCGGGCGGCGCCATGCTCATCGGGGCCATCACCGTGCTGGCGCGCATCGCCGGCTTCGCCAAGCAGTACGCCTTCGCGCAGACGGTGGGCACCAACTGCCTGGCCACGGCCTACATGACGGCCAACCAGATTCCCAACATCGTCTTCGAGGTGGTCGTCGGCGGCGCTCTGGCGGGGATGGTCGTCCCGGTGCTGGCCGGGGCCGCCGCCCGCACGCCGGCTCCGGATGAGGGCGTCACCGGTCCTCACCCGGCCGGCCGTTCGGTGGAGCGGGTCGGGTGGATCAGCTCGGCGCTGCTGACCTGGGTCGTCGTGGTGCTCGTCCCGCTGGGCGTGCTCACCGCGCTGTTCGCCGGTCCGATCATCGGGCTGTTCTTCGGCGCGGCCATCGACGGGTGCGAGGACGTCGGGGCGGTGACGGCGGTCGCCGCCCGGATGCTGGTCGTCTTCGCCCCCCAGATCCCCCTGTACGGCGTCGCCGTCGTGCTCTACGGCGTGCTGCAGGCGCACAAGCGCTTCGCCGGGCCCGCGGTGGCGCCGCTGGTGTCCAGCATCGTGGTCATCATGGCCTACCTGCTGTTCGTGCCGCTCAGCGGCGGAGCGTCCGATCCTGCCACGGTGCCGGGCCCGGCCGAGCTGGCGCTGTCGGCAGGCACGAGCCTGGGGGTGCTGTCGCTGGTGCTGGCCGTGATCGGGCCCACGGCCCGGCTGGGGCTGCGGTGGCGGCCCACCCTGAGATTCCCCGCCGGGGTGGCCGCCCAGGTGCGCAGGCTCGCCCTGGCCGGGATCGCCGCGCTCCTCGCCCAGCAGGCCGCCATGATCGTGGTGCTGGTGCTGGCGAACAAGGCGGTCGGCAACGGCGCCATCGCCGTCTACAACTACGCGTGGGCGATCTACCTGGTGCCGTACGCGGTGTTGGCCGTGCCCATCGCCACCAGCGCGTTTCCCCGGCTGGCCGCGCAGGCCGGCGAGCCGGAGGCGTTCTCCGAGCTGGCGGCGCGCACCACGCGGGCCGTGGTCCTGGTGTCCGGGCTGGCGGCCGGCGTGCTGGCCGCCGCGTCCTGGCCCGGCGCCGTGGTGTTCCTCGGGTTCAAGTCCGAGGTCCCGGCGGACGAGCTGGCCCGGGCCATCGCGCTGTTCGCGCCGGGGCTGGTGGGATACGGGCTCATCGCGCACCTGAGCCGGGTCCTGTACGCGGCCGGGCGCGGCCGGGCGGCGGCCACCGGGACCGTCGCCGGGTGGCTGGTCGCGATGGTCGCGCAGGTGGTGTTCGCGCTGGCGCTGCCCGACGGGTGGCGGATCGGGGGGATGGCGCTCGGCATGAGCGTGGGCATGAGTGTGGGCGGGGCGCTCCTGCTGGGCTCCGTGATCCGTGCCCGGGGGAGCGGGGCCGTGGCCGGGCTGCCCAGGGCCGCCGGCGCGGCGCTTGGCGGCGGCCTGCTGGGGTACCTGGCGGGAGCCGGCGTCGTGGGGCTGATCGGGGCCGGCGGCATCTGGCCGAACGCGTGGGCCGCCGTGCTGGCCGCTCTCGTGGCGCTGGTGGTGGGTGCGGCGGTCATGGCCGTCGTGGACAGGGCCGATGCCGCCACCGTGGCCGCATTGCTGCGACGGAGCGGGGCGCGTGATGGCGCCGGCTGAGCAAGGGGCGGCGCGTGATGGTGCCGGCTGAGCCAGGGACGGGGCGTGTGATGGCGCTGGCTGGGCAAGGGACGGTGCCTTCCGTGCCGGGCATCGCATATGGAACGGCGTTCGCGTTGGGCGGCACCTAAGGAGCGGGTTGTGCGGGTGGCATTCGTGCTGGGCACCACGTCCGGCGGCACCGGGCGGTATGTCCTGATGCTGGTCGAAGGGTTGGTGCGGCGCGGGCACCAGGTTGCCGTCATCGGGCCGCGCAGCGTGGAGGAGCAGTTCTCCTACACCCGTGCGGGAGCCCGTTTCGCGGAGGTGGCCGTGTCGGATCGGCCGCACCCGGTGAACGACCTGCGTGCGGTCCTGACCATCAGGCGGTTGACCCGGGACGCCGACGTCGTGCACGCCCACGGACTGAGAGCCGGAGCGCTGGCAGGGCTGGCGACGCTGGGGCGGGGCGGGCGCGCGAGGCTGGGGCGGGACTGTGGGCCGCGGCTGGTTGTCACCCTGCACAACGCGCTGACCGCCGGTGGGTTCATCGGGTTCGTCTACGGGGTGCTGGAGCGGATCGTGGCGCGGCGGGCCGACCACGTGCTCGTGGTGTCGCCGGACCTCGGCGAGGGCATGTCCAGGCTCGGCGCCCGGGACGTGCGGGCCGCCGTGGTGCCCGCACCCGCGCCTGGGCCGGCGAAACGCACGCCTCAGGAAGTCAGGGACGAGCTGGGCGCGGGTGAACGGCCTGTTCTGCTGACGGTCGCCCGGCTGGCCCAGCAGAAAGGGCTCGAGACGCTGCTCGACGTCGCCGCCGGGCCCTGGCCGTCCGGAGATCCGCTGTTCGTGATCGCGGGCGACGGGCCGCTGCGCGAGGAGCTGCGGCGCAGGATCGAGGCCGAGAAGTTGCCCGTGCTGTTGCTGGGGCACCGGAAGGACGTGCCCGACCTGCTCGGGGCCGCCGTCGCCCTGCTGATGCCGAGCCGCTGGGAGGGCCAGCCGCTCACCCTTCGCGAAGCGCTCATGTCGGGAACACCGGCAATCGCCTCGGAAGTAGGGGGGATTCCAGAAATTTTGGGGGATGCCGGGATCCTGGTCCCTTACGGGGATGTCGAGGGGCTGCGCGCGGCCGTACGAGAGCTGATCACAACGCCGGGACCTGCGGAAACTCTGGCAGCGGCGGCCGAGCGGCGGGGGCGGGAGATGCCCGGCGCGGATGATGCCGTGGAGAGCGTGCTGGCCGTGTACGGCCCTCAAGATCGGGAGGATGATTAGGCCGGGTGAGGGCGTTCTCATATACTGCCTGGGTTAGGGAGGGGAGTATCCCTTCGCGACAGCCTCGTCATCACGGTGCAGCCCCACTCCACGGGGCCCCCGGGGCTGCCGGTCCGCGGTTGTGAGCGGGCGGGAGAGACCTCCGGCAATGAGTCGTGCATGCCGGAGGGTCGTGAGACGTGGCTGTACCCATGTGGGCCTGGATCGCCGTGATCGGCGGTCTTCTTGTTGTCCTCGCAATTGACTTGTGGATCGTCGACCGCGGAGAAGCCCGAGAGTTCTCCATGCGGCAGGCCGGATACTGGGTAACGTTCTACGTCGCCCTCGCCGCGGCGTTCGGTGTGATTCTGTGGACCACGGCCGGTGCCGGCACTGCCGGGGAGTTCTTCGCCGGCTACATCACCGAATACAGCTTGAGCGTCGACAACCTCTTCGTCTTCTTCATCATCATGAGCAGGTTCGCCGTGCCGCGGGCCTACCAGCACAAGGTCCTGCTCGTGGGCATCCTGCTCGCGCTCGTGATGCGCGGCATCTTCATCGCGCTCGGAGCCGCGGCGCTGGAGCGCTTCAGCTGGCTGTTCTACGTGTTCGGCGCCTTCCTCGTCTACACGGCGGTCAATCTCATCCGCCAGCACCTCAAGGGTGAGGAAGATGAGTTCAACGAGAACGTCGTGCTGAGGTGGGTGCGCCGGGCGTTCCCCACCACCGAGGGGTACGTCGGCTCCAAGGTCACCGTCAAGATCGACGGCAGGCGCATGGTGACTCCGATGCTCATCGTGATGGTCGCGATCGGGAGCACCGACCTGTTGTTCGCGCTCGACTCGATTCCCGCGATCTTCGGGCTCACCAAGGACCCCTTCATCGTCTTCACGGCCAACGCGTTCGCCCTGATGGGGCTGCGTCAGCTCTACTTCCTGCTGGGCGGGCTGCTCCAACGACTGGTGTACATCAGCTATGGTTTGGCGTTCATCCTCGGGTTCATCGGGGTTAAGCTGATATTGGAGGCGTTGCATGCCAGCCATGTCTCCTGGGCGCCCGAAATCCCCATCTGGGTGTCGCTCTCGGTCATCGGTGCCACCATGGTCGTCACCACCGTGGCCAGCCTGGTCAAAGCACGTATCGACGCGCGCCAGGACGAGCAGCCGCACCCGGAGCAGGTCTAGCGAAAAGGACTTCGAGGCGCTTTGCTTGTGTAGTTGCGCCGTGTCATAGTTGCTTGTTCTGTAACATCACGGCAAAGCGCCCAATTCAGTCTCCACCAAAGGTTGTACGTGTCAGACGATTCTGCCAAGTCGAGCCGCGTCCGGCTCGCACGCGGGGTCTCCCCGTGGCTCATCCCGACGGCGGCCGCGGCGGCCGCCACCGCGCTGCTGACGCGCAAGGACCGGCGATGGGCGCTCGCGGCGGCGCCGCTGAGCGCGCTCACCGGGGGCATGCTCTGGTTCTTCCGCGACCCTGACCGCACGCCGGGCGAGGGTCGCATCCTGTCGCCCGCCGACGGGGTGGTACAGAGCATCGACCCGTGGCCGGACGGCCGCACCAGGGTCGCGATCTTCATGAGCCCCCTGAACGTACATGTCAACCGCGCCCCTCTTGCGGGAAATGTCGCATCCGTGCAGCATGTGGCAGGTGGGTTCCTGCCGGCGTTCAACAAGGACAGCGACCAGAACGAGCGCGTGGTGTGGCATTTCGAGACCGCGCTGGGCGACATCGAGATGGTGCAGATCGCGGGCGCGGTCGCGCGCAGGATCGTGCCGTACGTGAGCAGCGGGGCGAAGGTCGCGCAGGCCGAGCGGATCGGGCTCATCAGGTTCGGTTCGCGCGTCGACATCTACCTTCCCGAAGGGATATCTCCCGCGGTGTCCGTGGGCGAAAAGACGGTTGCGGGGGTGACCAGAATTGACCGCGGCTGACGCCGGTAGTTGGCAGGCGGACGAGGAGGAAGAACCTCGTGGTCCGGTCGGCAAGGCGTTCCGCCTGTCGGCTGCGGACTCCCTCTCGCTGGGCAACGCGGTCTGCGGGTTCCTCGCCGTGTGCGTCCTGGCGTACTCCGCGATCCAGCAGCTCCAGGGCGGTCACCGTTTCACGCCCGACCCGAGCTACTTCGCCACCGCCATCGTGCTGCTGCTGATCGGCGCGACGTGCGACCTGTTCGACGGCCTCGTCGCGCGGCGCTTCCGCGCCTCCGCGATGGGCGCCGAGCTCGACAACCTGGCCGACGTCATCAGCTTCGGGTTCGCGCCCGCGTTCATGGTCGTGATCTGGGGCGGGTTCACCGACCAGGTGCCGTTCACGATGGTGGTCGCCGCGGCGGCGGCAGTGCTGGTGGCCGGGGTCGTACGCCTGGCCAGGTTCGCCTGCGTCAAGACCAAGAGCGGCGACTTCATGGGCCTGCCCATCCCCATGGGCGCCATGACCGTGATCTCCATCGTGCTGCTGTTCCAGCCGAGCATCTGGTCGCTGCTGGCCGTGCTCGGGGTGGCGTGGCTGATGGTCAGCCGGATCGAGTACCCCAAGCCGAAGGGGCAGCTCGCGGCGGGCGTCCTGGGCTGGATCATGGTGAACGTGGCGTTCTTGACCTTCTGGGTGGCCTGGCCGGAAGGCGGCGACCTGCCGATCAAGATCGGCGCGAGCATGCAGATCGCGCTCGTGGCGGCGATCCCGCTCCGGATGATGGTCTACAAGCGGGAGCAGCGCCGGGAAGCGGCCACGCGCGTCGGCAACTGACGGGATTTTTCGTCTTACTTCGGCTTTGATGGAGCCATGTCGGCTACGCCGCGCGAGCACACGCGCACGTACTATCTCGGCAAGCTGGCCACGGAGCTGGAGCAGCGCGGGCTGACCGCCACGTTGCGGTCCTACCCGCCCGCGTTGCGCATCAGCGACCCCGACACGGTGATGCTGGCGGAGACCGTCGACTGCGTTCCGCTGCCGGAGGGATGGTTCTACCGGTGGTCATGGGGCGACCTCGTGGGGATCGCCGACGACCCGGCCCTCGCCGCCGACCGCATCGTCCACGTCCTGGCCGCGCGCCACTGATCCCGCCCTTCGCCCTGGACTGTCAGCGGGCCCGTACAACCGGCCGTGACAGATGGTCACCGGCTTCGGTCCGGACGCCAAGGGCGGCGCTACCAGCCGCGGGCCTCCCATTCCGGGAGGGCGGGGCGCTCGACGCCCAGCGTGGTGTCCTTTCCGTGGCCCGGATACACCCACGTCTCGTCGGGGAGGCGGTTGAAGATCCGCTCTACCACGTCGTTGTAGAGCTGGGTGAAGCGCTGCGGGTCCTTCCAGGTGTTGCCCACGCCGCCCGGGAACAACGAGTCGCCCGTGAACAGGTGGTGGCCCGCCTCGCCCCCGTCGTACAGCAGGGCGATCGAGCCGGGCGTGTGGCCGCGCAGATGGATGACCTCCAGGGTGATCGCGCCGACGGTGATCGTGTCGCCGTGCTCGACCATGCGTTCCACCGGCACCGGGAGGGCGGGCGCGTCGAGCGGGTGGGCGATCACGTCGGCGCCTGTCACCTTGCTCACCTGCTCCAGAGCCTGCCAGTGGTCGCCGTGCTGGTGCGTGGTGACGATCGAGCGCACCGGCTGGTCGGTGATCAGCGCGAGCAGGCGGTCGGCGTCGGCGGCCGCGTCGATCAGCAGCCCTTCGCCGGTCTCCGTGCACCGCAGCAGGTAGGCGTTGTTGTCGTACGGGCCGACGGCCAGCTTGCAGATCGTGAGCGCGGGCAGCTCGCGCACGTCGGCGGGACCGCCGACCTGGACGTCACCTGTGTAGGTCATATGTAGTCCTCCGGGGGTGTCGCGGGCAGATCAGCGGGGGCCGGCATCGTCAGCCACGGCGGCGGCTCTGGAAGGACGGCGCCGCCGGGCGTGCACGGCTGCCCCACGGGGACCAGCGTAACGCCCTCGCCGCTGGATCTTCCGGTCAGCCAGGCCAGCATGTCGGCGGGCGCGCCCTCGACCGCGGGGCCGGGGCCGGGCCACCTGTCGATGACGCCGCCGGAGCGTTCTTGAGTACGACCTCGCTCACCGTGCTGCGGGCGTGTGGCCGGCATGCGCGGCAGTCGTGGAGTTCGCGCAGGACGAACGGCTCCGGCCAGTTCCGGGGGCCGTACCCGGCGGCCAGGCCCATGTGGTGGAGGCCGGTCTCGCGCAGGCGGCGTGCCAGGAGGTACCGGCAGGATGCGCGGGTGGGCGCATGCCCTCCACCGGCGCGGACCAGCACTCGCGCGGCAGGCCGCGGACGGCGGCGGTCACCATGGGCACGGAGCGGCGAGCCTGGGGCGGAGAGCGGCAGCTTGCGTGACCAGCGGAGCCCCGTGCGAGCGCGACCATGGGCACGGAACGGCGAGCCTGGGGCGGAGAGCGGCAGCTTGCGTGACCAGCGGAGCCCCGTGCGAGCGCGACCATGGGCACGGAGCGGCGAGCCTGGGGCGGAGAGCGGCAGCTTGCGTGACCAGTGAGGAGGTGTTCTGGGCGAGGTGGGCGAGCACGTGGCCCCTGGTCCAGCCGGGCAGGAGGAAGGGCGCGGTGATGTCGGCGTCGGACAGGGACGCGTCGTGGCCGGCAACTGGCCGGTGGCTGAGGTCAGTTGGGCCTGCAGCGCGGGTAGAACGGTCATGTCTGGATATTTCATCAGTTAGGGTTCTGGGCCGGGGCCGGCATAAAGCCGCAGGTCAGCTGGTTGAATGCGGAAGGGCTCCTGCCAGGGTGGGAGATGGTCGTAGTCTGTGAAGGACGGATTTTCGGGGGCCGGGCAACGGTCCGCCGAAATTGTCGGAGCCCCCGTCTACCATCCCCGTGGACCTATCCGCCTTTTGACCTCCGGGATCGCCGTGGCTGACCGCCTGATCGTGCGTGGTGCACGAGAACACAACCTCAAGGACGTCTCGCTCGACCTGCCGCGAGACTCGCTGATCGTCTTCACGGGCCTGTCCGGCTCCGGCAAGTCGAGCCTGGCCTTTGACACGATCTTCGCTGAGGGTCAGCGGCGCTACGTCGAGTCCCTGTCGGCGTACGCCCGCCAGTTCCTCGGCCAGATGGACAAGCCCGACGTCGACTTCATCGAGGGCCTGTCGCCCGCGGTGTCGATCGACCAGAAGGCGACCAGCAAGAACCCCCGTTCGACCGTCGGCACGATCACCGAGGTCTACGACTATCTGCGCTTGCTCTGGGCGCGCATCGGCAAGCCCCACTGCCCGGTGTGCTCGCGTCCGATCGCGCGGCAGACGCCCGAGCAGATCGTCGATCGCGTGATGGACCTGGAGGAGGGCACCCGCTTCCAGGTGCTCGCGCCGGTGATCAGGGGCCGCAAGGGCGAGTACGCCGAGCTGTTCCGCGAGCTGCAGACCAAGGGCTTCGCCCGGGCCAGGGTCGACGGCACCGTCGTGCGGCTGGAGGAGCCGCCGACGCTGAAGAAGTACGAGAAGCACGACATCGAGGTCATCGTCGACCGCCTGTCGGTCAAGGAGTCGGCGCGGCGCAGGCTCAACGACTCGGTCGAGACGGCGTTGCAGCTGTCGGGCGGCACGATCACGCTGGAGTTCGTCGATCTGCCCGAGGACGACCCGGGCCGTGAGCGTTTCTACTCCGAGCACCTCTACTGCCCGTACGACGACCTGTCGTTCGAGGAGCTTGAGCCCCGCTCGTTCTCGTTCAACTCGCCGTTCGGCGCCTGCCCCGAGTGCACGGGCCTCGGCACGAAGATGGAGGTGGACCCCGACCTGGTGGTGCCCGACCCCGAGCGCACGCTCGGCGACGGCGCGCTCCACCCGTGGTCGGGCGGTCACACCAGCGAATACTTCGTCAGGCTGATCGAGGCGCTCGGCCACACGGTCGGGTTCACGCTCGACACGCCGTGGGAGAAGCTGCCGAAGAAGGCGCAGAAGTCGCTGCTGTACGGGCACGACGAGCAGGTGCACGTCCGCTACAGCAACCGCTACGGCAGGCAGCGCTCCTACTACACCACCTACGACGGTGTCATCCCGTGGGTGCAGCGCCGGCACGCCGAGGCGGAGAGCGACTCGACCCGCGAGCGGTTCGAAGGCTACATGCGCGAGATCCCGTGCCCGGCCTGCAAGGGCGCCAGGCTCAAGCCGGTCACGCTGGCGGTCACGGTCGCCGACAAGTCGATCGCCGAAGTGGCGGCCATGTCGATCGGCGAGTGCGCGAAGTTCCTGGCCGGGCTCAAGCTGTCCGACCGCGACATGCAGATCGCCGAGCGGGTGGTCAAGGAGATCAACGCCCGCATGGGCTTCCTGCTCGACGTCGGCCTCGACTACCTGACCATGGACCGCGCCGCCGCCACCCTGGCGGGAGGCGAGGCCCAGCGCATCAGGCTGGCCACGCAGATCGGCTCCGGCCTGGTCGGCGTCCTGTACGTGCTCGACGAGCCGTCCATCGGGCTCCACCAGCGCGACAACATGCGGCTGCTCGACACGCTGATCAGGCTGCGCGACATGGGCAACACGCTGATCGTGGTGGAGCACGACGAGGACACGATCGCCGCGGCCGACTGGGTGGTCGACATCGGCCCCGGCGCCGGTGAGCACGGCGGCCAGGTCGTCGTGTCCGGCACCGTCCAGGAGCTGCTGTCCAGCGAGGAGTCGATCACCGGCCAGTACCTGTCCGGGCGCAAGAGCATCCCGATCCCGCCCAAGCGCCGCAAGCGCGACAAGAAGCGGCAGATCACGGTCAAGGGGGCGCGCGAGCACAACCTCAAGGGGGTCGACATCGACTTCCCGCTGGGTGTGTTCACGGCGGTCACGGGCGTGTCGGGGTCGGGGAAGTCGACACTGGTCAACGACATCCTCTACAACGCGCTGGCCAAGGAGCTCAACGGGGCGCGCACGGTGCCGGGGCGGCACTCGCGGATCAACGGCATGGACCACGTGGACAAGGTCGTCCACGTCGACCAGTCACCGATCGGGCGCACCCCCCGCTCCAACCCGGCCACGTACACCGGCGTCTTCGACCACATCCGCAAGCTGTTCGCGGCCACGACCGAGGCGAAGGTGCGCGGCTACCAGCCCGGGCGCTTCAGCTTCAACGTCAAGGGCGGGCGCTGCGAGGCGTGCGCGGGCGACGGCACCATCAAGATCGAGATGAACTTCCTGCCGGACGTCTACGTCCCCTGCGAGGTCTGCCACGGCGCCCGCTACAACCGGGAGACGCTGGAGGTCCACTACAAGGGCAAGACGATCTCCGAGGTGCTCGACATGCCGATCGAGGAGGCCCTGGGCTTCTTCGACGCGATCCCCGCGATCAAGCGCCACCTGCAGACGCTCCACGATGTCGGCCTCGGCTACGTACGGCTCGGGCAGCCCGCCACCACGCTGTCCGGCGGTGAGGCGCAGCGGGTCAAGCTCGCGTCGGAGCTGCAGCGGCGGCAGACGGGGCGGACCATCTACGTGCTGGACGAGCCGACCACCGGCCTGCACTTCGAGGACATCCGGCGGCTGCTCGGCGTGCTCGGGCGGCTCGTGGACGGCGGCAACACGGTGATCGTCATCGAGCACAACCTCGATGTGATCAAGACGGCCGACTGGATCATCGACATGGGGCCCGAGGGCGGGTCCCGCGGTGGGACGCTGGTCGCGAGCGGGACGCCCGAGGAGGTCGCCCTGGTGGACGAGAGCCACACGGGGCGCTTCCTGCGGAAGATCCTCGCTTTCTGAGCGGGCTCGCGCGGCACCTGTCTTGCGGGGCCGCGCGTGACGACACGCCCAGGGCCGGCCGAGGTCACGTCCGGGGCGCGCCGGAACGGTGGTGCCTGCGGCGTGCGTGCTGACGCCGCTCGACGGTTTCCCTCGGTGCCGGAGCCCGTGAGCCGGGCGGCTCCGGCGCAGGGCTGCGTGCCGCTTTTCGGCGCGTCGGGCCGGGCCTGCGCCGCTCGATCGGCGCGGTGGTCGGTGGCGATGGGTGGCTGACGGCTTGTGAGCCGGTGCAGGCGCGCCAGAAGCGGTCACGGGCCCGTGCGTGGCGATGTGTGATCAGCGGGTGGTGCTGGTGCGGGCGGGTGTGATCTGCGGGCGGCGCGGGTTCGGGCGTGGTGGCGTGTGATCAGCGGGTGGCGCTGTGCGGGCGGATGTGATCAGCGGGTGGCGCGGGCGCGGGCGCGGCGTTTGGCGGCGTCGCCGCGCTCCAGCCACCACTCCGCCACCAGCAGCGGCAGCACCCAGCCCAGCCACGCGCTCAGCGCCGCCACCGTGCTCGCCAGCAGCGTCTCGTCGCCGTGGAAGGTCGTGTCCAGCTGCGGCGACAGGGCGATGAAGAACACGACGCCCCAGAGGCGGTTCGTGACGATGGACATGGTCAGGGCGAAGCTGCGGACCATCCATCGGCGGTGATCGACGAACCTGCGCTGCCTCGCCATCCGCCAGCCCGCCAGCGTGCAGCCCACCCAGACGGACGCCAGGACGACGCCGCTGGCCGCCGTCACGGGGCCGAAGAACGGGGTGGTCACGCTGACCACCACTGCGAGCAGGCCGCTCGGGAGGCAGCCGCCGAAGACGTACACCCGGCCGATCATCCGGTGTGCGCGCGGGTAGCGTCCGCGGAACCACGGCCAGATCTGCAGGCAGCATGTGATCATCGCGATCGAGCCGAAGACGACGTGCAAGGAGAGCACCGCGAAGTGCGGCGGGAAGAAGTCCGGAGCGGGCACGCGGGACTGGGCCGGGTCCAGGGACAGGTACGGCGGCAGCGAGTACGCGACGAACACGGCCGACACCACCGCCAGCGGGGCCACCCAGGGACGCCGCCACCAGCGGGGCCTGGACGGGGAGGCGGGCGGGCGTTCTGTCGTAAGAGTCATGCACGCAGGCTCGGCCCCGCCGCTGACCGCCGGCCTACCGCTCACTGACCGCCGACGCGTCTGTGGCGGCCGGGCTCGCGGCCGCCACCCGCGCATCGGACCGAGGGGTGCCGCCAATAAGGTTGAGTATCGGTAACGGCCTGACCTGCAGGGGGTCAGCGGCGACGCGGAGGGTCGGCAAATCATGACGGTTACTGAGCGGGGCGGAGCCATGCCCGAAAACGGGTTCGGGCGGCGCGAGGCGCTGGGCGCGGCCGGGATCGCGGTGTGCGGGCTGGCGCTGGCCGGGTGCGGCGGGGGAGCGAGCAAGGCCCAGCCGAGCATCAAGGGCAAGGTCATCGCCAAGACGGCCGACGTGCCGGTGGGCGGCGGCACGGTGATCGAGGACCTGCAGGTCGTGGTGACGCAGCCCACGCAGGGCGTCTACAAGGCGTTCAGCTCCGTCTGCACGCACAAGGGCTGCGCCGTCAGCACCCCCAAGGACAACGTCATCAGGTGCGCCTGCCACGGCAGCGAGTTCTCCGCCGACAGCGGCAAGGCCACCAAGGGACCCGCGACCGCCCCGCTGGCGTCCTACAAGGTGAAGGTCGAGGGCGACGGCATCGTGGTCGCCTGAACGCGTACTTATGCATGGTGACCCGGATTGGGCTCGGGCACGCTGAACCGGCACGAGGGCGCCGGCCGTACCTGAAGTGAAAGCCAATCTGGGAGGAACGCACCATGACGGATACGACGCGCCGGACAGTGGTCTTCAGCGCCGGAGGCGCCGGACTCGCGGCGGTTCTGACGGCATGCGCGAGCTACGGGGCGCCGACGACGGAGGCGAGTGCGGAGCCGCCGGCGGAGGAGCCCTCGGAGTCGTCGTCACCGAAGAAGAAGAAAACGGCTCCGCAGAGCAAGGCCCTGGCCGACACGGCTGACATCCCCGAGGGCGGCGGGAAGGTCTTCGAGAGCGAGAAGGTCGTGGTCACGCAGCCGACCGCCGGGGAGTTCAAGGCGTTCACGGCGGTCTGCACCCACCAGGGCTGCACGGTGGCCAGCGTCTCCAACAAAACGATCAACTGCCCGTGTCACGGCAGCAAGTTCAACATCAACGACGGCTCCGTCGAGGACGGGCCCGCCAGCGAGCCGCTCGCGGAGAAGAAGATCACCGTGGACGGCGACAAGATCCGGCTCGCATAGGCCGCGTCTCATGAATTTCTCACCTGAGTGCGGTTGGGTGAGCACATGGGAGAAGACCTACAGAGTCGCCGTGTCATGATCGCTGGTGTCGGAGCCGGTGGCCTGGCGCTGGCCCTCACCGCCTGTGGCGGCAGCACTGAAACCGCACAGCCCGCAGCCGCCGGGTCGAGCGCGCCGCAGTCCGGCGCGCCGTCCGGTGGTGCGCTGGCCAAGACCGCCGACATCCCCGTCGGCGGCGGCACGGTCTTCAAGGAGCAGAAGATCGTGGTCACCCAGCCCACGTCGGGCGAGTTCAAGGCGTTCAGCGCCGTGTGCACGCACAACGGGTGCACGGTCGGCAGCGTCTCGGACGGGATGATCGTCTGCCCGTGCCATAACAGCAAGTTCGCCATCGCGGACGGCTCGGTCAAGGCCGGGCCCGCCGACAAGCCGCTGCCCGCGCAGCAGATCAAGGTGGAAGGCGACCAGATCACGCTCGCGTAGCCGGGCGTCCCCGGCGGGGGGCTCGTCGCGCCCGCGGAAGGCGCGGCGGGTCACCTTGTCGGTACGGGCTACTAGGCTTTGAATGTGGCGAGATCAGCGGGCAGTCCCTTGAGTTTCCGGCCCAAGCCGGGTTCGATCCCCGATTCCCCGGGGGTCTACCGGTTCAGGGACGCGCACGGCCGGGTGATCTACGTCGGCAAGGCCAAGAGCCTGCGCCAGCGGCTCAACTCCTACTTCGCCGACTTCTCCGCGCTCCACCCCCGCACCCAGTCGATGCTGACCACGGCCGCCGACGTCGACTGGACGGTCGTGGGCACCGAGGTCGAGGCGCTGCAGCTCGAATACTCCTGGATCAAGGAGTTCGACCCGCGCTTCAACGTGAAGTACCGCGACGACAAGTCGTATCCCTATCTCGCGGTCACCATGGGCGAGGACTTCCCGCGCGTGCAGGTGATGCGCGGGGCCAAGCGCAAGGGCACGCGCTACTTCGGCCCCTACTCCCACGCGTGGGCCATCCGCGAGACCGTCGACCTGCTGCTGCGGGTCTTCCCGGTGCGCACGTGCAGCGCCGGGGTGTTCAAGCGGGCCGGCCAGATCGGCCGCCCGTGCCTGCTCGGCTACATCGACAAGTGCTCGGCGCCCTGCGTCGGCCGGGTCACCCCGGAGGAGCACCGCGAGCTGGCCGAGGACTTCTGCGACTTCATGGCGGGCAACACCAGCCGCTTCATCAAGCGCCTGGAGAAGGAGATGCGCGAGGCCGCCGCGGAGCAGGAGTACGAGCGCGCGGCCCGGCTCCGTGACGACATCCAGGCGCTGCAGCGGGCGCTGGAGAAGCAGGCCGTGGTGCTCGGCGAGGGCACCGACGCCGACGTGATCGCGCTGGCCGAGGACCCGCTCGAAGCCGCCGTGCAGGTCTTCTACGTGCGCGGCGGCCGCATCCGCGGCCAGCGGGGATGGGTGGTCGACAAGGTCGAGGAGACCTCGCCAGGCGAGCTGGTCGAGCAGTTCCTCCTCCAGATGTACGCCGAGGCGAGCCCCGACGCGATGCCGCGCGAGGTGCTCGTGCCCGCCCTGCCGCCCGACTGCGAGGCGGTCGCCGAGCTGCTGACCGAGCAGCGCCGCGCCCGCGTCGAGGTGCGCGTGCCACAGCGCGGCGACAAGAGGTCGCTGATGGAGACCGTCGAGCGCAACGCCAAGGAGTCGCTCGCGCAGCACAAGATCCGTCGCGCCAGCGACCTGACCACCCGCAGCAAGGCGCTGCAGGAGATCGCCGACGCGCTCGACCTCGACCAGGCGCCGCTGCGCATCGAGTGCTACGACGTCTCCCACCTGCAGGGCGAGAACGTCGTGGCGTCGATGGTGGTCTTCGAGGACGGGCTGGCGCGCAAGAGCGAATACCGGCGCTTCGCCGTCAAGACCAAGGAGGGCGACGTCGCCTCGATCTACGAGGTGATCATGCGCCGGTTCCGCCGCTACCTTGAGGAGCGCTCGGCCACCGGCGAGCTGGCGCCCGACGACGACGGCGGCCATGGCCCCATCGACCCCGAGACCGGCAAGCCGCGCAAGTTCGCCTACCCGCCCAACCTCGTCGTCGTCGACGGCGCGGGTCCCCAGGCGGCGGCCGCGCAGCGGGCGCTCGACGAGCTCGGCATCGACGACGTTTCGGTGTGCGGCCTGGCCAAGCGGCTGGAGGAGGTGTGGCTGCCCGGCGACGACCAGCCGGTGATCATGCCACGTTCAAGTGAGGGTCTCTACCTGTTGCAACGCGTGCGGGACGAAGCACACAGGTTCGCCATCACCTACCATCGGTCCAAGAGGTCCAAGTCGGTGAAGGAGAGCGCGCTCGACAGCGTGCCGGGCCTCGGGCCGGCGCGCAGGCAGGCGCTGCTCAAGCACTTCGGCTCCGTGAAGAAACTACGCGAGGCCACTGCCGCGGACATCTGTGAGGTTCCAGGCATCGGCCCGTCCATCGCCGAGGTCATCGTGTCGACGCTGAAGGGAGAGTCACCTTGATCTCGCCAGGACGCCAGGGCCTGTCCGGGTGCCTCCGCTATGGTGGTGCGCCCGGGCAGGGCGCGCGGGACGGAGAGAGGAAATGAGCACCGAGCCGGCGTTCGTCATCGTCACCGGCATGTCAGGGGCGGGGCGCAGCACAGCCGCCAAAGCGCTGGAGGACCTGGGCTGGTTCGTCATCGACAACCTGCCGCCCGGGCTGCTGTTCGCGATGGCGGAGGAGGCGGGCAAGGTCAAGCTGGCCGCCGACAAGGTGGCGGCCGTCGTTGACGTGCGCAGCCTGGCCTTCACCACCGACCTCAACGCGGCCATCGAGGAGCTCGAAGGGCGCGGCGTACGGGTGCGGGTCGTGTTCCTCGAGGCCAGCGACGAGGAGCTGGTGCGTAGGTTCGAGAACGTCCGCAGGCCGCATCCCCTGCAGGGCGAGGGGCGGCTGGTCGACGGGATCACCCGCGAACGGGGCATCCTGCGGGAGGTCAGGGCCAACGCCGACCTGGTGATCGACACCTCCTCCCACAACGTCCACGACCTGCGCAACAAGATCGTCGCGTACTTCGGCGGTGAGGACCGGCCGGGGCTGCGGCTCAACATCGTGTCCTTCGGGTTCAAGTACGGGCTGCCGGTGGACGCCGATCTCGTGATCGACTGCCGGTTCCTGCCGAATCCGCACTGGGTGCCCGAGCTGCGGCCGATGAGCGGGCTCGACGCGCCGGTGAGCGAATACGTGCTGGGGCAGCCGGGGGCCAAGGAGTTCCTCGACGCGTACGAGGAGGTCCTGCAGGTGGTCGCCGCCGGATACGCCCGGGAGGGCAAGAGCTACGCCACGCTGGCGGTGGGCTGCACCGGAGGCAAGCACCGCAGCGTGGCCATGGCCGAGCAGATCGCCGCCCGCCTGCACGACCGCGAGATGGAGGTCCAGGTGAGCCACCGGGATGTGGGGCGGGAGTGACCGATGAAGACGGCGCAGCGGCAGCTTTGCCGCATCCGGTAGCGGGCGATCCTCCCGTGCCCGTGGGCGAGGATGCCCTGCCGGTCAGGGACGCGCCTGACTTTGGCCCGGTCTCGGATGGCGGTGGGGAACGGCCTGGTGGCGGTCCAGTCTCGGATGGAGCCGGGGGACGGCCTGGTGGCGGCTCGGCCTCGGACGGCGGTGGCGAACGGGCTGGTGGCGGCCCGGTCTCGGAGGAGGCCGGCGGGGGCGTGTGCCCCGTGCGGCTTTCGCGCTCGGCCGAGGAAAGTCCGGTGCCGGGAGAACGCGGGGTGCATCCGGGATTCGGGCCGCACGTCGTGGCGCTGGGCGGCGGGCACGGGCTCTACGCGTCCCTGTCCGCGTTAAGGATGGTGACCGATCGGCTGACGGCCGTGGTGACCGTCGCCGACGACGGCGGGTCCAGCGGGCGGCTCAGGCGCGAGCTCGGCGTGCTGCCCCCTGGCGACCTGCGGATGGCGCTCGCCGCGCTGTGTGGCGACGACGAGTGGGGCAGCACCTGGAGCGAGGTGGTGCAGCACCGCTTCCGCAGCGAGGGCGAGCTGCACGGGCACGCCGTCGGCAACCTGCTCATCGTCGCGCTGTGGGAGCTGCTCGGCGACCCCGTGGCGGGGCTCGACTGGGTCGGGCGGCTGCTGGGGGCGCATGGCCGTGTGCTGCCGATGGCGTCGGTGCCGCTCGACATCGTGGCGCAGGTCGAGCTCGACGGCGTCATCTCGACCGTGTGCGGGCAGGTGGCCTGCGCGCTGACGCCCGGACGTGTGCAGGCGATCTCCCTCGTGCCGGAGGACCCGCCCGCGCGCCCCGAGGCGGTCGAGGCGGTGCTGGAGGGCGACTGGGTGGTGTTCGGGCCGGGGTCGTGGTTCACCAGCGTGCTGCCGCACCTCAAGGTGCCCGAGCTCGCGAGGGCGCTGCACACGACCAAGGCGCAGCGGCTCGTCACGCTCAACCTGGCGCCCCAGCCGGGCGAGACCGACGACTTCTCCCCCCAGCAACACCTGGAGGTGCTCAGGCAACACGCCCCAGACCTGTCGATCGACGTCGTGCTCGCCGACACCGGGGTGGTGGACGACCCCGGTGCGCTGGAGAAGGCCGCCTGGGCACTCGGCGCGCGGCTCGTGATGGCCGACGTGGCCACCGCCGACGGCTCGCCGAGGCATGACCCACGACGTCTTGCCTCCGTCCTGGACGAGATTTTCCTCCAGAAGCGTTGATCCTGGCCGGCGCGGTGCGAAGGTGCGAGAGACTGCTGAGAGCCGGTCTGAATGGGGGAGAGGACTAACGCATGGCCATGACAGGTGTGGTGAAGGACGAGCTGAGTCGCCTGCCGGTGCTTAAGCCGTGCTGCCGTAAGGCGGAGGTTTCGACGCTGCTGCGGTTCGCCAGCGGCCTCCACCTGGTGGGCGGGCGGATCGTGATCGAGGCCGAGCTCGACACCAACGCCACCGCGCGGCGGCTGATCAAGGACATCGGCGAGGTGTTCGGGCACAAGGCCGAGGTTCTCGTGCTCGCACCCGCCGGGCTGCGTAAGGGCTCGCGCTACGTCGTACGCGTCTACCGCGACGGCGAGGCCCTGGCCCGGCAGACGGGCCTGATCGACAACCACGGCCGACCGGTGCGCGGCCTGCCCCGCCAGGTGGTGGCGGGCGCCGCCTGCGACGCGGAGGCCGCCTGGCGTGGCGCGTTCCTGGCGCACGGCTCGCTCACCGAGCCGGGGCGTTCCATGTCGCTCGAGGTCACCTGTCCGGGCCCGGAGGCGGCGCTCGCGCTGGTGGGCTCGGCGCGGCGCCTCAAGATCCACGCCAAGGCCCGTGAGGTGCGCGGAGTGGACCGCGTCGTGGTGCGCGACGGCGACGCGATCAGCGCGCTGCTCACCCGCCTGGGGGCGCACGACAGCGTGCTGGCCTGGGAGGAGCGGCGGATGCGCCGCGAGGTGCGGGCCACCGCCAACCGGCTGGCCAACTTCGACGACGCCAACCTGCGGCGCTCGGCCCGTGCGGCGGTCGCGGCCGGTGCGCGGGTGCAGCGGGCGCTGGAGATCCTCGGGGACGAGGCGCCGGACCACCTGGTGGTGGCCGGGCGGCTGCGGGTGGAGCACAAGCAGGCGTCCCTGGAAGAGCTGGGGCAGATCGCCGACCCGCCGCTGACCAAGGACGCCATCGCGGGGCGCATCCGCCGCCTGCTCGCCATGGCCGACAAACGCGCCTCCGACCTGGGGATTCCGAACACCGAGGCGAACCTCACCGTCGACATGCTCGCCCCCTGAGCGCTCGCCGTCTTTCGTGGCGCGCCGTCGCCGATCAGGACCCCCGTCCGTTACGGCTGCGTACGGTGGACCGCACGTCGCCGACGCGGGGTGCCGGCTGTCATGGCCGGTCGTCGTGACGACGCCTATTCTGCCCTCCATGGTGGTAGGCCCTGGGGCGTCTCCACGGGAGCCGGCCGAAGTGAGTGGGTGGCTCAGTCCTTGGCGGGCTTGCGGGGAGTGAACAGGTCCGTTGTGGGCTTCGGGGCCGGGGCCTGAGCGGGCTCGAACGGAGCGCGATACTCGGGCTCCTGCTGCTCCGCCTCCTCGGCCGCCAGGGCGCGCTGGGCGCGGCGGACGCGGGCCACGCGGAGGGTGAGCAGGGCGAGCGCGGCCAGAGCGGCCACGGCGATGTAGAGCCAGGCGGCCCATGTCTCAGACAAGGGGTCCCGGTAGAGCGACGGCGCGTAGGGGAGGCCGGCGGAGAAGTTGTCCAGGGTGATGTCGGCCAGGTCGGCGGGGCCGCGCTCGGCCGGCGGGGTGCGCAGGGTGGCGCCGATCATGATCGACGCTCCCGCGATCTGGCCCGCGGCCACGGCGCCGCCCGCGTACAGGGCCGCCACGGGGACCAGGACGACACTGCGGGGGCGTGCCGCGCCCATCGCCAGGACGACGATCAGGGCGATCGCGAGGGACGAAACCAGCGAAAGAGGATGGCCGTTCCCGAACGTCGCGACGGCCTCGGGAAGGCGGTTCTGGAACAGGACGGCCGCCCCCAGCGCCGCCGCGCAGACCAGCGCGGCGAGCAGCCCTGCGACCAGCCCGGGCAGCAGGCCCGACCGCTTGTGTGACATCTCAGCCCCCAGAGAATGCACGAATTTACATCGATGAGTCGGGCACTTTACTCGAACGCCGCAAAACGCGCCCCCTGAACACGGATTCAGACTGGGTACCTGTAGTGGTCTAAACCAATTTGCGTCCGATAAGGTTCGTGGTTGAGGTTTCAGCCCGCCATCTGGTTCGAGGAGATCGGTTCCCGTGAGCATCCGCGTAGGCGTCAACGGCTTCGGCCGTATCGGCCGCAACTTCTGGCGCGCTGTCGCCGCCAGCGGCAAGGACATCGAGATCGTCGCGGTCAACGACCTGACTGACAACGCGACGCTCGCTCACCTGCTGAAGTACGACAGCATTCTGGGCCGCCTGCCGTACGAGGTGAAGGCCACGAGTGACGAGATCACCGTCGACGGCAAGGCGATCAAGGTCTTCGAGGAGCGCGACCCGGGCAAGCTGCCCTGGGGCGACCTCGGTGTCGACGTGGTGGTGGAGTCGACGGGTCTGTTCACCGACGCCAACAAGGCCAAGGTGCACGCCGAGAACGGCGCGAAGAAGGTCATCATCTCCGCCCCGGCGAAGAACGAGGACGTCACGATCGTGCTCGGCGTCAACGAGGGCTCGTACGACCCGGCCAGCCACACGATCATCTCCAACGCCTCCTGCACCACCAACTGCCTGGCGCCGATGGCCAAGGTCCTCCACGACACCTTCACCATCGAGAAGGGTCTGATGACCACCATCCACGCCTACACGCAGGACCAGAACCTTCAGGACGGCCCGCACAAGGACCTGCGCCGCGCCCGCGCCGCCGCGCTCAACGTGGTGCCCACCTCCACCGGCGCCGCCAAGGCCATCGGCCTGGTCCTGCCCGAGCTCAAGGGCAAGCTCGACGGCTTCGCCATGCGCGTGCCGATCCCGACAGGCTCGGCCACCGACCTCACGGTCGACGTGAGCCGCGAGGTCACCGTCGAGGAGGTCAACGCCGCGGTCAAGGCCGCCGCCGAGGGCCCGCTCAAGGGCATCCTCAGCTACACCGAGGACGAGATCGTCTCCTCCGACATCGTCACCGACCCGGCCTCGTGCATCTTCGACGCCGGCCTGACCAAGGTGATCGGCAACCAGGTCAAGGTCGTCGGCTGGTACGACAACGAGTGGGGCTACTCCAACCGCCTCGCCGACCTCGTCGAGCTGGTCGGCCGCGGCCTCTGATCCCACCGCGCCCGCGCGAGAGAGCGCCGTTGCCTGGACTGAGGAGCGCAGGGAGCGTAGCGACCGGAGTGACGAGGGAAGGCGACGGCTCCCAGCGACCGAGCGCGCCTCACGGGAGTGAGGCCATGGACGCTGCAGCGCCGTTGCCTGGACTGAGGAGCGCAGGGAGCGTAGCGACCGGAGTGACGAGGGAAGGCGACGGCTCTCCAGCGACCGAGCCGCCTCCACGGAGTGGAGGCAATGAACAGGAGCATGAGCATGCGCACGCTCGACGATCTCGACGTGAAGGGGCGGCGCGTGCTCGTGCGCGCCGACCTCAACGTCCCCCTCGACGGGGAGACGATCACCGACGACGGCCGCATCCGGGCGTCGGTGCCGACGATCAAGGCGCTGGTGGAACGTGGCGCCAAGGTCGTCGTCTGTGCCCACCTGGGCAGGCCCAAGGGCAAGGCCGATCCGAAATACTCGCTCAGGCCGGTCGCCGGTCGCCTGGGCGAGCTGCTCGGCCAGGAGGTGGCCTTCGCCGCCGACGTGGTCGGTGACAGCGCCCTGAGCACGGTTGAAACGCTCCAGGACGGCCAGGTGGCGCTGCTGGAGAACCTGCGCTACGAGCCGGGCGAGGAGTCCAAGGACGACGCCGAGCGGGCCGCGTTCGCGGCGAAGCTGGCCGGGCTGGCCGAGCTCTACGTGGGCGACGGGTTCGGCGCGGTGCACCGCAAGCACGCCAGCGTCTACGACGTGCCCAAGCTCCTGCCGCACGCGGCGGGCGGGCTCGTCGTGGCCGAGGTCGAAGTGCTGAAGAAGCTGACCGAGAGCCCGGAGCGGCCCTACGCCGTGGTGCTGGGCGGCGCCAAGGTGTCCGACAAGCTCGGCGTCATCGCCAACCTGCTGACCAAGGTCGACCGGCTGCTGATCGGCGGCGGCATGGCGTACACCTTCCTCAAGGCCCAGGGCTACGAGGTCGGCAAGTCGCTGCTCCAGGAGGACCAGCTCGACCAGGTGCGCGGCTTCCTCAACGAGGCCGCCGAGCGCGGCGTCGACCTGGTGCTGCCCGTCGACATCCTGGCGGCGGTCACGTTCGCGCCGGACGCCGAGCACGACGTGGTCGAGGCCACCGCGATCCCAGCCGACCGCGAGGGGCTCGACATCGGGCCCAAGACGCGCGAGCTGTTCGCCGCCAAGCTGGCCGACGCCAGGACCGTCTTCTGGAACGGCCCCATGGGCGTGTTCGAGTTCGACGCGTTCTCCGGCGGCACCAGGGCGGTGGCGGAGGCACTGATCACCTCTGGAGCGTTCACCGTGGTGGGCGGCGGCGACTCGGCGGCCGCCGTACGGAAGCTGGAGCTTCCCGAGGACGGCTTCTCGCACATTTCCACCGGTGGCGGGGCCAGCCTCGAATATCTCGAGGGCAAGACCCTTCCCGGACTCGCGGCTTTGGAGGACTGAGACACCCATGAGCACCCGGAAGCCGCTCATCGCCGGCAACTGGAAGATGAACCTCAACCATCTCGAGGCCATCGCGCTGGTCCAGAAGCTCGCCTTCGCCCTCAACGACAAGGACTTCGACAAGGTCGAGGTCGCCGTCCTGCCGCCGTTCACCGATCTGCGCAGCGTGCAGACGCTGGTCGACGGCGACAAGCTCAGGATCGAGTACGGCGCCCAGGACCTGTCGCAGTACGACGCCGGCGCCTACACCGGTGAGATCTCGGGCGCCATGCTGGCCAAGCTCGGCTGCACGTACGCGGTCATCGGCCACTCCGAGCGCCGCCAGTACCACGACGAGGACGACGACCTGGTCAACGCCAAGGTGCAGGCCGCCTACCGCCACTCGCTCACCCCGATCCTCTGCGTCGGGGAGGGCCTGGCGGTGCGCCAAGAGGGCGGCCACATCGCGCACAGTCTCGGTCAACTCGACGGCGCGCTGCGCAAAATCACCGCCGAGCAGGCAAAATCGATAGTGGTGGCCTACGAGCCGGTGTGGGCGATCGGCACCGGCGAGGTGGCCACCCCGGAGGACGCCCAGGAGGTCTGTGGCGCGCTGCGAGTCAGACTCGCTGAGCTCTACGACTCCGAAGTGGCCTCCGGTGTCCGTATCCTTTACGGTGGCTCGGTCAAGTCAGGCAATATCGCGGGGATCATGGCTCAACCCGATGTCGATGGCGCGCTCGTGGGCGGTGCCAGCATCGACGCCGGGGAGTTCGCGAAGATCTGCCGCTTCTACGATATGCCGGGCTAACTGAGCCGTTCCGGGGGTGCGACTTGACAACAGGCCGTACCCTCAGAAGGCAAGTCTGAATCGTCACGCGTAACAAAGCATTGAAGGAACAGGCATACCGTGGAAATCGGAATCTCCATCGCCCTCATCCTGGCGAGCGGTCTCATGATCCTGCTCGTGCTGCTCCACAAGGGCAAGGGTGGCGGCCTGTCTGACATGTTCGGCGGCGGTTTCTCGTCGAACTTCGGTGGTTCCTCGGTGGTGGAGCGCAACCTCGACCGGCTGACCGTGATCACGGGCACGATCTGGTTCGTCTGCATCATCGCTCTCGGCTTGCTCATGAAGCCCTGAGCAACAAGTTAACGCGTGACAGTGATTCTCCCCCCGTGTCTGCGCGCGGGGCGATCGAGCGAGGAGTTCATCCGTGGGTAGTGGCAACGCGATCCGTGGCAGCCGAGTCGGCGCCGGCCCTATGGGGGAGGCCGAGCGCGGCGAGGCAGCTCCGAGAGTGCGGGTCTCGTTCTGGTGCGCCAACATGCACGAGACGCGCCCCAGTTTCGCCAGTGACGCGGCGGTCCCCGAGATGTGGGACTGCCCACGTTGTGGCCTTCCTGCCGGACAGGACGAGTCGGCCCCACCTGCCCCGCCGAAGAACGAGCCGTACAAGACGCATCTTGCCTACGTGAAGGAGCGCAGGAGCGACAAGGACGGCAAGGCGATCCTCGAGGAGGCACTGGAGCGCCTGCGTAACAACAAGTCCCCCTGGTAGTTGGCTGAGTTCGGCGAAAGGGTCTCGGGTCTGCCGAGGCCCTTTCGCCGTTTCCCGGCCGCTCAGCGGCGCTCGTAGACCGCGTCGCCGTCCACGAACGTCATGCGTGTGCGCGTCATCCAGATGTCGCCGGTCGGGAGCTCGAACGGGTCGCGGTCCAGCACCACCAGGTCGGCCGGGCGGCCAGGCTCGACGGCGCCGGCGGGGGAGCGGTTGATCCAGGCCGAGCCCGCCGTGTAGGCCGTCATGGCGGTGGCCAGGTCGATGCGCTGGCCGGGCAGGAACGGGGTCTGCGCGGTCGGGTAGGTCGCGTGGACCGAGCCGCCCGGCTCCGTGCGGTTCACCGCGACGTGCATGCCCTGCAGCGGGTCCGCGTTGGAGACGGGCCAGTCGCTGCCCGCGCAGAAGCGGGTGCCGTGCGCCAGCAGGTCCGCGAACGGGTACTGCCACGACGAGCGCGGCTCACCCAGGTACGGCAGCGTCAGCTCGTCCATCTGGGCGTGGTGCGTGGCCCACAGCGGCTGCAGGTTGGCCGTGACGCCCAGGGCGGCGAAGCGCGGCACGTCCGACGGCTCGATGATCTGCAGGTGGGCGATGTGGTGCCGGTTGCCGGGGCTCGTGCCCTCGAGGCTGTCCAGGGCCTCGCGCACGGCCCGCTCGCCGATGGCGTGGAAGTGCACCTGGAAGCCGAGCCTGTCCAGCTCGGCGACGTACTCCTTGAGCTTGTGCGGGTCCACGTACGACAGGCCCGTGCCGCCGCACAGGCAGTACGGCTCCAGCGTGGCGGCGGTGAAGTTCTCGGTGATGCCGTCCTGCATGATCTTGACAGAGGTGGCCGTGAAGCGGTCGAGGCCCTCGGCGGCGGCCCGGCGTTCGACCAGCTCCTCGATCTGGTCCAGGCCGCGCGTCCTGTCCCACCACAGGGCGCCCACCACGCGCGCCCTGAGCCTGCCTGAGCGGGCTGCGGACACGTAGGTGGGCAGTTGGTCCTGGGAGCCCGCGTAGGAGCCCACGATGGCGTCCTGCCAGCCCGTGATGCCCAGCGAGAACAGGTACTGCTGCGCGTCCGCCAGCGCGTCGTCCAGGTCCTGGGCGGTCGGGCGGGGGGTGAGCAGGCCGACGAGGTCCATCGCGCCCTCGTGCAGGACCCCGGTGGGCTCGCCTGCGGCGTCGCGCTCTATGCGGCCGTCGGCCGGGTCCGGCGTGTCCTTCGTGATTCCGGCTTCGCGCAGAGCTCGGGTGTTGACCCAGGCGGCGTGGTGGTCGCGCTGGATGAGGTAGGCGGGGCGGTCGAGGAAGTCGAGCTGGTCACGGTGGGGGAGGCCGCCGGGGAACGCCGACATGTCCCAGCCGCCGCCATCGATCCACTCTTTGCCAGGATTTTTCGCGGCATAGTCGGCAATCACGGCTATGTACGCGTCAAGGCCGAAATCTTCTGACAAGTCGCACTTCGCCCGTTCGAGGCCCGCCTGGACCGGGTGCATGTGCGCATCCGTGAAACCCGGCACCAGCAGGCCGCCGTCCAGGTCCACCGTCTCGTGGGACGGCGCCTGCCGGGCCAGCTCGGCCTCCGGCCCCACTGCGGCGATCACGCCGTCGCTCACCAGCACGGCCTCGGCCCGCGCGCCCTTCGGTGTGAAGACGCGGCCGCCTCGGAAGAGGATCTTCATGGGGGCTTCCTTTCTCAGCGGTGGATCCGGCTCGCGCACCCCGAGCCCGCCGTACATCCTCCCGCCCACCGCGGTGACCTGCGACAAGCGGGGTGACGCCGGGCCGTGGCGGGACGGCCGGGCCGGTGGCCCGGAGCAGGGGCTCGTGGCGGCGATGTCGCGCTATATCGGGATAAATCGTCGCTTCTCGCGATGAAATACGCGATGAAACACATCGTTAGCGGTTGCGTAA
This sequence comes from Nonomuraea sp. NPDC049400, assembly GCF_044466425.1. Taxonomy (NCBI): domain Bacteria; kingdom Bacillati; phylum Actinomycetota; class Actinomycetes; order Streptosporangiales; family Streptosporangiaceae; genus Nonomuraea; species Nonomuraea sp. NPDC049400. Next base: position 43,264 of record NZ_JBITMP010000011.1, read on the forward strand.
CAGCCACCGGTCATGCTCATCTGCATGGGATTCTTGCGCATCCGTACCACGGTGGACGAGCGGCCCGGCCGGCTGGCCTCACTCGCCGAGGCCCTGGCAGCCAGGGGCGGCAACATTCTCGGCCTGAGCGTGCAGTCTGACACGGACGGCACCGTCGACGAGTTCGTCGCTGACATCCCCGCCGGCCCCGAGACGGTGCGCGAGGCGCTGGAGGCGGCCGGTGGCCGCCGGGTCCAGGTGGTCCCCGCCACCGCCCACGAGCTGACCGACGAGCCCACCAGGGCGCTGCTGCTGGCCTCCAGGCTGCGCTCCATGCCGTGGCGGCTGCCTGAGCTCCTGGCCGAGTTGCTGCGCGCCGACGACGCCAGGTGGATCTATGGTGAAGCGGTGAGTGATCTTCCCGACCCGACCCAGCTCGTCGTGCCCGTGGCCCCCAGGCGTGCGGTACGCCTGCGCCGCGCGGAGCTGCCGTTCACGCTGACCGAGGCGGCCAGGGCTGCCTCCTTCGCCCGGCTCGCCCAGCCCGCCACCGAGCAGGCCACGGCCGACCGCGCGATCAAGCTCTCCGGCGACGCGGAGGTCACGATCCGCCCGCTCACCTCGATCTACCGCGAGGCCGTGCGCGACCTGCACGACAGGTGCTCGCCCGAGTCGCGCAGGTTCCGCTACTTCACCTCGATGCCCGCGCTGCCGGCGAGCACGTTCGACCGGCTGTGCGACAGGAGCAAGGGATATTCGCTGGTGGCCGGGCACGACGGGCAGGTCGTGGGGATGGCCAACCTCATGTTCACCCCCGACCCCGGCATCGCTGAGATGGCCTTCCTGGTCGAGGACCGCTGGCAGGGGCGCGGTCTGGGCACGGCGATGGCCAGGATGCTGGTGCGGGGGGCTCGCGATCTCGGGTACGCGGAGGTCAGGGCCACCATGTTGTCCGACAACGCCAGGATGCGCAGGATGCTGATCTCCCTGGGCGCCACGCTCGGCTACACCGAGGATCCCGGCGTCATGGAGGCCAGGCTGCCGGTCGGCGCGATGGCGTCAGCCTAGGTCCTCTTCGGCCGGCGGCGGCTCTTCTGAAGGCTTCCTGGCGACGTCAGAGGGCCTCTTGGCGTCGGAGGGCTTCTCGGCGTCGGAGGGCTTCTCGGTGGCGGGCGGCCGGATGCCCAGGTGGCGTTCGATGCGCTCCAGGCTCTCCTCGATCCGCGCGAGCCGCTCGCCCAGCACCGAACCGCCGGCGAAGAACATCTCGCTCGGGCGCTCCTTGGAGGCGCGCCCCACGCGGTCGATCAGGCGCTGCCGTACGTCCGCCAGATCCGCGCCCGCGTCCACGAGCGCCTGCGCGGCCAGCCCCTCGCCCTCCCTGATCAGCCCGAGCAGGATGTGCTCGGTGCCGATGTAGTTGTGGCGCAGCTGCAGGGCCTCACGCAGCGACAGCTCCAGCACCTTCTTGGCGCGCGGCGTGAACGGGATGTGCCCGCCGGGCGCCTTGGCGCCGTGGCCCACCTCACGTTCGACGAAGGCACGTACGTGCTCCAGCTCCACGCCGCAGCCGTCGAGCACCAGCGAGGCCAGGCCCTCGCCCTCGTGGATGAGGCCGAGCAGGATGTGCTCCGTGCCGATGTGGTTGTGGCTCATCATCCGCGCCTCCTCCTGGGCGAGGACGACGACCCTGCGCGCACGGTCGGTGAAGCGTTCGAACACGGGGGGCCTCCGTTCGACAGCCACTGCCTCCACTATGCGCTACAAACCAGCGGATGTGGGGTATTTGTCCTGTGTGGATCTTGACGAGGTGGCCGGCAGGCTTTATGCGCTGCCGCCGTCCGAGTTCACCGCCGCGCGCGAGGCCGAGGCCCGCGCGGCGAAGGAGGCGGGCGACGTACGGCTCGCGCGCGAGATCGCGAAGCTGCGCAAGCCGACGGTGTCCGCCTGGGCCGTGAACCGGCTCGCCCGTGAGCGCTCCACGGAACTGGCCGAGCTGCTCGACGTGGGGGAGCGGCTGCGCGCCGCCTGGCAGGAGCAGGACGCCGACGCGCTGGCGGAGCTGACCCGGCGCCGCGGCGACGTGACCGCCAAGGTGGGCCGGCTGGCGAGGCAGGACAGTGGCCTGTCGCCCGCGGCGGCGGCCGAGGTGGACCAGACGCTGGAGGCCGCCGTCGTGGACGCCGACGCGGCTGGGCAGGTGCGTGGCGGCCGCCTGGCCAAGCCGCTCAACTACAGCGGCTTCGCTCCCGCGCCCATCCCCCGCGAGCGGCCCGCCGCCAGGCGCAAGCCTACCGAGGCGGAGGCGAGAGAGCGCGAGGAGGCCGAGGTCAGGAAGGCCAAGGAGCGCCAGGAGGCCGAGGCCGCGCACAAGGAGTGGCAGGAGGCGCTGGAGGCCGCCGTCAAGGAGCACGACGAGCGTGCCGAGCGGGTCGCCCGGCTGGAGCGGAAGCTGGCCAAGGCCCGCAAGCGGCTCGCCGAGGCCGAGCAGCGGCTGGAGGTCACGCGGCGAGAGGAGCGCCACGCGCGTCAACGACTAGGCTAGAGTGGTGTACGAAACCGTTTCGTACACCAAGCCGCGTTTAGCGGCTTGGTGCAGGTAGCGGTTTGTGCACCTACACCGTGTCGCGTTCAGTGGCTCGGTGCAGGTAGCGGTTTGTGCACCTACACCGAATTGAGGAGTGGCGATGATTGGCTGGACCCCTGACTCCATGCCCGACCTGACCGGCAAGACCGCCATCGTGACCGGCGCCAACAGCGGCATCGGGCTCCCCACCGCACTGGAGCTGGCCAGGCACGGCGCCCGTGTCGTCGTTGCCGCGCGCTCGCCGGAGAAGGGCGGCGCGGCCGTCGCGGAGATCCTGCGGGCGGTCCCCGGGGGCCAGGTCGAGTACGGCCGCCTCGACCTGGCGGACCTGGCCTCGGTCAGGCGGTTCGCCGAGGGCGTCGACAAGGTCGACCTGCTGATCAACAACGCCGGCATCGGCCTGATCCCCAGGCAGGAGACCAAGGACGGCTTCGAGATGCAGTTCGGCACCAACCACCTGGGCCATTACGCGCTCACCGGCCTACTGCTGCCGCTCCTGCTCGCCTCTCCCGGCGCCCGCGTGGTCACTGTCTCCAGCGACGCGCACGCGTGGGGCGAGATCGACTTCGACAACCTCGACCTGAAGCGCGGTTACCGCCGGATGAGCTCGTACGGACGCTCCAAGCTCGCCAACCTGCTCTTCACCCTGGAGCTCCAGCGACGCGCTGAGCGGGCCGGTGTGGCCCTGACGAGCGTCGCCAGCCACCCAGGCGCCACGGCCACGAACATCGTCAAGATAGGGCCGCTACAGCCCCTCGTGGGGGTGTTCCTCAAGTCGGCGGCGGTCGGTGCGCTGCCCTCGCTCTACGCCGCGACCTCTCCCGACATCCACGGCGGCGAGTTCGTCGGCCCCAAGCTCAAGATCCTCACGCCGTCGGCCGCGGCCAGGTCGGAAGAGCTCGCCAGGAGGCTCTGGGACGTGTCCGCTGAGCTGACGGGCGTACGATTCGGGGAAATCGCCTACAGCTAGAAGGACGTGTACGTGGCTCCACTCGACCCCGAGCGTGAAAGGGCCATCCTCGACGCCACGATGGAGCTGCTGTCGGAGGTCGGCTACGACCGGATGTCGGTCGACCAGATCGCCAAGCGGGCCAAGGCCAGCAAGGCCACCATCTACCGGCGCTGGGCGGGCAAGCCCGAGCTGGTGGTGGACGTCATCTGCCGGCGGTTCGACATGGACGCGCCGCAGGGCGCCGACACCGGCTCGCTCCGTGACGACCTGGCCGCCGTCTTCCGTAGCATCTGCGAGACGGTGGAGCGCAAGCACACCCTCATCATCGGCCTGTCGTCGACACTGCTGTCCCACCAGGAGCTGGCGCGCACACTGCGCGAGCACCTGCGCATGAGAGACCTCGACGCCGTCCGCGACCCGCTGGAGCGGGCCGTGAAGCGCGGGGAGCTGGCCGGGCCGGTCAACCCCGGGCGGCTCTTCGCGCTCGCCGAGGCGCTGGTGTGGCATCAAATGATCTTCGCCGGGCCGCCGTTCAGTCAGGAGTTCGTCGCGGAGTCGGTCGACGGGGTGCTGATGCCGGTGGCGACCGCCTGGTCAAAGGGCACGCCCGACCTGGGTTGAGCGGGTGGCGTGCGCCAGATAGGCGCACACGGGGAATCCCTCCCGCTCGTACGGGGCCGCCAGCCGGGTGTAGTGAGCCCTGATCCGCTCGACGGTCTCCGGCGGCTGCCGCGCGATCACCGCGAAGCGCGGACCGCCCGCCTGCACGATGTCGGCCCACCACGTCGCGAGGTCCACCTGGTGGTGCCAGCGCAGGGTCTCAACGCCAGCGCCCTCGAAACCCGCCTGCGCCAGCAGCTCCATGAAGCGCTGCGGTGTGTCGTTGCCGGTGAACGGCCGGGCGGGGGGCTCGTAGGGGACCTCAGCGGCGGCGATGGCGTCGGCGAAGACGTTTGTGGCGGTCATCTCGTCGGACTTCCACCAGGTCAGGGCGAGCGTGCCGCCGGGGCGCAGCACGCGGTGGAGCTCCTTGAGCGCCCTGGCTGTGTCGGGCACATGATTGATGACGAAATTTCCCGCTATGGCGTCAAATTCCTCGTCCTTGAACGGGAGGTCGGGGAGCGCGGCCCGCAGGATCGTCGCGTACGGATGGCGGCGGGCGGTCAGCTCCAGCATGGCCGGATTGACGTCCACGGCGGTGACCTCGGCGCCTAAGGCGAGCGCTGCCGCGGTGACCACGCCGGTGCCGCAGCCGACGTCGAGCAGGCGGGGAGCGCATGTCCAGTCGAGGAGAGGGCCGACGGTGTGGGAGCTCAGCTGGGCGAAGCCGCGATCGTACGCTTCGGCGTTGGTCACGGGCTCAGCTTAACGCAGCGGCCGAACCTGACATGTGGATGTGAAATTTCGCGCTTAACGCTGTTTTTCGGAAATTCCGACCGGATGGCCGGCCGTCGAGCTCGCCGCCCGGCTGACGGACGGGGCGCGCCGCCTCGACCGCGACACGATAGCTCTGGCCGTGACGTCGTGGCTGCTACGGATGGCCACCACCGCCGGGGACCGTTTCTTGTAAGGCTTCCTAGGAGAACCAGTTGGCGCCGAGCTCCTGGATGGTCCTGCTGCCCTTGGGCACCAGTAGCGCCTCACTCAGGACCTGGTTGACGCTCTTGGCGTCGTTGACCATGGCGAACAGGAAGAACGAGCCGCCGTCCGCGGTACGGAAGCCGAAGACCGAGCCGTGGCCGGCGAACGCGACGTACAGCCCCTTGTTGACGGCGGGGAACGCCTTGCGGCTGTAGCTGTTCTTGGCCAGGCGGTAGCCGGAGGCGCCCTCCTTCTTCTTGTTGTTCCAGAAGTTGAGGTACTCCTTGGCCACGGCGCGCGCCACGGCGTTGTCCATGTCGGTGATGTAGCCGTCGGCGTCGAGGCGCGGCTTGGGCATCCGCTGGACCCAGTGGATCGGGGTCGCGACGGCCAGCTTGAAGGGCTGCCCGGGGGAGCGGAAGAACGCGAGCACGTGCGGGCGGGCATGACCCTTGGTGTCCTTGTAGGTCGCCTGCGCGATGAACCAGTCACCGATCTGCGGCTGCTGCTCCGGCCTTGGCAGGTAGATCGTCGGCGTGCCGGTCAGGTTGATCGGCTTGTGCCCCGGCTTCCACTTGAAGGTCTCGTGGTTGCGTTCGATCACGCCCTCGTGCAGCGCCGCCTCGATGAACAGCGCTTCCAGCCCGGCGTTCTGCCGCCACCACTTGCGCTTCTTGAGCGTCGCGTTGTACTTGCCCACCCACTCCTGCATCGCCTGCCTCGCCTGGGGGACGGTCAGCGCCGCCTTGGCCGGGGAAGGGGTGGGGGTGGTGCCCGATGAAGGGGGCTGTGACGTGACCGGGGTCGGCGTGGGCGCGTCGGCAGGCCTCGCGGCCAGCCTGGAGACCACACCGCAGCCGGACAGGCTCAAGACAAGAGCCACGGTCAGCAGCATTCCGCGCACGGCACCGTCCCCCAAGACCGTCTATAGAGATGACCAAAAGAGACCATATCGGACATCCGAGAACAGGTAAGCAGCTTGCGCACTTCGGCGTGAGCGGGCCGAGGCGCCCGCCGGGCGACGGTTCGCGATGCCGTGAACGGCAGGTGTCAGAGGGAGGTCAGAGGCCCGCGCCCACGTTGACGGTGGCGTCATTCGGCACCTTGACCAGGGGCTTGGAGACCTTCCTTACGAGGTTTCCGGTGGAGACGACGGTCAGCGACGCGCCGCCCTTCTTCTCGTAGTGCAGACCGGTCTGGTCTCATCCGCAGCCCACGTGTCCGAGGCCAGCATGGCGGGCAGGTTCGCCCCGTCCGCCTGCCTGATCGTCAGGCCGGTTCGCGAGTCGCCGCGGTACGTACGGTCTCCGCGCAGCACGATGGTCTTGTTGATGACGCACACGGCCGGCTTATCCGGTGCCACCGACTGGCCTAAGATCACGATCTCGTCGCCCGCCTTCGAGGCTTCGATGGCGTTGTTGATGGTCGTGGCGTCGTCCGTCCCGGTGCATTGCACTTCCTTGCGGGCGGCCGCGGCGGGGGTCCGCTGTGACGCTTCGGCGTTGGTTGCGGGGCTCGGCTTGACTTGGCGGGGGAAACCTAACATTTGTGTGTGAAATTTCCCGCCTAAGACTGTTTTTTCGGGAAATTTCGACCGTATCGTCGTCGCCATGACCATCGACGCCTTCATCGACGCCCTCCCCAAGGTCGAGCTCCACGTGCATCTGATCGGCTCGGCCTCGGTCCCCACCGTCCTCGAGCTCTCCCGCCGCCACCCCGGCGGCCCGGTCCCCTCGACGGAGGAGGAGCTGCGCGCCTTCTACACCTTCCGCGACTTCCCCCACTTCGCCCAGGTGTACCGGGCCGTCAACGCTCTCGTCCGCGAGCCCGAGGACGTGGCCACGCTCGTCCTCGGGCTGGCCCGCGACCTCGCCCCGCAGGGCGCCCGTTACGTGGAACTGCAGGTGACCCCGTACGCCCACCACATCGTCGGCATGCCCATGCGCGAGGTCACCGAGGCCCTCGACCTGGCCGCCCGCCGCTCCCTGAGCGACCACGGGGTGGAGATGGCCTACATCTTCGACATCCCCGGCGAGTACGGCGAGGAGGCCGCCAAGGTGACGCTCGAACACGCCCTCCAGGAACCTCCCGCCGCGCTGGTAGGTTTCGGCATAGGCGGCATCGAGCAGGAGCGGCCGAAATATCGTGACGCGTACCGCTCGGCGTTCTCGGCCGCCCGCGCGGCGGGCCTGCACAGTGTCCCGCACGGCGGCGAGATGTCCGGCCCTGAGACGATCTGGGAGGTAATCGAGGGCTACGGCGCCGAGCGCATCGGACACGGGATCAACTGCCTCGCGGACCCGCGCCTGGTCGCCTACCTGCGCGACACCGGGATCCCGCTGGACGTGTGCCCCACCTCCAACCTCTGCACGGGCCAGATCGCCCGCATCGAGGACCACCCGCTGCCGCGGATGCTGGAGGAGGGCCTGTACGTGACGCTCAACAGCGACGACCCGCCCATGTTCGCCACGACGCTGGCGCAGGAGTACCGAGTGGCCGCGCGGACCTTCGGCTTCGGCAGGAAGGAGCTCGCGCAGTTCGCCAAGAACGGCGTCCAGGCGTCCTACCTGGCGGAGGAGCGCAAGCAGGCGCTGGTCAAGGAGATCGACGACTTGCTGGCGGCCCAAGGGGCCTGATGCCGGGGTCTGGACGCGGCTCGGCCGCCGCTGACGTGACGGCCGGCTTTCGCAGCCGGGAAAGGCGCGGGTGAGCAGAACGCGGCAGCGAGCAGGAAGCGGCCGGGTCAGCAGGAAGCGGCTGGGAGAGGGGCACGTGCCCGGCCGAGCAGGCTGGGGCTGGGGGTCAGGGTGACGAGATGCGGCCCAGCTCCGGTGGGATCTTGCTGGCCGCCCCTCGGTCCAGCAGGAACAGCGTGCGCGCACGACCCCTGGCGCCCGACGCGGGCACCTGTACGTGCCCCGAGTCCGACAGCGCCAGGCGTACCGCGCCCGACTTCTCCTCACCGGCCGCCACCACCCAGACCTCGCGCGCGGACTGGATGGCGGGCAGCGTCAGCGAGATGCGGGTCGGCGGCGGCTTGGGCGCGCCGTGCACGGCCACCACCGAGCGGGTGTCGTACAGGGCGGGCATGCCCGGGAACAACGACGCCACGTGGGCGTCCGGGCCCATGCCGAGCAGCATCACGTCGAAGCTCGGCACGGGGCCGTGGTCCTCCGGCCTGGCGGCCTTGCGCAGCTCGGCGGCGTAGGACTCGGCCGACTCCTCCGCCGTCATCCCCGAGTCGGGGCCGCGCATGACGTGGACCCGGTCCGGGTCCACGTCCACGTGGTCGAGCAGGGCCTCGCGGGCGCCGGTCTCGTTGCGCTCCTTGTCGCCGGTGGGCAGGAAGCGCTCGTCGCCCCACCAGATGTCCAGGCGGCGCCAGTCCACGGCGTCGCGGGCCGGCGTGGCGGCGATGGCCGCCAGCGTCGCGATGCCGACCGTGCCGCCCGTGAGCACGATCGACGCCGACCCCTTGGCCGACTGCACGTCGACCAGCCGCGTGATGATCCGCGCCGCCGCCGCCTTGGCCAGGATGTCGGCGTCGCGGTGGACCACTACGTTGGGAACGCTCACGGGTACTACTCTCTCAGCCACTGAGGTCACAGGTCATCCCTTGTACGTACGGGCGAACCGCTTGACCGCGGCCTCATAGATCTCGTCGCTGTCGAGCCTGCGCAGCTCCTCGGCCATCAGCTCCGAGGTCTGCCGCCTGGCCAGGGCCACGTTCCTGTCGGGCTGGCCGGGCCGCGACAGCGTGGCCAGCCGGGCGTCGTGCCTGGAGATGGTCAGCTCGCCGTCGTTCAGCTGCAGGCGCACGGCCGTCAGCCCCGGGCCGGAGGAGTCGGTCACCTTCATCGGCGCGCCGAGCCGCTCCGACAACCAGGCGGCCAGCAGCGGCGCGCTCGGGTTGCCAGGAGAGGCCTCCACGACGCCCTTGCGCACCTTGCCCACCGGCTGGTCGAACGCGGCCGCCAGCAGGCTGCGCCACGGCGTCAGCCTGGCCCAGGCCAGGTCGGTGTCGCCGCGGGCGTACCCCTTGGCCCTGGTCACCAGCGACTTGACGCCGCCGTGGTCGAAGCCCCTGGCGTCCGTGATCCGGCGCTGGGCGAGGGCGCCGACCGCGTCCTGGGACGGCACGTCGGGGGCCGCGCCCGGCCACCACACCACGACCGGCGTGTCGGGCAGCAGCAGCGGGCTGACCACGGAGTCGCCGTGCTGGGTCAGCTCGCCGTACAGGCGCAGGACCACGACCTCGCCGGGCGTGGACTCGCCGATGCGCAGCTCGGCGTCCAGCCGGTTCGGCTCCTCGGCCTCGCGGTTGATCACGACGATGATGCGCGACGGGTGCTCGCGGGCGGCCTCGGTGGCGGCGCGGAGCGCGTCGTACTGGTGGCGCTCCTCGCAGACCACCACGAGCGTCAGCACCATGCCGATGGCCGGCGCGCCCATCTGGTGGCGCAGGTGGGTGAGCTGCGCCGAGATCTTGCCGGCCGTCGTGTCCGCCAGCATGAAAGTAGTCACTAGAGTCTCCTCCAGACGCGGCCGTCGCGGGCCATCATCGCGTCGGCCGACGGCGGCCCCCACGAGCCGGACTCGTACGGCTCGGGCTGGCCCTGCGTGCCCCAGAACTCCTCGATCGGGTCGAGGATCGTCCACGACAGCTCGACCTCCCGCTGGTGCGGGAAGAGCGGCGGGTCGCCGATCATCACGTCGAGCAGCAGCCGCTCGTACGCCTCGGGCGACGACTCCAGGAACGACTCGCCGTAGGCGAAGTCCATGGAGACGTCACGCACCTCCATCGCCGTGCCCGGCACCTTCGAACCGAAACGCACTGTGATGCCCTCGTCCGGCTGCACCCTGATCACCAGCGCGTTCTGCCCCAGGATCTCGGTGTCGGTCTTGCTGAACGGCAGGTGCGGCGCCCGCTGGAACACCACCGCCACCTCGGTCACCCGGCGGCCCAGGCGCTTGCCGGTGCGCAGGTAGAACGGCACGCCCGCCCACCGCCGGTTGGCGATCTCGAGCTTGACGGCCGCGTACGTCTCGGTGGTGGACTCTTGCGAGATGCCGTCCTCCTGCAGGTAGCCGACCACCTTCTCGCCGCCCTGCCAGCCCGCGGCGTACTGGCCGCGCGCCGTGTTGAGCCCCAGGTTGGACGGCAGCCGCACGGCCTTGAGCACCTTCTCCTTCTCCCGGCGCAGCGCGGAGGCGTCGAACGAGGTCGGGTCCTCCATGGCGACCAGCGCGAGCAGCTGGAGCAGGTGGTTCTGGATCACGTCACGGGCCGCGCCGATGCCGTCGTAGTAGCCGGCCCGCCCGCCGATGCCGATGTCCTCGGCCATCGTGATCTGCACGTGGTCGACGAAGCCGCGGTTCCAGATGGGCTCGTAGAGGTTGTTGGCGAACCGCAGCGCCATGATGTTCTGGACGGTCTCCTTGCCCAGGTAGTGGTCGATCCGGAAGATCGAGCTCTCCGGGAAGGCCGAGGTGGTGATCTCGTTCAGCTCGTGCGCCGACTTCAGGTCGTGCCCGAACGGCTTCTCGATGACCACCCGGCGCCACGACCCCTCGGGCGCGTCGGCCAGCCCGGTCCGCTTGAGCTGCTCCACCACCACGGGGAAGAACTTCGGCGGCACCGACAGGTAGAAAGCGTAGTTTCCGCCGGTGCCCCGGGTCTCGTCGATCTCGGCTAGCGCCATGGCCAGCGCGTCGAACGCCCCGTCGTCCGAGAACTCGCCTGGCACGAAATGGATGCCCTCGCGGATCTGCTTCCAGACCTCCTCGCGGAAGGGCGTCCTGGCATGCGCCTTGACGGCGTCGTGCGTCAACTGGGCGAAATCCTGGTCCTTCCAATCCCGCCGGGCGAAGCCGACCAGCGAGAAGCCGGGCGGCAGCAGCCCCCGGTTCCCCAGGTCGTAAATCGCCGGCAGCAGCTTGCGCTTGGCCAGGTCACCCGTCACGCCGAACAACACCATCACGCACGGTCCCGCCACCCGTGGCAGCCGCTTGTCACGCGGGTCACGCAACGGGTTGGCGGCGACCACCTCCTCGGTGGTGGCGGTGCCCGCGACGGCCGCCGCCGCTGTGACGGCTTCCTCCGCGGGTGCTGCCGGGTCTGTCATCTCAAGCCTCCTGTGCAGCTGCGAGCAAGCGCGCGACACCCGCCGCGCGATCGGTCAAATGCAGGCGTACGGCGGGCCGCCCGCGGGTCTCGAGCGCCCCCAGGTCGCCGAGCGCCTGGGCGAGCTGGAGCCGCCCCAGCGTGTACGGCCTGCCGGGGACCGTGACGTCCTCGGCCACCGCCCCGGTGATCTGCAGGAACACCCCGTTCTGGGGCCCGCCCTTGTGATATTGCCCGGTGGAGTGCAGGTAGCGCGGCCCCCACCCGAACGTCACCGGCCGGTTGGTGCGCAGTGCGAGCAGCGGCCGCAACGTCGCCGGATCGGCCCACATCCACGCGTCGGTCATCTGCTCGAAGTCGGCCCCGTCAGGCACCGGGGCGTCGAACGCGGCCAGCCGGTCGAGATAAGCCATGATCGCCAGGTAGCCGCCGGCCGGTATCGCGTGCAGCAGCTCGGCGAACACCCCCGGCAGGTCCTTGGCCGTGGACGACCCGTACACCTCGACGGGGCCGTCCACGAACGCCGGCGCGCCCGTCGGCAGGTCGGGCAGCGCCAGCAGGGCCGCGGTGTTCTCCTTCGACTCGGCCACGTTCGGCTGGTCGAACGGGTCGATCTCCAGCAGCAGCCCCGCGACGGCGGTGGCGTACTCCCAGACCAGGAACTGCGCGCCCAGCGGCCCGTCCACGCGCACGTCCCCGAGGTCGGTCTCGATGGCGACGACCAGCTCGTCGCCGCTCTCGTTCGGCTCGGCGCCCACGACGGGCAGGATCCCCCTGCCCTGCTTGCCGGTGGACTCCGCGACGAGCTGCTCGATCCAGTCGGGCAGCCCGGTGATGGCCGAGAGCTGGTCTTCGAGCAGCAGCTTGTCCCGCCCGGCCAGCACCGCGCCGCCGAGCGCCGCCCCCAGGTCGAGCCCGGGGTTGCCGGTGTGGCGCGACAGCAGCGGCAGCACCTCCTCGGCGTCGTCGAGCAGCCGCCCCACGTCGGCCCCCGCCAGCGCGCTCGGCACCAGCCCGAACGCCGACAGCGCCGAGTAGCGCCCGCCCACGTCGGGCTGGGCGAGCACCAGCTCGAAGCCGCCGTCGGCGGCCCGCTTCGCCAGCGGCGAGCCCGGGTCGGTGACCACCACGATGCGCTCCGCGGGCGCGACGCCCGCGTCGGCGAACAGCTCCTCGTAGATCCGCAGGTGGCAGTCGCTCTCCACAGTCGAGCCGCTCTTGCTCGCCACGACCACGACCGTGGCGTCGAGCCGGTCGGCCAGCGCGCGGCGCACCTGCCCGGGGTCGGTCGTGTCCAGCACGGTGAGCGGCACGTCGGCGGTGGCGCAGATGACCTCCGCCGCCAGCGACGAGCCGCCCATCCCGGCCAGCACCACGTTCGTCAGACCTGCCGCGCGGGCCCGCTCGGCGAGCTTGCCCAGCCGGGGCAGCAGCTCGCGAGAGGTGCGGGGCAGCCGCAGCCAGCCGAGCCTGACAGCCGCCGCCGCCTCGGCGTCCTCGCCCCACAGCGTGGGGTCGCCGGCGGCGAGCCGCGCGGGCACGCCATCGGCGACGAGACGCCCCGCGACGGAGGAGGCGGCCGAGGCCACCCCCTCCTCGCGGTAGGTCACTTCCATCACGGGACCAGGTTCTTGGTGACGCTCTCGAGCAGCTCGTTCCAGGACGCCTCGAACTTCTCGACGCCCTCGTCCTCCAGCACCTTCACCACGTCGTCGTAGTCGACGCCGGCCTCCTTGAGCGCGGCCATGGTGTTCCAGGCCTGCTCGTAGAAGGGGCGGACCGTGTCGCCGGTGACGTCGGCGTGGTCTGCCGTGGCGTCGAGCGTCTTCTCCGGCATCGTGTTGACGGTGCCAGGGGCGACGAGCTGGTCGACGTACATGGTGTCGGAGTACTCGGGGTTCTTCACGCCGGTCGAGGCCCACAGCGGCCGCTGCGGACGGGCGCCCGCCGCGCGCAGGCGCTGCCAGCGCTCGGAGTTCATCACGTCCTCGTACGCCGCGTACGCCAGGCGGGCGTTGGCGATGCCCGCCTTGCCCTTCAGCTCCGGCTTGCCCAGCTTGTCGAGGCGCTTGTCGATCTCGGTGTCGACGCGGCTGACGAAGAACGAGGCCACCGACTCGATCGAGCCCAGGTCGATCCCCTTGGCCTGCGCCGCCTCGAGCCCGGCGAGCCAGGCGTCCATGACGGCGCGGTAGCGCTCGAGGGAGAAGATCAGCGTGACGTTGACGCTGATGCCCTCCGACAGCGCCTGGGTGATCGCGGGGAGCCCCTCGACCGTCGCCGGGATCTTGATGAACAGGTTGGGCCGGTCCACCAGCCACCACAGCGCCCGCGCCTCGGCGACCGTCTTCTCGCTCTCGCGGGCCAGGCGCGGGTCCACCTCGAGCGACACGCGGCCGTCCACGCCGCCCGTGGCGTCGTAGATGGGACGCAGCACGTCGGCGGCCCAGCGGATGTCGTAGGTGGTGATGGCGCGCACGGCCTCGCCCACGTCCACGCCGCGTACGGCGAGGTCGTGCAGCTGGGCGTCGTAGGCGTCACCCTTGCTGAGCGCGTTGGCGAAGATCGTCGGGTTGGAGGTCACCCCGACGACGCTCTTCTCGCGCATCAGCTGCTCCAGGTTGCCGCTGCGCAGCCGTTCGCGGCTGATGTCGTCGAGCCAGATGGCAACGCCCTGGCCGGACAGCTTCTTGAGGTTCTCGCTCATCTTCCTTCAGTTTCCCGTCGTCTCGCCCTTTTCCTGGCCGAGCTTGGCCAGGCTGGCATGTGCCGCGGCCGCCACGCGCTCCGCCGTCAGCCCGAACAACTCATACAGAGTTTTGTACGGGGCCGAAGCACCGAAGTGTTCGAGGCCGACTACTTCGCCGCACTCGCCGACGAACTCGTGCCAGCCGAGCGCGACGCCCGCCTCGACCGCGACTCGAGCCCGGATCGACGAAGGCAGGACCGTCTGCCTATATGCGATGTCCTGCCCCTTGAACCATTCGACACACGGCATCGACACGACCCGGGTCGGGATGCCCTTCGCCTCGAGCAGGTCGCGGCCCTCCAGCGCGATCTCCACCTCGCTGCCGGTGGCGATGAGGATGACCCTGGGCTGGCCGTCGGAGGCCTCGCGCAGCACGTAGCCGCCGCGGGCCACGCCCTCGGCGGTGGTGCCCTCGAAGACCGGCAGGTTCTGCCTGGTCAGAGCCAGCGCGGCGGGCCGGTCGGTGTGCTTGAGCACGGCCTTCCAGGCGTACGCCGTCTCGTTGGCGTCGGCCGGGCGGACCACGTCGAGGCCGGGGATCGCGCGCAGCGACCACAGGTGCTCGATCGGCTGGTGGGTCGGGCCGTCCTCGCCGAGCCCGATGGAGTCGTGCGTCCAGACGAACGTGACCGGCAGCTTCATCAGCGCGGCCAGGCGCACCGAGGGGCGCATGTAGTCGGAGAAGACCAGGAACGTGCCGCCGTAGGGGCGGGTGCCGCCGTGCAGGGCGATGCCGTTGAGAATGGCGCCCATGGCGTGCTCGCGGATGCCGAAGTGCAGCGTGCGGCCGTAGCGGTTACCCGGGAACTCCTTGGTCTGGTGTTCCTCGGGGATGAAGGACGGCTCGCCCTTCATCGTGGTGTTGTTCGACTCAGCCAGGTCGGCCGAGCCGCCCCACAGCTCGGGCAGCACCGGCGCCAGCGCGCTCAGCACCTCGCCGGAGGCCTTGCGGGTCGAGATCGAGGTGCCGGTCTCGAACGACGGCAGCGCCCGCGCCCAGCCGTTGGGCAGCTCGCGCTCGGAGATGCGGTCGAACTCGGCGGCCCGCTCGGGGTTGGCCAGGCGCCACTCGGCGTAGGACTTCTCCCATTCGGCGTGCTCGGTGCGGCCGCGCTGGGCGATGCCGCGGGCGTGCTCGAGCACGTCGGCGGGCACGTGGAAGGTCTTGGCCGGATCCATGCCCAGGACCTCCTTGGTGGCGGCGACTTCCGCCTCACCCAGGGCCGAGCCGTGGATCTTGCCGGTGTTCTGCTTGTTGGGGGCCGGCCAGCCGATGATCGTGCGCAGCCGGATGAACGACGGCCGGTCGGTCTCGGCCTTGGCCGCCTGGAGGGCGTCGTAGAGGGCCTGGACGTCCTCGACGTAGTCGCCGGTGGCGGTCCAGTCGACGCTCTGGGTGTGCCAGCCGTAGGCGTCGTAGCGGGCGACGACGTCCTCCGACTTGGCGATGAGGGTGTCGTCCTCGATGGAGATGTGGTTGTCGTCCCAGATGACGATGAGGTTGCCCAGCTTCTGGTGGCCGGCGAGCGAGCTGGCCTCGTGGCTGATGCCCTCCTCGATGTCGCCGTCGCTGACGAAGCACCAGATGTGGTGGTCGAACGGCGAGGTGCCGCGCTCGGTGTCGGGGTCGAACAGGCCGCGCTCGCGGCGGGCCGCCATCGCCATGCCGACGGCGTTGCCCAGGCCCTGGCCGAGCGGGCCGGTCGTGGTCTCCACGCCCGCCGTGTGGCCGTGCTCCGGGTGGCCGGGCGTCAGGCTGTCCCACTGGCGCAGCCGCCGCAGGTCGTCGAGCGTGAGGCCGTAGCCGGAAAGGTAGAGCTGGATGTAGAGCGTCAGGCTCGAGTGGCCGCACGAAAGCACGAACCTGTCGCGCCCGGCCCAGCCGGGATCGCACGGATCGTGACGCATCACACGCTGGAACAGCAGGTATGCGGCGGGGGCCAGGCTCATGGCGGTGCCGGGGTGACCCGAGCCCGCCTTCTCCACAGCGTCCATCGCCAGGGCCCGAACGACATCGACCGCCTGGTTGTCCAGGTCGGTCCATTCAAGGGCTGGCACGAGTTCGGTGCTCAACTGCTCGATCTCCGGAATCTAGTTGTCATTGGTGTCGGCTAATCCCGCCCATACGGGACCCTAACCGAGTGGAGTTGGCGATCGATTCCCCTTCCACCCGCGCGCGTCCATGTACGGCGCAAGCCCCCCATTGGCTGGACCGGCCGACCCTGCGACTACAGTTTGTTTGTTCGCAGGGGCGTCACGGCGCCTACCCATGGATCCGCTCTATTCAGAGGTTACGCGTTGACTCCGCACAGGCTGGAAGCGCCTTGACGGTGCTGACCAACAGGCAGGCGACGGCCCGATCTCCGCAGGTGGAGGGGCCGCGCTCGATCGGCATGATCGTAAAGGCCTACATCGCGCTCACCAAGCCGCGGATCATCGAGCTGCTGCTGATCACGACACTGCCGGTGATGTTCCTGGCGGCCGGCGGCCTGCCGCCGCTGTGGACGTCCATCTCGGTCATGGTGTTCGGCACTCTATCGGCGGGCAGCGCCAACGCACTCAACTGCTACGTCGACCGCGACATCGACCAGAAGATGCGCCGCACCCGCCGCAGGCCACTGGCCAGGCACCAGGTCTCGCCGCGCGGCGCGCTGATCTTCGGCATCGTGCTCGGCGTGCTGTCCACGGTCGGCCTGTGGGTGACCACCAACTGGCTGGCGGCCCTGCTGTCCCTCGGCGCGATCCTGTTCTACGTGCTCGTCTACTCGATGATCCTCAAGCGGCGCACGGCCCAGAACATCGTGTGGGGCGGCATCGCGGGCTGCATGCCGGTGATGATCGGCTGGGCGGGCATCACCGAGCGGCTCGACTGGGCGCCGCTGGTGCTGTTCGGGGTGGTGTTCTTCTGGACGCCGCCGCACACCTGGACGCTGGCCATGCGCTACAAGGAGGACTACGCGGCGGCCAAGGTGCCCATGCTCCCTGTGGTGGCCACCGAGCGGCGGGTCGTGCTGGAGTCGATCGCCTACACGTGGGCCACCGTGCTGTGCTCGCTGGCGCTGTGGCCGGTGGCCGACACGACGCTGTTCTACCCGATCGTGGCCGCCGCGCTCGGCGCCATGTGCCTGTGGGAGGTGCACCGCCTGCTGGCCCGGCTCAACGCCGGCAAGAGCGGCGTCGACCTGCGCCCCATGCGCTTCTTCCACTGGTCCAACGCCTACCTGGCGCTGCTCTTCCTCGCGGTCGCGATCGACCCGCTGCTGACCTGACGCGTGTCTGGACGGTGATGCTGTTTTGACCGGCACGGACCCCGGCACTCTGATCCGTTAAAGTCACCGTATGGCGACCCGTGATCCACGCTGGGTGTTGAAGGACCGCCCGTCGTCCGCGTTGATCATCGGGCTGGTCCTCACCGGCATCTGCGCTCTTGTCTCGTTCTCCTTCGACGTGTTCAACGGCGCTCCGGTGCAGTTCTTCATCGCTCTCATGCTGGCGCTCGCGCCGGTGCCGATGCTGCTCGCGGCGATTCTGGCGCTCGACCGCATGGAGCCGGAGCCGCGCAGCAACCTGGTCTTCGCCTTCGCCTGGGGCGCGGGCATCGCGGTCCTGGTCGCCGGTGTGATCAACTCGCTCAACCTGCACTACATCATCGACACCGCCAAGCTGTCGGAGGCCAGCGCCCGCAACATCGCGGCCACCTTCGGCGCGCCCGTGGTGGAGGAGACGATGAAGGGGCTGGTGCTGCTGGGGCTGCTGAGGTTCCGCAGGGCCGAGCTCGACGGGCCGACCGACGGCGTCATCTACGCCAGCATGGTCGGGCTCGGCTTCGCCATGAGCGAGAACGTCAGCTACTACATCGCCGCGCTGTCCGGCTCCGGCGTCAAGGGGCTGGCGGTCACCGTGGTGCTGCGCGGCATCCTGTCGCCGCTCGCGCACCCGCTGTTCAGCTCCATGATCGGCGTCGCCGTCGCCTACGCCGCCCAGCGCAGCGGGCCCGAGCGGGTCTTCTACATCCTGGCGGGCTGGTCGGGCGCGATGATCCTGCACGGTCTGTGGAACGGCCTGGCCTCCTACGGCGGCTTCCCCGGGCTCGTGGTGGCCTATCTGGCGCTGCTGGTCGTGCTCATCGTGCTCATCGGCGTGGTGTTCAGGGACCGGCGGCGCATCGTGGCCCTCATCCAGCGCTACCTGCCGCCGTACGAGCCGACCAAGCTGGTCACCCAGGCCGACATCTACATGCTGTCGGCGTTCTCCAGGCGGCGGCAGGCCAGGCAGTGGGCCAAGGCCCACGGCGGCAAGCGCGGGCTGCGCGCCATGCGCGACTACCAGCTGGCCGCCACCGAGCTGGGCCTGCTGCACGAGCGGGCGGCCCGCCACATGGTGGACGAGCAGACCTTCCACGAGGAGCAGCGGGCGCTGCTTGAGTGCATGAGCACCGCCCGCGCCGACTTCCCGGTGCCGTCGGCGCACGCCAGATCGGTCGCGAGAGGCACTCCGCCTCCTGGCTACGCCCCCGGCGCGCCCGGCTGAGCGAGGATCCGGTCCAGGGAGACCTCGCGCGGGCCGGGGTAGACCGGGTCGGAGTGCAGGACCATCGCGTCGGCGAACGCCTTGGCGGTGGCGAACAGCTCGCGGGCGGCGTAGACGTACGTGGTCGAGGCGAACTGCCTGGTCGAGTCGTCGCCGACCCCGAACGTCTCCAGCCCGGCCGTACGGCACAGAGTCACGGCCCTGGGCAGGTGGAACTCCTGCGTCACCACGGTCACCTGGCCGGCCCCGAACACCTTGCGCGCCCGCACGCACGAGTCCCAGGTGTCGAACCCGGCGTAGTCCAGCACCATCACCTGGTCGGGCACGCCCTTGCCGCGCAGGTAGTCGCGCATGGCCGTGGGCTCGTCGTACTCCTTGCGGCTGTTGTCGCCCGACAGCAGCAGCGCCCGCACCTTGCCGGAGCGGTAGAGCTCGGCGGCGATGTCGAGCCTGCGGGCCAGCATCGGCGTGGGCTGCGTGCCGTACAGGCCCGCGCCCAGCACCAGCGCGGCCTGCGCCGGGGGGACGTGGCCGAGCCAGCCGTCGCCCTCGGCCGTCTCCCGGTGCGCCGAGCTGCCGAGCCAGGCCCACGTCATGGGCGCCAGGGCGAGCACGCTGACCAGCACCAGAGCCTGGTACGCGCGGCGCAGCACTTTCCGAGTGGGGCGGACATTCAGCAGCAAATCACACCCTCCAGGGAGTGGGGGAGTGGCCGACTTATCACCCCAAACCCTGGCACAACCGCTCAGACGGCGGCGGGCACTTCGGTGGGGGAGTGGTCGGGCAGCGGTGCCCGGGTGCGCAGCGAGGTGACCACCCTGAGCGCGGCGATCCAGACCAGCGTGGAGCCGAGCACGTGCAGCAGGACCAGCGCGGCAGGCACGGCCAGGAAGTACTGCGTGTAGCCGATCACGCCCTGGCCCAGCTCCACGCCCAGCAGTGCCAGCGCCGCCCGCCTGGCGGGCCGCTGCGAGTGGCTCACGTGCAGCGCGAACAGCAGCGCGAACGTCAGCCCCACCACGATGTAGACCAAGTCGGCGTGCAGCCGCGCCATGGCCTCGATGTCGAGGTCGAAGCGGGAGGCCATCTCGTCGCCCGAGTGCGGGCCCGTGCCGCTCACCACGACCCCCGCCACCAGCAGCACGAACACGGCCGCGAGCAGCACGTAGCCGAGCCTGCGGATGTCGCGGTGGGTCACCCGCCTGGCCGGGCCGTCGCCCTCGCCGGCGCGCGCGTACAGCATCCAGCAGGCCGCGATCAGGCCGATGGAGAGGATGAAGTGCATGCCCACCGTGAACGGGTTGAGCATCGTGTTGACCACCAGCCCGCCCCACAGGGCCTGGGCCAGCACCCCCACCGGCTGCAGCCACGACAGCAGCACCAGCGAACGCCTGCGCGGCGTCAGCCGCAGCGCCGCGATCACGCACGCCATGCCCACCGCCAGCACCAGGAACGCCAGCAGCCTGTTGCCGAACTCGACGAGCATGTTGAGCATCGAGGTCTCGGGGTGCGCGACCGGGATGAAGCTGTCCGGCGTGCACTTTGGCCAGGTCGGGCAGCCGAGCCCGGAGCCGGTGACGCGCACGGCCGCGCCCGTCACCGCGATTCCCGCGTTGACCACCACGGACGCCAGCGCCCAGCCCCGCATCGACTCCGTGGTGGGCGCCCAGAAGGAGAACAGGCGGCGCACGAGAGGATTCGGGTGGTCGGTGGGTAGCTTCACGCCATCGATGGTACGGGCCGGATCGGTCGGTCCCGTCACCGGTCGCCCCAGGCCCGGGCTTCTCAAGAAAGAAGGTATGTGACATATTACAGGGGGAGGTAATGGATGTCCGACGTCATCGTGGTCGGCGCCGGAGTGGTGGGCGCCGCCTGCGCCTACTACGCCGCGCGCGCGGGCCTCGACGTGACCGTGGTCGACCGCGGCCCGGTCGCGGGCGGCACGACCGGCTCGGGTGAGGGCAACATCCTGGTTTCCGACAAGGAGCCGGGGCCCGAGCTGGAGCTGGCCGTGCTCTCGAACCGGCTGTGGCGCGAGCTGGCCGGCCATGGCGAGTACGAGGGCGGGTTCGAGTTCGAGGCCAAGGGTGGGCTGGTCGTCGCCGAGACCGGCGAGGTCCAGCGGCAGCTCACCGAGCTGGCCGCCAAGCAGGGCGTGGAGCACACCCTGGTGCCCGGCGATTCGCTGCGCGACTACGAGCCGGAGCTCGCCGACGGCCTGGCCGGCGGGGTGTTCTACCCCCAGGACGCGCAGGTGCAGCCCATGCTGGCCGCCGCGCGCCTGCTCAGGCACGGTGCGGAGAGCTTCGGCCGGGGCACGCTCCGGCTCCGCCTCGGGGCGGCGGTGACCGGATTCGTGCGCGAAGGAGAGCGGATCACGGGCGTGCGCACCTCCCAGGGCGACGTGCTCGGCGACGCGGTGATCAACGCCGCGGGCACCTGGGGCGGCGAGGTCGCCGCGCTGGCTGGCGTCGACCTCCCGGTCCTGCCCAGGCGCGGGTTCATCCTGGTCACCGAGCCGCTGCCCGAGCCCCTGATCAGGCACAAGGTCTACACCGCCGCTTATGTGACGAACGTGGCCAGCGACTCGGCCGGACTGGAGACCTCGGCCGTCGTGGAGGGCACGCCCTCGGGGACCGTGCTCATCGGGGCCAGCAGGGAGCGGGTCGGCTTCGACCGGACCATGTCGGTGCCGGTGCTGGCCCGGCTGGCCGCGCAGGCGGTGGCGCTGTTCCCCGCGCTGCGCGAGGTGCGGGCCATCAGGTCGTACTGCGGGTTCCGGCCGTACTGCCCCGACCACCTGCCCGTCATCGGCGCCGATCCGCGGGCGCCCGGGCTGTACCACGCGTGCGGGCACGAGGGCGCGGGCATCGGGCTGGCCCCGGCGACCGGTCACCTGCTCGCGCAGGCGCTCACCGGCTCTCCGACCGACCTGGACCTGCGGCCCTTCCGGCCGGATCGTTTCTCGGAGGAGTCCCTTTGACGTTCCACATCACGATCGACGGGCGTCCTGTCCCCGTGACTCCCGGTCAGACGATCGGGGCCGCGCTGCACGCGGCAGGGGTGCGCTCGTGGCGCGGCACGCGCTTCGGCGGGCGGCCCCGCGGGTTGTTCTGCGGCATCGGGGTCTGCTTCGACTGCCTGATCTCGGTCAACGGGCGGGCGCCCGAGCGGGCCTGCCTCGTGGAGGCCGCGCCCGGTGACGAGGTGACCACGTCATGACGTACGACCTGGTAGTGATCGGGGGCGGGCCCGCCGGGGTGGCGGGCGCGCTCACGGCGGCGCAGGCCGGACTGCGGGTGGCGCTCGTGGACTCCGCCACGCGGCTCGGCGGCCAGTACTTCCGCCACTCCGCCGACCCCGAGCCCGCGCCCGGGCTGGCCCGGTTCCTGCGGCAGGCCCGCGCCCTGGACTCCCGCGCCGACGTGCTGCTGCGGCACCAGGTCTGGAGCCTCGTCCGCGAGCCGGACGGCGGCCTGGTCGTCCACTGCACGACCCCCGAACGGAAGGCGGTCCCGCTGGAGGCGCGGCGGGTGCTGATCGCCACCGGCGCGCACGACCGGCCGCTGCCCTTCCCCGGCTGGGACCTGCCCGGCGTGCTCACCGCCGGCGGCGCGCAGGCGCTGCTCAAGGGCAACGGCGTCGTGGCGGGCAGGCGGATCGTCGTCGCCGGCACCGGGCCGTTCCTGCTCCCCGTGGCCTCCGGGCTGGCCGGGGCCGGGGCGCGGGTGCTCGGGGTGCTCGAGGCCAACGGCGGACTCGGGCTGGCCAGGCATCCGCTGCTGGCCCTGGGCAAGGCCGGGGAGGCCGGCGGGTACGCGCTGGACCTGGCCCGGCACCTGGTGCCGTACCGGACCCGCCAGGCGGTCGTGGCGGCGCACGGCGAGCGCGAGGTGGAGGCCGTCACCGTGGCCCGCCTCGACAAGGACTGGAACGTTCTCGCCACCCGCGTCGTCGAGTGCGACACCGTGGCCGTCGGCTACGGGTTCGTGCCCCAGATCGAACTGGCCGCGCAGCTCGGCTGCGAGACCAGGCAGGACGTGGACGGCAGCCCCGTGCTCGCCGTGGACGCCGGCCAGCGCACCAGCGTCGCCGGGGTCTGGGCCGCGGGCGAGCCCACCGGCGTGGGCGGCTGGCGCCTGTCCGAAGTGGAGGGCCGCATCGCGGGCCTGGCGATCGCCGCCGACTCGGGCGCCTCGCAAACGGCCGTGCCCGGCGTGCTCCTGCGGCGGCGGGAGCGGTGGCGGTCGTTCGGCGAGGCGCTGCAGCACGCGTACCCCGTCAGGACCGGCTGGCAGGGCTGGCTGCGGGACGACACGCTGGTCTGCCGGTGCGAGGAGGTGCCGCTGGCCCGGGTACGCGAGGCGCAGGACCTCGGCGCCACCGACGCGCGCTCGATCAAGCTGCTGGCCAGGCCCGGCATGGGCTGGTGCCAGGGCCGCATCTGCGGCTACGCGGTCTCCTGCCTGGCCGGCGAGCCGCCGCAGCCGCCCCGCCGCCCCATCGCCCAGCCCGTCACCCTCGGCGCCCTCGCCGACCTCTCAGACGATCCGACCGCTGAATGAACCGCCCTGACATGGAGGACTTCCCAATGGAGAACCGCAGCAAGGCCTGGCACGGTGTCATGGTCGCCACGGCGCTGCCCCTGCGCGACGACCTGTCCGTCGATTTCGACGCCTACGCCGAGCACTGCCGCTGGCTGGTGGAGAACGGCTGCGACGGCGTCGTGCCGAACGGATCGCTGGGCGAGTACCAGACACTCAGCCTGGAAGAGCGCGCCAAGGTGATCGAGACCGCCGTGCGGGCCGTCGGCGGGCGCAACGTGATGGCCGGGGTGGGCGCGTACGGCGCCGCGGAGTCGCGCCGCTGGGCCGAGCAGGCGCGCGAGGCGGGCTGCGGCTCGGTGCTCCTGCTGCCGCCCAACTCCTACCGCGCCGACGAGCGGGTCGTCGTCGAGCACTACCGCGAGGTCGCCAAGGCGGGCGTGCCGATCGTGGCCTACAACAACCCGTACGACACCAAGGTCGACCTGACCCCCGCGCTGCTGGCCAAGCTGCACGAGGAGGGGCTGATCGTGGCGGTCAAGGAGTTCAGCGGGGACGCGCGCAGGGCGTACGAGATCGCCGAGCTGGCCCCCGAGCTGGACCTGCTGATCGGCTCCGACGACGTGCTGCTCGAACTCGCCATCGCCGGGGCGGTGGGCTGGATCGCCGGCTACCCCAACGCGCTGCCCGCCTCCAACGTCGAGCTCTACCGCGCCGCGGTCGCCGGGGACCTGGAGACCGCCCTGCCCCTTTACCGGACCCTGCACCCGCTGCTGCGCTGGGACTCGAAGACCGAGTTCGTCCAGGCCATCAAGCTGTCCATGGACCTCGCGGGCCGCCACGGCGGGCCGTGCAGGCACCCCAGGCTGCCGCTGACGGACGAGCAGGCCGCTATCGTGCGTGCGGCGACCGAGAAGGCACTGGCAGAAGGGCTGCGATGAGGACAAAGCGCGTTTTCCACGCCGTCGACTCCCATACCGAGGGCATGCCCACCCGCGTCATCACCGGCGGGATCGGCGTGATCCCCGGCGCCAGCATGGCCGAGCGGCGCGTCCACTTCCGTGACAACCTCGACCACATCCGCACCCTGCTGATGACCGAGCCGCGCGGCCACTCCGCCATGAGCGGCGCCATCCTCCAGCCGCCCACCAGGCCGGACGCGGACTACGGCGTGCTGTTCATCGAGGTGTCCGGGCTGCTGCCGATGTGCGGGCACGGCACCATCGGCGTGGCCACCGTGCTCGTCGAGACCGGCATGGTGGAGGTCGTCGAGCCGGTCACCACCGTGCGCCTGGAGGTCCCCGCCGGGCTCGTCGAGGTCGACGTGGCCGTCGAGGACGGGCAGGCGATGTCGGTGACGCTGCGCAACGTGCCGTCCTACTGCGACCGGCTCGACGCCACCGTGCGCGTGCCCGGGTTCGGGGAGATCCCGTACGACCTGGCGTACGGCGGCAACTTCTACGCCGTCGTCGACCTCGACTCCTACGGCCTGCCCTTCGACCGCAAGGCCAAGAACGAGATCATCGCCGCCGGCCTGGCCACCATGGAGGCCATCAACGCCGCCGACGAGCCCGTGCACCGCGAGGACGACCGCATCCGCGGCTGCCACCACGTCTACTTCGCCGCACCCGGCTCCGACGCCCACCACTCGCGGCACGCCATGGCCATCCACCCGGGCTGGTTCGACCGCTCGCCGTGCGGCACCGGCACCAGCGCCCGCATGGCGCAGCTGCACGCCCGCGGCGAGCTGCCGCTCGGCCGGGACTTCGTGAACGAGTCGTTCATCGGGACCCGGTTCATCGGCCGGCTCCTGGAGGAGACCACCGTGGGCGGCGCGCCGGCCGTCGTCCCGTCGATCACCGGCCGGGCCTGGATCACCGGCACCGCCCAGTACTTCCTCGACCCGCGCGACCCGTTCCCCGCCGGATTCGAACTGTGAGCGAGCGCAGCGAGTGAACCAATCAACGCAGCATCTTGATCACGGTTCCGGCGAAGCCGGGACCGTGATCACTACGGTCGACTACCACACGGGCGGGGAGCCGTTCAGGATCGTCACCGGCGGCGTGCCCGAGATCCCGGGGGCCGACGTGCTCTCGCGGCGGGCCGCCGCCATGGCGGAGTCCGAGTTCGACGACGTGCGGCGGCTGCTGTGTCACGAGCCGCGCGGGCACGCCGACATGTACGGCTGCTTCCTCGTCCCGCCGGACGACCCGGGGGCCCTGTTCGGGGCGCTGTTCTGGCACAAGGACGGCTTCTCCACCGCCTGCGGCCACGGCACCATCGCGCTGGGCGCCTACGCCGTGCACGAGGGGCTGGTCGCGGCGGCTCCCGACGGGGAGACGGACGTGGTCATCGACGTGCCGTCCGGGCGCGTCACGGCCCGGGTGCGCTGCTCCGGCGGGCGGGTGCGCGGGGTGACGTTCGTCAGCGTGCCGTCGTACGTGCTGGCACGCGACGTGGCGGCCGGCGGGACGAAGGTCGACGTCTCGTACGGCGGTGCCATCTACGTGTCCGTGCCCGCCGGGGCGCTGGGCCTGTCCGTGGAGCCCGGGCACTTGACGGCGCTCATCGCCCACGCCCGCCGGATCAAGGCCGACCTGGTCGGCCACCCGGCCACCCGCCACCCCTCCGACGACCGGCTGTCCGGCGTCTACGGCGTGATCTTCTACGACGAGCTGGCGGACGTGGACGGGATGGCGCACCAGCGGAACGTGACGGTGTTCGCCGACGGGGAGGTGGACCGCTCGCCGTGCGGCTCCGGCACGGCGGCCAGGCTGGCGCTGTTGCACGACTCCGGGCTGCGCGGGCCGCTGATCCACGACAGCATCGTCGGGAGCACCTTCCGCGCGCGGGTGGCCGAGGTCCTGCACGACGGGATCGTGCCGGAGATCGAGGGCATGGCGTACCGGACGGGGCGGCACGCCTTCGAGCTCGATCCCGACGATCCGATGGGATTGGGGTTCACGCTGCGATGACCGGGTTGCCGTATCTCGACGCCGCCACGCTGGAGCGGCTGGTGCCCATGGGGCGGGCCGTGCGGATCCTGGAGGACGCGCTGCGGGCGGGGCTCGATCCCGAGGCCACGCCGCAGCGGCCGATCGTGGACATGCCTGCCGGGCAGCTCCTGCTCATGCCCGCCGCGGCCGGGCGGTACGCGGGGGTGAAGGCCGTCAGCATCACGCCCGGCAACCCCGACCTGGGGCTGCCCCGCATCCAGGGGACGTACCTGCTGTTCGACGGCGACACCCTGACCCCGCTCGCGGCACTGGACGGGATCGCGCTCACCTCGCTCCGCACCCCAGCCGTCTCCGCCCTCGCCGTCAGCCGGCTGGCTTCCGGGGACGCCCGGCGGCTGGTGGTGTTCGGGAGCGGGCCTCAGGCGTGGGGGCACGTGCTGGCCCTGCGGGAGGTGCGGCCCGTGGCGGACGTGACGGTGATCGGGCGCGACCCCGGCCGTGCGGAGGCGCTCGCCGGGCGCTGCCGCGCGCTCGGCCTGGCCGCCCGCGCCCTGCCCCACGAGCCGGACCCCGTGGCGGCGGCGGTGGAGCAGGCCGACATCGTCGCGTGCTGCACGACGGCCAGGGAGCCGCTGTTCCCGGGTAAGCTCGCCCGCGACGGCGTCACCGTGGTCGCGGTCGGGTCGCACGAGCCCGGCGCCCGCGAGCTCGACGGCGACCTCGTCACCCGCGCCACCGTGGTCGTCGAGGCCAGGGCGGCCGCCCTCGAGGAGGCGGGGGATGTGCTCATCCCGATCCACGAGGGTACGATCACCGCTGGTCATCTCGCCGGCAACCTCGCCGACCTCGTGGCCGGCAGGGTCGTCGCCGGCACCGGGCCGCGGGTGTTCAAGAGCACGGGCATGGCGTGGGAGGACCTCGTGGTCGCGGCCGCCGCTTACGAGGCGTGGACTGCTTAGGAAGGGATGGGCGGATGGCTGCCGAGGAGCGGCTCGACCTGCCGATGGTGGGAGAGCGGCAGAGCCTGCGCGAGCAGGTGGCGCAGGCGCTGCGTGCCGCGCTGATCACCGGTGAGATGCGGCCGGGGGTGGTCTACTCCGCGCCGGTGCTGGCCGCCCAGTTCGGCGTCTCGGCCACGCCGGTGCGCGAGGCCATGCTCGACCTCGCCAAGGAGGGCCTGGTCGAGGCGGTGCGCAACAAGGGCTTCAGAGTGACCGAGCTGTCCGACCGCGATCTCGACGAGCTCACCGAGATCCGCCAGCTCATCGAGGTGCCCACCGTGGCCAGGCTGGCCGGCGGCATGCGGGCGGAGGAGTTCGAACGGCTCAGGCCCATCGCCGAGGAGATCGTCCTGGCCGCCGAGCGCGCCGACCTGCTCGCGTACGTGGACGCCGACCTGCGCTTCCACGTCGAGCTGCTGACCCTGGCGGGCAACGGCCACCTGGTCGAGGTGGTGCGCGACCTGCGCAACAGGGCCAGGCTCTACGGCCTGTCCCAGCTCGCGGAGCGCGGCGCGCTCGCCGAGTCGGCCAGGGAGCACCTCCAGCTGCTCGACGCTCTCAAGAACGGCGACAGCGAGGCCGTCCGCCACCTCATGGTCGAACACATCGGCCACGTACGGGGCATTTGGGCCGAACACTGAAACTGCGCCCTAAGTTCTGACATTTGGGGATCGCACGCGCGCCGATAGCGGTACTCTCAATGCGGGCCGGACGAGCGACGCCGAGCGCGTCCGCCGGCGGCCCCGACGTCCTGGTCCTCATCGGACCGGCCACCACCGATTGCGGTGGATGGCGTATGCCTGGTCAGGCGGAAACCCGCACTCCGCTGACCTTCCATGGGCTCGGCACACCCGCCCACCGAGAGCCGAGCCCCCCGCCGCGCGCCCGAGACCCCATCCCACGGGCGCGCGGCGGACCGCCATCTCTACGCCTTGCGCCGCCGGGTCGAGCCCAGGCTGGCGGCCACGATGCAGACGATCGCCGCCCACTGCTGGGCGTGCAGGACCTCGTTCAGCAGCAGCACCCCGATCAGCGCCGCCACCGCCGGCTCCAGGCTCATCAGGATGCCGAACACGTGCGTGGGCATCCGGCGCAGCGCCTGGAGCTCCAGCGAGTAGGGGATCACCGACGACAGCAGCCCAACGCCGAGCCCGATCAGCAGCAACTCCGGCTGCAGCAGCTCCGCCCCGCCCGTCGTGACACCGACGGGAGCGACCACGACGGCCGACACGATCATCGCGAACGACAGCCCGCTCGTGCCGGGGAAGCGCCGCCCGGCCGCCGCCGACAGCAGGATGTACCCGGCCCAGCAGACCCCCGCCACCATCGCGAACCCGATGCCGAGCCAGCTCACCGACGCCGACTGCCCCCACGGCGCGAGCAGCGCCACGCCAGCGCCGGCCAGGCCGACCCACAGCAGGTCGATCCTGCGCCGCGAGGCCGCCACGGCCACGCCCAGTGGCCCCAGGAACTCGATGGCCACCGCGATCCCCATCGGCAGCCGCGCCAGGGCCTCGTAGAAGACCAAATTCATGAGGGCGAGCGTCAGCCCGAACCCGACCCCCACCGCCCAGTCGCGCCAGGACAGGCCCTTCAGCCGGGGCCGCACGAACGACCCGATGATCAGCGCCCCGGCCGCGATGCGCAGGAACACCACCGCGCTCGGCGGCAGCGCCGCGAACAGCTCCTTCGCGAACCCGGCTCCCAGCTGCACCGAGACGATGCCGAGCAGCACGAGCCCGGAGGGCGGGATCGAGTCGGCGGCGCTGCGCAGCAGGCTTCCTGGCCGGGGCAGGCCGGAGCCGCGGTCGAAGGGGTCGTCGAGGGCGAAGGCGGTCACGGGACTCCAATTCAGAGGAACGACAGGTCAGAGCGTACTGAGGCCGCACGACATTCCCGACACAAGGTGTCACTACTGTCTGCTGGATCATTGGACGCATGAAATCGCCCGCCCCTCCCGCGAGCCTCACCCGGCCGCCGCTGGCCCTGTCCGTGGCCTCGTTCGTCAGCAGCTTCGACCGCTTCGCGGTGAGCCCCATGCTCGTGCTCATCGCGGTGGACCTGGAGGTCCCGCTCTCCGCCTCCGTCGCGGCCGCCAGCGGCTACTACCTGGCCTACGGGCTGACGCAGCCGCTGTGGGGGCTGCTGTCCGACCGGTTCGGCCGGGTGCGGGTCATGCGCGTGGCGCTGTTCGGCGCGGCGCTTGCGGGGGTGGCCTCGGCGCTGATGCCGGTGCTCGGGGCTCTGGTGGTGGCCAGGGTCGTGACGGGAGCCTGCTTCGGCGCGGTGATCCCCACCGGGCTCACGTACGTGGGCGACACCGTCCAGCCCTCGGTACGGCAACGCGCGCTGACCGACCTGATGGCCGCCGCGGCCCTCGGCACGGCCCTGGCCACCGGGCTGAGCGGGGTGCTCGCGGGCCTGGTGGACTGGCGGGTGGCCTTCACCGTGCCCGCCGCCTGCGCCCTGGCCTGCGCGCTCACGCTCGGCTCGCTGCCGGAGCCGCCACGCGTCCGCCTGGACGGTGCCGCGCTCGGTGTGGGCCGCTACCTCGGCGCGGTGCTCGGGCACGGCTGGGCGCTGCTGGTGTTCGGGCTCGCCTTCGTCGAAGGCGCGATCATGCTCGGCGCCATGCCGTTCCTGGCCACCGCGCTGGAGCACGCGGGATACGCCGCGGCCGTCGCGGGGCTCGCCATCACCGCGTACGGGCTGGGCCTGTGGTCGTTCGCGAAGCTCGTCAAGCGGCTGGCGGGGCGCTGGCCCGCTCCCGCGCTGATGACGGTGGGCGGCGCGCAGCTCACCGCCGGATTCGTGATCGTCTCCGTGCACGTCAGCATGGCCACCGTGGCGGTCACGGCGCTGCTGCTCGGAGGCGGCTGGTCGTTCCTGCACTCATCGCTGCAGACGTGGGCCACCTCGGTGGTGCCGGAGGCGAGGGGCACCACGATCGCGTTCTTCGCCTGCGCGCTCTTCGTGGGCAGCGCGGTCTCGTCGTGGGCGGCCGGGCCGCTGGCCGAGCACGGGCGCTACACCCTGCTGTTCGGCCTGGCGGCCGGCGCCGCGATCCCGCTGACCGCGGTGGCCGCCCTCACCCGGCGCCGCTACGGCCGCACTGAGGCCGCCCGGCCGCAACCGGAGTGAGCGCTCCCAGCGGGCTTACTCCCAGCGGAACGTGCGCGAGACCAGGCCCAGCGACAGCACCGCCCACGCCGCGAGCACGGCCAGCGGGGCAAGTGGCAGGGCGGCGCCCTGCGCGAGCACCGCGCGCAGGCCGCCGGTCAGTGCCGAGATGGGCAGCACCTCCAGGACCTGCCGCATCCCGTGGGGGAACTTCGACAGCGGGAAGATCACCCCGCCGGCCCCCAGCAGGACCAGGTACACGAGGTTGGCCGCGGCCAGGGTGGCCTCCGCGCGGAGCGTGCCCGCCATGAGCAGCCCCAGCCCGCTGAAGGCCGCCGTCCCGAGCACGATGAGCAGCGCCGCGCTCAGGAACGACCCGTGCGGCCGCCACCCCAGCGCCAGCCCGACCGCCACGATCACCGCGGCCTGGATGATCTCCACGGCCACGACGGCGCTCGTCTTGGCGAGCATCAGCCCGGCCCTGGACAGCGGGGTCGCGCCCAGCCGCTTCAGCACGCCGTAGCGGCGCTCGAAGCCGGTCCCGATGGCCTGGCCGGTGAAGGCCGTGGACATGACGGCCAGCGCCAGCACGCCGGGCACCAGGAAGTCGACCCGCCTGCCGCCCCCGACGTCGATCAGGGGCGCCAGCGAGAAGCCGGCCAGCAGCAGAATCGGGATGATCATGGTGAGCAGCAGCTGCTCGCCGTTGCGCAGCATCGCCCGGATCTCCGCGCCCGCCTGGGCGAGGACCATGCGCGGGAACGGCGCCGCCCCCGGCGCGGGCGTGAAGTCCAGCACGAGCTCCCCCGCGGAGGAGTGACCCTGGCTCGTCATCGCAGCTCCCTGCCCGTCAGCTCGAGGAAGACGTCTTCCAGGGTGCGGCGCTCGATGCGCAGGTCGTCGGCCGTGACGCCCTCCGCCGCGCACCAGGCCGTCACCGTGGCCAGCAGCTCGGGGCCCACCTGGCCCTCGATGATGTAGTGCCCGGCGGGCGACTCCTTGGCCGCGCTGCCCGCCGGTAGCGCGTTGAGCAGCTCTTCCAGCGCCAGCCCCGGCCGGGCACGGAAGCGGAGCTGCCGCTCGGCCCCCGTCAGCGAGGCCGGGGTGCCCTCGGCCACCACCCGGCCCCTGTCGATGATCACCACGTGGTCCGCCAGCCGCTCGGCCTCGTCCATGTGGTGCGTGGTCAGCACCACTGACACGCCCGCCCCGCGCAGCTCGCCCACCAGCTCCCAGCAGGCGTGCCGGGCCTGCGGGTCGAGCCCCGCCGTCGGCTCGTCGAGGAAGACCAGCTCGGGCCGCCCGACGACGGCCGCGGCCAGCGACAGCCGCTGCTGCTGCCCGCCCGACAACCGCCGGTAGGGGGTGCGTACGTGATCGGCCAGCCCCAGCCGTGACAGCAGGGCCCGGGCGTCGAGCGGATGGGCGTAGAAGCGCGAGACCAGCCGCAGCCACTCGCCGCAGCGCATCGCCGGCGGCACGCCGCCCGACTGCAGCATGACCCCCACCCGCGGCCGCAGCTGCGGCAGCGTGGGCGCCAGCCCGAGCACGCGGACCGTGCCCGCGTCGGCCCTGCGGAACCCCTCGCAGATCTCCACCGTGGACGTCTTGCCCGCGCCGTTGGGCCCGAGCACCGCGGTGACCGCGCCGCGCGCGGCGCGCAGCGTGAGGCCGTCCACGGCCGTGGCGCCGCCGTAACGTTTGACCAGGTCGATGATCTCGACGGCTGGGGATTCCATGGCCACGAGTTTAGGGACTACGGCGCGCGGTCCGGGCCGCAGGTGAGCGCCAGAAGTGCGCCCTGGGCGGACGTCGGGAAGATATGGCCTGATTTGGACAGTTCTTGACCCGCACGTTCCCCGGAAGGGGTGCGCCGGAGGTGAAAGTCTGACGACGAGCTCCATGTCGCAGGAGGGTGCGATGTCACAACGCAGTGAATACGACCCCGGAGTCCCGTGCTGGGTGGACCTCTCCAGCACCGACGTCCAGGCGTCCGCCCGGTTCTACGGCGAGATCTTCGGCTGGCGGGCCGACATGATCGACGACCCCGAGGCCGACGGCTACGGCATGTTCGTCCACGAGGGCAAGCAGGTCGCCGGGGTGGGGCCGGTCGCGGAGGTGGGGCCGGCCTCGTTCTGGAACACCTTCGTCGCCACCGACGACGCCGCCGCCCTCGCCGAGCGGGTCACGAAGGCCGGCGGCACCGTCACGATGGAGCCGATGGCGGTCTTCGAGGAAGGCGTCATGACGGCCTTCCAGGCCCCCGACGGCTCGTACGGGGCGGCCTGGCAGGCGGGCAACCACCACGGCGCGCAGCTGGTCAACGAGCCTGTCTCGTTCTGCTGGAACGAGCTGGTCACGCGCGATCCCGCCGCCGCCGTGCGCTTCTACCCGGACGTCTTCGGCTGGACGCCACGCCCGGCGGACACGGCGGGGCTCGAGTACACCGAGTGGCACGTGGGGGAGCGGGCCGTCGCGGGCATGGTCGAGATGTCCGCCGGCTACCCCCCGGGCACGCCGTCCTTCTGGATGACGTACTTCGCGGTCGCCGACGTCGACGCCACGACGACGGCGGCCGAGCAGGCGGGCGCGGCCGTGCTGGTGCGGGGGATGGAGGCGCCTCCCGGCCGGTTCTCGATGCTCACCGACCCGCAGGGCGCGACCTTCTCGGTCATCCAGCTGAACGAACCAGGATGAAATATCTGATGACCGGGAATTCGGAGGACCGGGACCTGGTTTGATCCCTCGGCCCCCGTGGGCCGGAAGGCCTGCGAGGGAGAAGGGGATCACGCATGTCCGTGGCAGAGGTCACGTCCGTCGTCGCCATCGAGCAGAGGAAGGACCGCCGCGGACTGCTACTGGTGATCCTGGGGGCGCTGTCGGCGATCGGCCCGCTCTCCATCGACATGTACCTGCCGGCGCTGCCCGCCATCACCTCCGAGATGCTCAGCACGCCCGCGCAGGTCCAGCTCACCCTCACCGCCTGCCTCATCGGCGTGTCCGTCGGCCAGGTGATCGCCGGTCCTGTGAGCGACGTGCGCGGCAGGAGGGTGCCGCTGATCGTGGGCGTGGCCGGGTTCATGGTGGCCTCGCTGCTGTGCGCCTTCGCGCCGTCCGTGCCCATGCTCGTCGCGTTCCGCCTGCTGCAGGGCGTGCTGGGCGGCGCGGCCCTGGTCATCGTGCGGGCCGTCGTCCGCGACCTGTACGACGGCGCCGCCATCGCCCGCATCTTCGCCACGCTCATGCTGGTCAGCGGCCTGGCGCCGATCCTCGCGCCCATCGCGGGGGCGCAGTTGCTGTCCTTCACGTCGTGGCGCGGCGTCTTCGTGGCGCTCAGCGTCGCCGGGGTGGTGCTGCTGCTGGCGGTGCTGTCAGGCGTGCGCGAGACGCTGCCCGCGGCCGAGCGCGAAAGCGGCGGCCTCAAGCACACCGTGGGCACGTTCGGGAAGCTCCTGCGCGACCGCGCCTTCATGGGCTCCGCCCTCACCGCCGGGCTGGCCTTCGCGGCGATGTTCGGCTACATCTCCGGCTCGCCGTTCGTGCTCCAGGAGGTGTACGGCGCCACGCCCCAGCAGTACTCGCTCATCTTCGGGCTCAACGCCTTCGGCCTGACCGCCATGGCCCAGCTCGGCGGCCGGCTGTCGGGACGGGTGCCGCCGGTGACCCTGGTGACCACCGGGCTCGTCGTCGGGCTGGCCGGCGCCGCGCTGCTGCTGGCCGCCGCGCTCACCGGGCTCGGCCTGTGGGCCATCGTGGGCGGGCTGTTCGTCATCATGCTCGGCCAGGGCCTGGTCATGCCCGGCACCGGCGCGCTGGCCCTGGCGAGCCAGCCCGCGCAGGTCGCGGGCAGCGCCTCGGCCCTGCTCGGCGTGCTGCAGTTCGCGCTGGGCGCCGCCGCGGCCCCGCTCGTGGGCCTCGTGGGTGCGAGCAGCGCCGTTCCCATGGCCTGCGTGATGCTCGGGCTCATTTTTTGCTCGGGCTTGACCTTCGCCTTCCTGAGGAAGGGTTAGGTAAGGCTACCCTGCGTGAGAAATTCCATTCTCGAGCTGCTCAGATCCGTTTGTGAACCGGGAAGGAATTACGGCACACTGATGTTGTGAAAAACATGCAAGGGATCGAGCCAGGCGGCGAGCACAGCACGCGTGCCCGCGTGGCCAGGCTGATCCTCGAGCATGGTCCCGTCGCGGCCGCCGCGCTGGGCGAGCGGCTCGGGCTCACGCCCGCCGCCGTCCGCCGTCACCTCGACGCGTTGGTGTCCGACGGGATGATAGAGCCTCGTATGGTGAGGCCGCGCGGGCAGCGCGGACGCGGACGGCCGGCCAAGCTGTTCGCCATCACCGACGCGGGGCGCAGTGCCTTCGTGCACGCCTATGACGACCTCGCCGAGAGCGCGTTGCGCTACATCGGCGAGCACATGGGAGAGCAAGCGGTGGCCGACTTCGCCCGCTCGCAGGTCTCGGGCCTGCTGAGGCGGCTGGAGCCGGCCATGCGGACGGTGCCGGCGGATCAGCGCGTTCAGGTGCTGGCGCAGGCGCTGTCGGCGGAGGGGTACGCGGCCTCGGCCAGCAAGGCCAAGTCGGGCGGCGTCCAGCTCTGCCAGCACCACTGCCCGGTGGCACACGCGGCTGCGGAGTTCCCGCAGCTATGCGAGGCCGAGACGGAGGCGTTCGCGCAACTGCTCGGCACCCCGGTGCAGCGCCTGGCCACGATCGCACACGGCGACGGGGTCTGCACGACACATGTGAGCCCACAGTCGCTGGGTGAATCCGCACATAGAGACAAGAGCAAGGAGACCGGAAGGTGACTGTCACCGACCGCCCGGAGCTGGAAGGCCTCGGGAATTACAAGTTCGGCTGGGCCGACCCGGATGCCGCGGGCGCGGCGGCCAAGCGAGGCCTGTCCGAGGAGGTCGTCCGCAACATCTCCGCTCTCAAGAACGAGCCGGAGTGGATGCTTGACCTGCGCCTGAAGGGCCTCCGCCTGTTCGACAGGAAGCCGCTGCCCACCTGGGGCTCTGACCTCACGGCCATCGACTTCGACAACATCAAGTACTTCGTGCGCTCCACCGAGAAGCAGGCCGCTTCCTGGGACGAGCTGCCCCCCGACATCAAGAACACCTACGACAAGCTCGGCATCCCCGAGGCGGAGAAGCAGCGCCTCATCGCCGGTGTCGCCGCCCAGTACGAGTCCGAGGTCGTCTACCACAAGATCCGTGAGGACCTCGAGGAGAAGGGCGTCATCTTCCTCGACACCGACACGGGCCTGAAGGAGCACCCGGAGATCTTCAAGGAGTACTTCGGGTCGGTCATCCCGGTGGGCGACAACAAGTTCGCCGCACTCAACACCGCCGTGTGGTCCGGTGGCTCGTTCATCTACGTGCCGCCGAACGTCGAGGTCGAGATCCCGCTGCAGGCCTACTTCCGGATCAACACCGAGAACATGGGCCAGTTCGAGCGGACCCTGATCATCGTGGACGAAAACTCCTACGTCCATTACGTCGAGGGCTGCACCGCGCCGATCTACTCCTCCGACTCGCTGCACAGCGCGGTCGTCGAGATCATCGTGAAGAAGAACGCCCGCTGCCGTTACACGACCATCCAGAACTGGTCGAACAACGTCTACAACCTGGTCACCAAGCGCGCCGTGGCCTACGAGGGCGCGACCATGGAGTGGATCGACGGCAACATCGGCTCCAAGGTCACGATGAAGTACCCGGCCGTCTACCTGATGGGCGAGCACGCCAAGGGCGAGACGCTGAGCGTCGCGTTCGCGGGCGAGGGCCAGCACCAGGACGCCGGCTCCAAGATGGTGCACCTGGCGCCCAACACCAGCTCCAGCGTCATCTCCAAGTCGGTGGCGCGCGGCGGCGGCCGCACCTCCTACCGCGGCCTCGTGCAGATCGAGGAGGGCGCCCACGGCAGCGCCAGCACCGTCAAGTGCGACGCCCTGCTGGTCGACCAGATCAGCCGCTCCGACACCTACCCGTACGTCGACGTCCGCGAGGACGACGTCAAGATGGGCCACGAGGCCACGGTCTCCAAGGTCAGCGAGGACCAGCTGTTCTACCTCATGAGCCGCGGGCTCGACGAGGACGAGGCGATGGCGATGATCGTGCGCGGCTTCGTGGAGCCGATCGCGCGTGAGCTGCCCATGGAGTATGCGCTCGAGCTCAACCGGCTGATCGAGCTGCAGATGGAAGGAGCCGTCGGCTGATGGGCCTGAACGAGAAGCCCCTGTCGACCTTGCACGAGAAGGCGTCCTACGAGCTGGGCGACTTCGAGGTCCCGACCGGGCGCGAGGAGGCGTGGCGCTTCACGCCGCTCTCGCGCCTGAAGGGCCTGCACAACGGCAAGGCCGAGGCCGTGGGCCACGTCCGGGTCGACGTCGAGGCGGCGCCCGAGGTCACCGTGGAGACGGTCGGCCGCGACGACGCCCGCGTCGGCAAGTCGTTCATGCCCACCGACCGGGTCAGCGCCCAGGCGTGGACCAGCTTCGAGAAGGCCACCGTGATCACGGTGCCGCGCGAGGCCGTCACGTCCAAGCCGACCGTGCTGACGCTGACCGGTTCGGGCGACGGCGCCGCGTACGGCCACATCGTGGTCAAGGTGGAGCCGCTGGCCGAGGCCGTGATCGTGCTCGACCACAAGGGCAGCGCGGTCTACGCCGACAACATCGAGTTCGTCGTGGGCGACGGCGCCTCGCTCAGGGTCGTCAGCCTGCAGGACTGGGACGACGACGCGGTCCACGTGTCCCACCACCACGCCCAGCTGGCCAAGGACGCGACGTTCCGCAGCTTCGTGGTGACGCTCGGCGGCGACCTCGTACGCCTGTCGCCCAACGT
Source organism: Nonomuraea sp. NPDC049400 (assembly GCF_044466425.1). NCBI lineage: Bacteria > Bacillati > Actinomycetota > Actinomycetes > Streptosporangiales > Streptosporangiaceae > Nonomuraea > Nonomuraea sp. NPDC049400. Next base: position 80,229 of record NZ_JBITMP010000011.1, read on the forward strand.
GTCCTACACCGCTCCCGGCGGCGACGCCGACATGTCGGGCGTCTACTTCGTGGACGCCGGGCAGCACCTGGAGCACCGCCTGCTGGTCGACCACTCGCAGCCCAACTGCAAGAGCAACGTCGACTACCGCGGCGCCCTGCAGGGCGAGGACGCGCACGCCGTCTGGATCGGCGACGTGATCATCAGGGTCGAGGCCGAGGGCACCGACACCTACGAGCTCAACCGCAACCTCATCCTGACCGACGGCGCCCGCGCCGACTCGGTGCCCAACCTGGAGATCCTCACCGGCGAGGTCGCCGGGGCGGGGCACGCCTCCGCCTCCGGCCGGCTCGACGACGAGCACATCTTCTACCTCCAGGCCCGCGGCATCCCCTACGACGAGGCCCGCCGCCTGGTCATCAGGGGCTTCCTCGGCCAGCTCGTCGAGAAGATCGAGATCGAGGAGATCCGCGAGCGCGTGCTGAGCGCGCTGGAGGCGGAGCTCACGCGATGAGTTCGTTCGAGAAGGTGTGCAAGCTCGACGACATCCCCGACGGGGGAGTCATCGGGGTGGAGGTCGGCGAGACGCCGGTGGCGCTCGTGCGCAAGGGCAACGAGGTGTTCGCCCTGCACGACGTCTGCTCCCACGCCGAGGTGAAGCTCAGCGAGGGCGAGGTCTACGACGGCACGCTGGAGTGCTGGCTGCACGGCTCGTGCTTCGACGTGCGCTCCGGCAAGCCCACAGGCCCGCCCGCCACCCAGCCCGTGAACGTCTACACAATCAAGATCGACGGCGATGACGTCCTCGTCTCGCTCTCGAAGGAGTCATAAAGCCAATGTCCACCCTTGAGATCCGCGACCTCCACGTCGCCGTCGAGGACAAGGAAATCCTGCGCGGCGTCAACCTGGCCGTCCACTCGGGCCAGACCCACGCCATCATGGGCCCGAACGGCTCGGGCAAGTCGACGCTCGCCTACGCGATCGCCGGTCACCCCAAGTACACGATCACCGGCGGCCAGGTGCTGCTCGACGGCGTGGACCTGCTGGAGCTGTCGGTCGACGAGCGGGCCCGTGCGGGCCTGTTCCTGGCCATGCAGTACCCGGTCGAGGTCCCCGGCGTCTCGGTCTCCAACTTCCTGCGCTCGGCCGTCACCGCGGTCCGCGGCGAGGCGCCCAAGCTGCGCGAGTTCGCCAAGGACCTCAAGAGCGGCATGGACGCGCTGTCCATCGACGCGGCGTTCGCCCAGCGCAACCTGAACGAGGGCTTCTCCGGCGGTGAGAAGAAGCGCCACGAGATCCTCCAGCTCGAGCTGCTCAAGCCGAAGATCGCCGTGCTCGACGAGACCGACTCCGGCCTCGACGTCGACGCGCTGCGCGTGGTGTCGGAGGGCATCAACCGCTTCCGCGCCTCCGGCGACACCGGCGTGCTGCTGATCACGCACTACACCCGCATCCTGCGCTACGTGAAGCCGGACTTCGTGCACGTCTTCGCGGGCGGCAGGATCGTCGAGGAGGGCGGCCCGGAGCTGGCCGAGAAGCTCGAGGCCGAGGGCTACGAGCAGTACACGAAGGCATCTGCATGACTCAGATCAGCTTTGACGTGGAGAAGATCAGGAAGGACTTCCCGATCTTCTCCCGCGAGCTGCCCGACGGGCGCCCGCTCGTCTATCTCGACTCGGGCAACTCCTCACAGAAGCCCAACCAGGTCATCGAGACCATGCGTGACCACTTCGCGCTGCACTACAGCAACGTCGGACGGGCCATGCACGTGCTCGGCGCCGAATCGACCGACGCCTACGAGAGCGCCCGCGACAGAGTCGCCGCGTTCGTCGGGGCGCCGTCGCGCGACGAGGTGATCTTCACCAAGAACGCCTCCGAGGCGCTCAACCTCGTCGCCTACGCCTTCGGCAACCCGATCAACACCGATCCGCGCTTCACGCTCGGCCCCGGCGACGAGATCGTCATCTCCGAGATGGAGCACCACTCCAACATCGTGCCGTGGCAGCTGCTCGCGCAGCGCACCGGTGCGACGCTGAAGTGGTTCGGCGTCACCGATGAGGGACGGCTCGACTACGACCCGTCCGTGATCACCGAGCGGACGAAGATCGTCTCGATCGCCCACCAGTCCAACGTGCTCGGCACCGTCAACCCGGTCGCCGAGGCGGCCAGGCGGGCCCATGAGGTCGGCGCGCTGATCGCGCTGGACGCGTCCCAGTCCGTGCCGCACCACCCGGTGAACGTCGCCGAGCTGGGCGCCGACTTCGTGGCCTTCACCGGCCACAAGATGGTCGGCCCCTCGGGCATCGGCGTGCTGTGGGGGAAGGCCGAGCTGCTCGACGCCATGCCCCCGTTCCTGGGCGGCGGCGAGATGATCGAGGCGGTCTGGATGGACCACTCGACGTACGCGCCGGTGCCGCACAAGTTCGAGGCAGGCACGCCGCCGATCGTCGAGGCCATCGGGCTGGGCGCGGCCGTCGACTACCTCACCGAGGTCGGCATGGAGGCCATCGAGGCGCACGAGCGCACGCTGACGGCCTACGCGCTCGACGCCCTGCGCGAGGTGCCCACCCTGCGCCTCATCGGGCCCGACTCGCTGGAGGGGCGGGGCGGCACGGTGTCGTTCACGCTGGAGGGCATCCACCCGCACGACGTCGGGCAGATTCTGGACGACCAGTTCGGCGTCGCCGTACGCGTCGGTCACCACTGCGCGCGCCCGCTGCACCTGCGCTTCGGAATACCGGCGACCACGCGGGCGTCGTTCTACCTGTACAACACCACGGGCGAGATCGACGCCCTGGTGCGCGGCCTCCATCACGTTCAGAAGGTGTTCGCATAGCCATGATCGGCGAGTCGATGTACCAGGAGCTGATCCTGGAGCACTACAAGCACCCGCAGGGGCGGGGGCTGCGCGAGCCGTACGACACCGAGGTTCACCACGTGAACCCCACGTGCGGCGATGAGATCACGCTCAGGGTGAAGGTGGGCGACGGCGGCAAGGTCCTCGACGTCTCCTATGACGGACAGGGCTGTTCGATCAGCCAGGCCGCCGCCTCCGTGCTGCACGAGCTGGCCACCGGCTCGACGGTGGCGGAGACGCTCTCCGTGGTCGACGAGTTCACCAGGCTCATGCAGGGCAGGGGACAGGTGGAGGCCGACGAGGAGGTGCTCGGCGACGCGGTCGCGTTCGCGGGCGTCGCCAAGTTCCCGGCACGTGTCAAGTGCGCGTTGCTCTCTTGGATGGCTTATAAGGATGCAGTTGTGAGGAGTGCCCGATGAGCAAGCCTGTGGAGACTCCGACCGGTTTCGACGGCGAGACGACCGTCGAGGAGGTCATGGAGGCGCTCAAGGACGTCGTGGACCCCGAGCTCGGCATCAACGTGGTGGACCTGGGCCTCATCTACGGGCTCAACCTGGACGCGGCCGACGGCGGGCAGCCGGTGGCCACCATCGACATGACGCTGACCAGCGCGGCCTGCCCGCTGACCGACGTCATCGAGGACCAGGCCCACTCGGCGCTCGACGGCATGGTGTCCGACGTGAAGATCAACTGGGTCTGGCTGCCGCCGTGGGGCCCGGACAAGATCACCGACGAGGGGCGCGAGCAGCTCCGTATGCTAGGCTTCAACGTCTGATCTTTGCTGCTGTTACGGCTGGCGTAAACGTCAGCCGTTTCAGCGTGCCATAGAGGGTTTCGGAAGGTCCGGGCCCATCCGGGGAATTTCCGATAACATCCCCGGCGTTGGTAACAGATGTACCTGACGTCTCATTGCGCGTTTCGCGCCGCCTGCGGCCGGCGCCCAGGTGCGTCCCCCTCATGTGTTGTGAGAATTGACCCGCCCCGATGGCGGGCGCCCTGACCCCTGTACGGCGTGTGCCGTACGCCCCGGCTCGTCCTTTCGCAGAAGTGACGCGCCACTTCCATGGAAAGGCACGACTTTCGTGACCATGCTTGACTCTGTCCTGCCCGCGTTCGACGAGACCGCCCCCGGCGCTGCGGACTCCGCTGCTGAGGGCCAGGGCTCGCGCGGCGAGGCCGCTCCCGAGCGAGGCCCGTCCGAGTTCGAGCTGCTCGGCCTGCCCAAGCCGCTCGTCACCGGGCTGGCCAAGCAGGGCATCGACAGCCCGTTCCCCATCCAGAGCGCGACCATCCCCGACGTGCTCGCCGGCAACGACGTGCTCGGCCGCGGCCAGACCGGCTCCGGCAAGACGCTCGCGTTCGGCCTGCCCACCATGGCCCGCCTCGCGGGCGTGAAGCCGGCCCCCGGCCGCCCCCGCGCGATGATCCTGGTGCCCACCCGCGAGCTCGCCCTCCAGGTGCACGACGCACTGGAGCCGCTCGGCCGCGGTCTGGGACTGCGCATGAAGGTCGTCGTGGGCGGCATGTCCATGGGCAAGCAGATCGAGGCGCTGCGGCGCGGCGTCGACATCGTCATCGCCACCCCCGGCCGTCTGGGCGACCTGATCCGGCAGGGCGAGTGCTCGCTCGGCGACGTCGAGGTCAGCGTTCTTGACGAGGCCGACCACATGTGCGACCTCGGCTTCTTCCCCGTCGTCACCGACCTGCTCGCGCAGACCCCGGCCGACGGGCAGCGGCTGCTGTTCTCGGCCACGCTCGACGGCGACGTCGACAAGCTGGTGCAGCGCTTCCTCAAGGACCCGATCACCCACTCCGTGGCGCCCGCGACCTCGCCGGTCGACACCATGGAGCACCACGTGATGCAGGTCACGCGTGACGAGAAGTTCGACGTCGTCGCCGAGATCGCCAACCGCGAGGGCCGTACGATCATCTTCGTCCGCACCCAGCACGGCGTGGACCGGCTGTGCAAGCAGCTGGCCAGGGTCGGCGTCAAGGCGGGCGGCCTGCACGGCGGCAAGCGCCAGAACCAGCGCACCCGCATCCTCGCCGAGTTCCGCGAGGGCGCCGTCAACGTGCTCGTCTGCACCGACGTCGCGGCGCGCGGCATCCACGTCGACAACATCAGCCTGGTGCTGCACGTCGACCCGCCGCAGGACCACAAGAGCTACCTGCACCGGGGCGGCCGCACGGCCCGCGCCGGGGAGAAGGGCACCGTGGTCACGCTGGTGCTGCCCAGCGAGCGCCGCTCCACCGACGCGCTCACCCGGCGCGCCGGGATCCACCCGTTCCGCCTGAAGGCCACGCCCGGTCACCCCCGGGTGGCCGAGGTCACCGGCGCCCGCACGCCGAGCGGCGAGGCCATCCCGGTCTGGGAGCCGGACGTCCGCAAGCCGCTCCGCCCGCGCCGCGACGGCGGTCACGGCGAGCGCCGCGGCGGGCGCCGCCCGCGCCGGGAGTTCGACGGCGAGCGCCGTCCTCGGCGTCACGAGGATGGGGAGCGCGCGTTCGGGCCCGGTGATGACCGTCGTCCGCGTCGTCACGAGGACGGTGACCGGCCGGTCGGCTCCGGCGACGACCGGCGCCCGCGCCGGGAGTTCGACGGTGAGCGCCGTCCTCGGCGTCACGAGGATGGCGACCGGCCGTTCGGCTCCGGCGACGACCGGCGACCCCGGCGGCGCGCCGACGGCGACCGGCCGTTCGGGCGCTCGCAGGAGCCGCGTACCTTCGGGGACGACCGGCGCCGCGACGGGCGTTCGAGCGGCGGTTACCGCTCCGACGACCGGCCGTTCCGCCAGGACGACCGTGGCCAGCGCGGCGGTTTCCGCTCGGACGACCGCGGCGGGCGTTACGCCTCCGACCGTGGCCGCCCGTTCTCTGCCGACCGTGCGTCGGCGGGGGAGCGCGGCTACCGCTCCGACGGCCCGCGTGACGGCTACCGCTCCGGCGGCGGCCGTACGGACGAGCGCGGCAACGGCGGCGGCTACCGCCGCAACTCGGGCCGCCGCTTCGACCGCTGACCCGGTGACCCGCTGACCCGAGGCTCAACCTGACGACGCCCGGCCGCCGCGCCGCTGAGCCCGGCTGATCGTGCACCCGCCCGCCGCCTCCCCGCAGGGGGATGCGGCGGGCGGTGTCGTTTGTCGTAGAGTCTCGCTGGCGGCAGACATGAACCGGTAAACGTCAAGGGACGGCCGATGAAGCGACCCACGATCGACGACATCGCACGCAGGGCCGGCGTCTCGAAAGGGGCGGTGTCGTTCGCGCTGAACGGCCGTCCCGGCGTCTCCAGCGAGACGCGCCGCCGCATCCAGGCCATCGCCGCCGAGCTCGGCTGGCAGCCCAACAGCCTGGCGCGGGCCCTGTTTGACGGCCGGCCGGACGTGCTGGGCCTGGTCGTGGACCGGCCGGCGCGCACGCTGGGGCTGGAGCCGTTCTTCATGCAGCTGATCTCCGGCATCGAGGCCACGCTGTCGGCGGCGTCCGTGGGGCTGCTGCTGCAGATGACCGAGGACCACGAGGCCGAGATCGCGATCTACCGGAAATGGTGGGCGCAGCACCGGGTGGCCGGGGTGTTCGTCGTGGACCTGCGGACCGAGGACGCCAGGATCGACGTGCTGGAGGAGCTGCGGCTGCCCGCCCTGGTCATCGGCGGCCCGGAGCGGACGGGGCGGCTGCCCGCCGTCTGGATCGACGACGGCGGCGCGCTCACCGCGGTGGTCGAGCACCTGGCCGGGCTGGGGCACCGCAGGATCGCCAGGGTCGCGGGGCCTGAGGAGCTCATGCACACCGGCGTCAGGACCGCCGCCATGCGGGAGACGGCCGCCAGGCTGGGTGTGGAGAGCATCACCGTGTACGCCGACTACAGCGGCGAGAGCGGCGAGCGGGCCACGCTCGACCTGCTGCGCAGGCCAGGGCGGCCGACCGCCATCGTCTACGACAACGACGTGATGGCCGTCGCGGGCACCGCAGCCGCCCGCGAGGCGGGGATCTCGGTGCCGGGCGAGCTGTCCGTCGTGGCCTGGGACGACTCCGCCCTGTGCCTGCTGGCCCGGCCGCACCTGACGGCGGTCAGCAGGGACATCGCCGCCTACGGCGCGCAGGCCGCCCGGTCCCTGCTCGACCTGGTCCAGGGCCGCGAGGTGACCGACACCGAACAGGGCAACCCGCGCCTGGTCTCCAGGGGCAGCACCGCCCCGCCCGCTCTTTGACCGAGCAGAAACCTCAGTGATCGGCATTGCAACTAAACGGGTTTAGTGATGCGATGTCAATCTCCGCCGCTCGAGCCCGGAGGGTTGATGACCCCGCTCCGCCCCCTGCATGAAGCCTGGACCGTCCGCTCGGCGGGCGGTGACATCCAGGCCCCGGCCACCGTCCCGGGTTGTGTGCACACCGACCTGCTCGCCGCGGGTCTGATCCCCGACCCTTACCTCGACGACAACGAGGTCCGCCTGGCCTGGATCGGGCGCACCGAATGGTGCTACGAGACGGACTTCACCTGGGACGGCACCGAGCACGAGCGCACCGACCTGGTGTGCGAGGGGCTCGACACCGTGGCCGTCATCGAGCTCAACGGCGTCCGGGTGGGCGAGACCGCCAACATGCATCGCTCCTACCGGTTCGACGTGCGCCACGCGCTGCGGATCGGAAACAACCGGCTGACGGTCACGTTCGGGTCGGCGATGGAGTACGCCGAGCGGCTGAAGGAGGAGCTCGGCGACCGGCCGGGCGCCTACACCCAGCCCTACCAGTTCATCAGGAAGATGGCCTGCAACTTCGGCTGGGACTGGGGGCCGACCCTGGTCACGGCCGGCATCTGGCGGCCGATCGGCCTGCACGAGTGGAGCGGGGCCAGGATCGCCGAGGTGCGGCCGCTCGTCACCCTCGGCGACGGGGCGGCCAGGGTGGACGTCCATGTCGAGGTGGAGAAGGCGGGAGCCGTCGAGGTGACCGCGGCGATCAAGGGCTCCTCGGGGCGCGTCGTGATCCCCGAAGGCCGCAGCGAGGCCGTGATCACGCTGGAGGTGCCCGATCCGGATCTGTGGTGGCCGAGAGGGTACGGCGAGCAGCCGCTCCACGAGCTCGAGGTGACGGCGGGCGAGGACGTGTGGCGCCGGGAGATCGGGCTGCGCGAGGTGAGCCTGCGCACCGAGGGCGGGGCGTTCACGCTGGCCGTCAACGGTGTCGACGTGTTCGTCAGAGGGGTCAACTGGATCCCCGACGACTGCTTCCCCACCAGGGTCGACCGCGACCGCTACGCCGCCAGGCTCACCCAGGCCTGCGAGGCGAACACCAACCTGATCCGGGTCTGGGGCGGCGGCCTGTACGAGAGCGAGCACTTCTACGACCTGTGCGACCGCCTCGGGCTGCTGATCTGGCAGGACTTCCCGTTCGCCTGCGCCGCCTACCCCGAGGAGGAGCCGATCAGGACCGAGGTGGAGGCGGAGGCGCGCGAGCAGGTTGCCAGGCTGAGCCGGCACCCGAGCCTGGTCCTGTGGTGCGGCAACAACGAGAACATCGAGGGCTACGCCGACTGGGGCTGGCAGGAGCCGCTCCAGGGACGCAGCTGGGGTGGGCACTTCTACCTGGAGCTGCTGCCGTCCATCGTGGCCGAGCTGGACCCGACGCGCCCGTACTGGCCGGGCAGCCCTTACTCGGGCTCCATGGACCTGCCGCCCAACGACCCGGGCCACGGCACCATGCACATCTGGGACGTGTGGAACGAGCGCGACTACACCGTCTACCGCGACTACCGGCCCCGCATGGCCGCCGAGTACGGCTTCCAGGCCCCTGCCGCGTACGCCACGATCCGCAGGGCGATCAGCGACGACCCGCTGCTGCCCGACTCCCGCGGCCTGCTGCACCACCAGAAGGCCGTCGACGGCAACCTCAAGCTGGCCGCCGGGCTCAAGCCGCACTTCCCCGTCCCCGAGACCTTCGACGACTGGCACTACCTCACCCAGGTCAACCAGGCACGCGCCATCCAGCTGGGGGTGGAGCACTTCAGGTCGCTCTGGCCGCACTGCGCGGGCAGCGTGGTGTGGCAGCTCAACGACTGCTGGCCGGTCACCTCGTGGTCGGCCGTGGACGGGGACGGCCGGAAGAAGCCGCTGTTCCACGCGCTGCGCCGGGCCTACGCCGACCGGCTGCTGACCGTGCAGCCGCGCGACGGCGGCCTGGCGCTGGTCGCCGTCAACGACACCGGGCGGCCGTGGCGGGCGTCGGCGAAGGCCGTACGGCACGACTTCGACGGCACCCCGCTCGCGGCGCAGGCCCTCGCGCTGGACGTGCCGCCGCGCGCGGCCGTCACTGTGCCGCTGGCCACGTCCGTCGCCGAGCCGGGCGACCCGGCGAGCGAGCTCATCGCCGTCGAGCTCATCGCCGTCGAGGTCACCGCCGTCGAGGTCACCGCCGTCGAGGTCACCGCCGTCGAGGTCACCGAGCACCACGGCGCCCTGAGCGGTGCCGGGCCGGGCGATGCCGCGGAACAGGCAGACGGGCTGCCTGGCGGGGCGGGCGATGCCGGGGGACCGGCGGGCGGGCCGCCGGTGGGCCGGGCGCTGTGGTTCTTCGCACCCGACCGGGACCTGCGCCTGCCCGAGCCGCGCTACGACACCGCGGCCGAGCCGGCCCCTGACGGGCTCCGGCTGACGGTCACCGCCCGCACGCTCCTGCGCGACCTGGCCGTCTTCCCCGACCGGCTCGATCCTGACGCCGAGGTCGACGACCAGCTCGTCACGCTGCTGCCCGGCGAGCGGGTCGAGTTCCTGATCAGTACGGCGGGCCTGGACGAGCGTGCCCTGGTCCGCGCACCTGTGCTTCGTTCTGTGAATGAGGTGGTGACGAGATGAGGCGTTACGGGTTCAACCTGCAGTGGATGTTCTGGAAGGACCCGGGCGTGAAGCCGGCGTCGGCGGACGAGCGGGTGCTGGACGCGATCGCCTCGTGGGGCTTCGACTTCGTCCGCATGCCGTGCGACTACCGGTTCTGGACCGACGGGCTCGACTACGCCAACCCGGATGAGCGGGTGCTCGAGGTGCTCGACACCTACCTCGACGCCTGCCGCGAGCGCGGACTGCACCTCTCGCTCAACCTCCACCGCGCCCCCGGCTACGTGATCACCGGCTGGGAGAGCGAGCACCAGGAGGTGACCTTGAGGATTCGGGCTGCATGATCGGCCGTCACCCGATAGCGTGTCCAATGTGCGAGGCGAAGGGTAATCCGGAGGCTTCGAAGCGTCACGACCGACACAGCGTGACAGTCGCCGCCGGGCGGGCGGAGACGAGAAACGCCTCCCGCGACAGCGGGCGGGACGATGCTTTCAGTCGTTCTGGTGGAGGCCAGGTAAGACCACTCTCCGGAGTGGCACAGGCCGACGAAGCAGGAAGCCGCGGAGGTGCCGCATGTCCATGTGTGGCGCGGGCCGAATCTCTGGGATCCATTACTGAGAGCGCGTCAACAGCCGATGAGCGTCAGCAACAACGACGCCGAGTGGCGGGCAGGGCTCGCGCGACCTGGCCGAGCCCGCCTACCCCTGCGACTACGAGGAACGGCACTGGGACAGGGCCGGGCTGCGTGACTTCTACGTCCCGTGGCGGGCGGTGGCCGCTGAGGGCGTGCCCGTCCATGTGGGCGAGTTCGGCTGCTACGACCACACGCCGAACGGCGTCGCGCTGCGCTGGCTGTCCGACGTGCTCGGCGTGTTCGCCTCGTTCGGCTGGGGCTACGCGTTGTGGGAGTTCCAGGGGCCGTTCGGGGTGATCGGGCACCGGCGGCCCGGGGCGCGCTTCGAGCAGCTCGACGGGTTCCTGGTGGACCGGGACCTCCTGGAGCTGCTCCAAGCGCACCGGGTCAGCCCTTGAGGCCGCTGAGCGCGATGCCGCGGGTGAAGTACTTCTGGAAGATCAGGAAGAAGGCGATCGTCGGAACCGAGGCGATCAGTCCGCCCGCCATGATCGCGCCTTGGTGGTCCGGCCCGCCGAAATAGGAGTTGAGCCTGGCCAGGGCGACGGGGATGTTCGCCATCTCGTCGCTCTGCACGATGATGAGCGGCCAGAGGAAGTTGTTCCACTCCGCGAGCACGATGAAGATCGACATCGCGGCGAGCGCCGGCCGCAGCAGCGGCAGCACGATCTTCCACCAGATCCGCCACTCGCCTGCGCCGTCCACCCTGGCGGCCTGGATCAGCTCGTTCGGTATCGACTGCAGGAACTGCACCAGGAAGAACAGCACGAACGCCTTGGCCAGGGCCGGGATGATGTAGGCGGCGTAGCTGTCCAGCCAGCCCAGGTTCCGCATGATCACGTAGTTGGGGATCAGCGTGGTCTGCCAGGGCACCATCATGGAGGCGATGATCATCAGAAAGATGGTCCGGCGGCCCTTGATGTCGTGCTTGGCGATCACGTACGCGGCCAGCGAGCAGATCAGCAGCGACACGACGGTGATGGCGGTGGTGATGACGATGCTGTTGAGCAGGAACCGCCAGAACCCGAGGTCCACCTGGTAACGCTGGAAGATGCCCTGCAAGTGGCCGGGGTTGATCCCCTTGGGGGTCCAGTCGGGGTCGTAGAAGTTGTCGAACGTGGGGGACTGCGGCACGAACGACGGCGGCGTCCTGGCCAGCTCCTGCGGCGGTTTGAACACCGTGATGACCAGCCAGTAGAACGGCACGATCATCGTCAGCGACAGCAGGTAGAACGGCAGGCGCAGCAGATGCCCGTTGATCCGGGAGCGCCGGCTGCCGCCGGTCTCCGCGCTGTGCCCGGACTGCTGGACCGGGGCGATCGTGTCCATCGGGGCGACGGCCATCACAGCTCCTTCGTGGCGCGGCCCACGCGCAGGTTGACGAGACTGAGCGCGAAGATGATCAGGAAGAGCACCCAGGCGATCGCCGAGGCATAGCCCAGCCTGAAGTGGGTGAATCCCTGGTCGTAGAGGTAGGGGACGATCATGAGGCCCGAGTCGAGCACGCCGCCGATGGTGTTGGCGCCCTGCTGGAAGACGATGTAGACGGCCTCGAACACCTGGAAGGCGCCGATCAGGCCGGTCACCACCACGTACGTGGTGACGGGGCGCAGCAGCGGCAGCGTGATGTGGCGGAACTGCCGCCAGGTGGACGCGCCGTCGATCTTGGCGGCCTCGTAGTACTCCTGGGGGATCGCGCCGAGCCCGGCCACGTACAGCACCATGCCGTAGCCCATGCCGCCCCACACCGACATCAGCACCAGGATCGGGATCGTCAGGCCCGGTGTGGCCAGCCAGGCGACGGCGTCGCCGCCGAACCAGGCCACGATCGTGTTGGCCAGGCCCACGTCGCTGGGGAACAGGACCCACTTCCACATCAGCATGAGCGCGATGGAGGAGGTCACCGAGGGGAGGAAGAACACGGTGCGCATGATCCGGTGCGGCCAGCTGGTGCCGTTGAACGCCAGGGCGAGGCCCAGCGACAGCAGCGTGCCGAGCACGACAGACCCCACCACGTACAGGGCGGTGTTGCCCAGCGCGTGGCGGAACCTGGCGTCCTCCGCCAGCTGCCGGAAGTTGTCCAGACCGGTGAACGCCGCGGGATTGATCCCGTCGAACTTGGTGAAGCTCAGGTAGAGCGAGTTGGCCAGCGGCCAGAGCAGGAACCCCGCGAACAGCGCGAGAAAGGGCAGCAGCATCGCGTACGAGGTGCCGTAGCGGCGCAACCTGCTGCGCAAGGGGATGGGGGCCATGTCAGCTCCTGGGTCAGACTCCTGGATCGGAGGGCCGGGACCGGCGCGGCCGGTCCCGGCGGGCGGCTATCCGGCGTTGCGCTCCATGACCTTGGCGGCTTCCGCCAGCGCGGTCTTGGCGTCTGACTTGCCCAGGATGGCCGACTGGAGCTGCTTGGCCACGTCCGGCGCGCTCTCGTCCCAGCCGGGGCAGCCCGGCGCGGCCTTACCGGTCTTGATCGAGGCCTCGAACACCTTCGCCTGCTCGGGCGCGAACACCGAGCCGTCCACGATCTTGTCAGGACGCGGCGGGATGTAGGAGAGGTTCCGCTTCCTGGCCTCGTCCGCGATCGCGGTGATGGCCTCGTCGCTGTACATGAACTTGACGAAGTCGGCACCGGTCTGGACGTACTTGCTGAAGGAGGTCACGCCGATCGCCCGGCCGCCGATGAACGCGGTCGGCGCGGCGGGGCCCGCGGGGATCGTGGTCATCGCCCACTTGCCCTTCAGCTTCGGCTTGTTGATGTCGATGCCCTTGGCGATCCAGTTGCCCGCCACCACCATTGCGGTGCCGGTGTCCAGCGCGTCGGAGCCCTCCACGGTGGCGGTGGGCGCGCCGTGCTTGCGGTAGAGGTCCACCCAGTACTTCAGCGCCTGCTCGGCCTGCGGGGTGTTGAGCGAGGGCTTGCAGTCGGGGGTGTAGAACGAGCCGCCCGCCTGGTAGAGGTAGTTGAAGTAGCCGATCCAGTCCAGGTTGCCCCAGTCCTGACTGTAGGGCTTCTTCACGCCGGCCGCCTTGAGCTTGTCGATGGCCGCGGTCAGCTCGTCCCAGGTCTTGGGCGGCTCGACCTTGGCCTTCTCCAGCAGGTCGGTGCGGTAGTAGAGGGCGAGGGTCGACATGTCCAGCGGCACGCCGTACACCGAGCCGTCGGGGGAGACGGCCGATTCCCACTGCGCGGGCAGCGCCTGCGCCTTGAGCGCGTCGACGCCGTGCTTGCGCAGATCCACCATGGCGCCCCTGGCGCCGAACTGGATGGTCCAGGTCATGCCGCCGGAGATGATGTCAGGCCCGCTGCGGCTTGTGGCCGCCGCCAGCAGCTTGGCGTACGCATCGCTCCACGACAGGGTCTGCACCTTGATCGTCACGTTCGGGTGCTTCTGGTGATAGAGGTCGGCCGCCTTCTGGAAGGTGGCGGTCTCGTCATCTCCGCCCGTGGACCAGAAGGACAGGGTCGCGGGGGCGTTCTGGTCGGCCTGCTTGGTCTGCGTCTGGCCGCTCGTGGCGCAGGCCGCGCTCAGGACCGTCAGCAGGACCGTGCTGCACGCTGCCATCATTCGTCGCATGGGGGCTATCCGATCTATCGGTCGGATGGGCGCCGGAGCTCCCCGTCGGCGGGGGCGTGCGGATGTGCGAGGGCATCCCCACGACCGGTGCCCAATTTCTATGGTGTAGGGATCTCACCACTTAAACGGATAAGTTACAATAGCCAGTCTCTGAGGTTGCTGAAATGTTTCCCCTCGCAGCGCCGCTGACCTGTGGCTACATCGCCTGTGAAACGGTTCGGTCACGGCCGTGCGGGGGCGGTGCTGCCCCGGGGCAGCAGGCGCGCCGGCGGCCCCTCCAGGCTCCCCGGCTCCCCGCTTCCGATGAGCTGGAGCAGGGTGCGCGCGGCGTGCGCGCCGGAGGCGGGGATGTCCCGGGTCACCGCCGTGAGCGCCGGTCGCACCACCTGGGAGAGCGGCGAGTCGTCCCAGCCCACGATCGACAGCTCGGCGGGGACGTCGAGGCGCATCTCCTGGGCGACCGACAGCCCCGCCACCGCCATGATGTCGTTGTCGTAGACGATCGCGCTGGGCCTGGAGCGGGAGCTGAGCAGCCGCCGGGTCGCCCGGGCGCCCTGCTCGCCCGTGTAGTCGGTGTGCGCGACCGGATGCTCGCTCACGCCCAGCTCGGCGCAGATCTCCGAGAACGCCCCGTCCCTGATCCTGGTGTGGAGCAGCGCCGGCAGCCCGGCCACCCTGGCGATGTGCCGGTGGCCGAGCGCCGCGAGATACTCGATCACCTCGCGCAACACGGCCACCTCGTCCGACCACACCGCGGGCAGCGAGCCCGCGCCCGACGGGTGCCCGGTCACCACCGCCGGCATGCCGAGCCGCTCGACCACCGGCACCCGGGGATCGTCGGCGTGCAGGTCGACCAGGATCGCGCCGTCCACCCTGCCCTCGCCCCACCAGCGCCGGTAGATCGCGATCTCGGCCTCGTGGTCGGGCACCACCTGCAGCATCAGCGCGCACGAGCTGGCCGCCAGCTCGCCCTCGATGCCGCTGATCAGCTCCATGAAGAACGGCTCCACGCCGAGGAAACGGGCGGGGCGGCACAGGACGAGGCCGATGGCGTCGGCTCTGGCGCCGCTGAGCGAGCGCGCGGCCAGATTGGGGCGCCAGCCGATCTCCTGGGCGATCGCCTGGATGCGCGCCCTGGTCTCCGCGGAGACGCCGGGCTGGCCGTTCAGGGCGTAGGAGACGGCACCTTTGGACACGCCGGCCCGCCTGGCGATGTCGGCGATCGTTGGCCTCTTCACCCCGTGCTCCTCTCGCGAACCTGACTGAACCGTATCAGCGATATTGTCCGCCACCCTGGCCTATTCCTCCTCTGGCGGACAAGAGGCCGTCACCAGCGACGACGCGCCAGGCAGCTATGAAGCGGTTCAGTAATGGAGTAGGGGCGGCCATTGCCGCTGAACGGGTTTGGCCTTCTGGGACCGAACGCTCGCCGAGGCCCGTACCACCACGCCGGCGCTGTTCTCGGTCGGGCTGCAGGACGGGATCACGCCGCCGTCCACGGTGTTCGCCGCCTACAACCACTACGCCGGCGAGAAGGACGTCAAGCTCTGCCCGGATGCGGGCCAGCGCCTTTGACTGTAACTTATTGCACTCTCTCGGCCACTGTGGGTACGGTTCGAGTGATCGAACCGGAAGGCGATAGCCAAGCCCATCGGGAGATCGTGTCCTTGTCGGTACAACTAGGCCGCCGGAACGGCGGTGACAGCGCGTGGAGACTCGGGGTTGCCCGGGTCGGTGAAGCGCGAACCCCCGCACCTGAGGGTGACGGGAAGAATCTCCACCATTGATTCATGGTGGAGAGGAGTTCAACCCTACAACGGCCACGAGGGCGGCGAGTCTGTGCACGCCATGGAGCGGATCGCGAGGGCTAAGAAAGCGCTCGGATGAGAGGGGGCGACGCCGTCTCGCATGGCGGACGGAAGGCGGCGTCACCCCGTCGCGCAGACTAGGCTTATCAAGCACGTCAGCCGAACGACGAGAGAGACCATGAAGACCTTCGAAGAGCTGTTCGCCGAGCTGTCAGAGAAGGCCAGGACCCGGCCCGCGGGCTCGGGCACCGTGGCCGCGCTCGACGCCGGTGTCCATGCCATCGGCAAGAAGGTCGTCGAGGAGGCCGCCGAGAGCTGGATGGCCGCCGAGCACGAGTCGGACGACAGGGCAGCCGAGGAGATCTCGCAGCTCCTCTACCACGTGCAGGTGCTCATGATCGCCAAGGGCATCGGCCTCGACCAGGTCTACAAGCATCTCTAGGGCGCCCGGCGCCCGCCACCAAGCCCCTGGAGAAGCACCAGCGAGACAATTCGAGGACCTGAACATGCTGCGTCTGGCAGTACCCAACAAGGGCGCGCTCAGCGAAGCCGCCCAAAACATGCTCAAAGAGGCCGGCTACCGGTCGCGCAGGGACAGCAAGGAGCTCGTCGTCGTCGACGAGGCCAACGGCTGCGAGCTGTTCTTCCTGCGCCCCCGCGACATCGCCGTCTACGTCGGCGAAGGCACGCTCGACGTCGGCATCACCGGCAGGGACATGCTGGTCGACTCCGGCGCCCCGGTCGAGGAGATCATGCCGCTCGGCTTCGGCGGCTCCACCTTCCGCCTGGCCGCCATGGCGGGCACGATGAGCTCGGTCGAAGACCTCAACGGCCGCCGCATCGCCACCTCCTACGCGGGCCTGCTCGACAAATACCTCTCCGACGCGGGCGTCGACGCCCGTGTGATCAAGCTGGACGGCGCCGTCGAGACCGCCATCCGGCTCGGCGTGGCCGACGCGGTGGCCGACGTCGTGGAGACCGGCACGACGCTGCGCAACGTCGGTCTCGAGGTGTTCGGCGAGCCGATCATGCGCTCCGAGGCCGTGCTGATCAAGCAGCAGAGCTCGCCCGACACACCCGGCGTCGAGCAGCTCGTCCGCCGCTTCCAGGGAGTCGTGCACGCCCGCGACTTCGTCATGATGGACTACGACATCCGCGCCGAGCGCATCGAGGAGGCCATCGCGCTCACGCCCGGCATGGAGGGCCCCACGGTCTCGCCGCTGCACCGCGAGGGCTGGGTCGCCGTGCGCGCCATGGTCCGCCGCCACGGCCACCAGCGGGTGATGGACCAGCTGTGGGACATCGGCGCACGGGCCATCCTGGTCACCGACATCTACGCCTGCCGCCTCTGATCCTGCCCCGGCGCCGGGCTGGAGTGCCCGGCGCCGTTCGGCTCAGCTCAGCCCCTTCACGGCCTCGACCGCATGGTCCACCTGCTCGGGGCTGGTCACGATACTGGTGCCGAACCTCAGCAGCGACGGGTTGTACGGCGTCGCGCTCGCGATCACCTTGCTCTCGCGCAGCCGCTCCACGGCCTCGAACGGTCGCATGCCCGCGATGGAGCAGCACACGATGCCCGCCGACAGCTCAGGCGCCACGGGGGTGGCCAGCGTGACCTGCGGGAGCTCGCTCAGGCCGGCCTTCAGCCTGGTGGCCAGCTCCTGCGTGCGCCGCTGCACGCGGTCCTGGCCGATCGCCGTCATGAACCCGAACGCCTCCGGCATCGCCCACCGGTGCTCGAACGCCTTGAACCCGCCCGGCGTGACCAGCTCGGCCGTGCTCGGCCCCGGGGATCCTCCGTGCAGCCAGGCCTGGAACGCCGCCCTGCTGAAGCTGGTGATGATCGGGGCCACCGGTTCCCAGGTCCTGCCCCACACGATGCCGGTGCCGCGCGGCCCGAACAGCCATTTGTGCGTGCCGCTGGCCAGGAAGTCGCAGCCCAGGTCGGCGATCCCGTCGGCCAGCGCGCCGAACCCGTGCACGCCGTCCACGCACAGCAGCGCCCTGTCGTGCTCGTCGCGGCCCTTGTTCGCCTCGGCGATCATGTCTGCGACGGCGCGCACGGGCACGCGGACGCCGGTGCTCGAATGCACCCAGGTGATCGCGACCACCCTGGTACGCGGGCCGAGGCCGGCCTTGAGCGCCTGCACCATCCGGTCCTCGGTGGCGCGGGCCGGGTCGTCGTACAGGCGGACCCTGCGGACCTCCGCGCCCGTGCGCCCCGCCAGCAGGCGCAGGCCCTCGTGGGTGGCGAGGTGGTCGTGCTCGGTGGTCAGCACGTCCTGGTGCGGGCGCAGCCTGATGCCGGAGTAGACCAGGGCGAGGCCCATGGTGGTGCTGTCGGTCAGCGCGATCTCCTGGGCGCGGGCGCCCAGGTAGCGGGCTGCGGCCTCGCGTATCGCCTGGTCGGGAGCCTGGGGGCCGGGCGGGGCGTACTCGGGGTCGGCGTTCAGGGCGTCACGGTACTTCGCGATCGCCTCGCGGACCGGGGCCGGGGCAGGGGCCAGGATGAACGCGGCGAACTGCCCGTACGCGGGGTCCAGCTGGAACTGGGCCCGCACGGACGCCCAGTCCTGGGGGTCGAACCCGGGCCCCTTCCCGGTCCGGCCCGACGACGTGGTGGCGCACCCGGCGCTCACCCCGGCCAGCATCCCCGCCCCCAGGAATGCCCTCCTGTTCAGACGCATGGCTCATTCCTATCCCGGCGACGCGCCGCCGCCCAGGAACCACGCGAGCCGCGCCATCCCCGCGCCGCCCCGGCTGACGCCGCTCAGCCCTGGCCGCCGAGGATCTCGCGCACCAGCTCCCGCAGCCACACATGCGCGGGGTCCATGTCGTATCGGGGATGCCACGCCTGCGACAGCGTCATCTCCGGCAACGGGAAGGGGATCGGGAACGTCACCAGCCCCAGCGCCTCCACCAGCGGCCTGGTCAGCCGCTCCGGCGTCGTTCCCACCAGATCGGACTGCCGCACCACCATCAGCGAGGCCTCGAACGTCGGCACCGAGCCCGCGACGCGGCGCGTCAGCCCCATGCCGGCCAGGACCTCGTCCACGGGTCCCTGCGCGCGGCCCCGCCGGCTGGCGATCACGTGCTCGGCCGCCGCCAGCCGCTCCGCCGTGATCGGGCCGTCGAGCAGCGGGTGCCCGGGACGCACGACGCCCACAGCCCTGTCCACCATGACGGGCTCGACGCGCGTCTCCGGCGCCGGGTCCGAGATCACGGTCACCTCCAGATCCGCGCTCCCGTCACGCAGCGCCCGCGCGTCGCCGTACCCCTCGGCGATGAAATGGAACCGCACGCCGGGAGCCGACGCGGCCGCCTCCGTCAGCAGCGCCACGCTCATGGCAGTGATCACCGCGTCCGAGGCCAGGATGGTGAACCGCCGCACCAGCGTGGCCGGGTCCAGCCGGCCAGGGGGCGTGAACACCTTCCTGGCCGCCTCGATCAGCGCCCGGACCTCCCCCCGCACGGCCAGCGCCCGCGGCGTCGGCACCATCTGCCGCCCCGAGCGCACCAGCACGGGATCCCCCATCGCCTTGCGGATGCGGCCGAGCGTGCGGCTCATGGCGGGCTCCGACAGGTGCAGCCGCTGCGCGGCGGCCGAGACGCTGCACTCCTCCAGCAGCACGTCCAGGGCGATCAGCAGGTCGAGGCTAGGTTGCGTCTGACGCATATATCACCTGTCAAAGATGCATTTGAGGTAAGGCCGGCGCCGAGTCTACGGTGATCCCGCGGGAGGCCTCCGCTCACTCATCACCCATCTCCACAACCGGGGGTTTCGCATGCCCGCAACGATGCCGGAAACCGGACATCCGGCCCGAACGCGGATCATGGCCGTGATGGCCTCATCCGTGATACTCGCGGTCGCCTTGGTCGCCGCCGTCAACCTCGCCATCCCCACGCTTGCCGCGAGCAAGCTGCGGCCATCGCCGTCGCAGATCCTCTGGATCGTCGACGCGTACGTCATCGTCTTCGCCTGTCTGCTCATTCCCGCCGGAGCGGCGGGCGACCGGTTCGGCCGCAAGGGGGTGCTGCTGTCGGGCCTGGGCGTGTTCGCCGCCGGCTGCCTGGTGGCCGCGCTCGCGCCGGACGTCGCCACGCTGATCGCCGCCAGGGCGGTGAGCGGCGCCGGAGCGGCCCTGGTCATGCCCGCCTCCCTGGCTCTGACGGTGGGCGCCTACCCGGCCACCGAACGCGGGCACGCCGTCGCCGCTTGGACCGCCGCCACCGGCGCCGCCGGGGTCGTCGGCAATGTGGGCGGGGGAGTGGTCATGGAGTACCTGCCATGGCGGGCCCTGTTCGGCGTGCCGGTGCTGCTGGCCGGCGTGCTGGCCGCGCTGATCGCCGTGGTCGTGCCGCGGGTGCCCCGTCTGGAGTCCACCCCGCTCGACCTGCCGGGGACGGCGCTGCTCACCGCCGCGTCCGTGGCGCTGCTCGGCGGGGTCATCGAAGGGCCCGAGGCCGGATGGGGCAGCGGGCTCGTGCTGTCGGCGTTCGGCGCGGCGGCCGTGCTGTTCTGCGTCTTCGCCGGGCACCAGCTTCGCGCGCGGCGGCCGCTGCTCGACCCCCGGCTGTTCGCGCTGCCGCGGCTGCGGGCAGGGACGCTGGGCGTGGCGGTGACGTTCTTCGGGTTGTTCGCGATGTTCTTCGTCAACGCCCGCTACCTGCAGGCGGTCAAGGGCTTCTCGCCGCTGGTCACGGGCCTGGCGATCCTGCCGCTCACCATCCCCATGATCGTCCTGTCGCGGCTCTCGGGCCGCCTGCCCGCCCGGAGCGCTGTCCCGGCCGGCCTGGCGGGGATCGTGGCGGGGCTGGCGCTGCTGTCGTTCGCGGACGCGGCCATGCCCTACCCGGCGTACGCCGCCGGACTGGTGATCATGGGGGCGGCGATGGGGGTCTGCCTGCCGGTGCTGTCGCACGAGATCATGGCCGCGCTGCCGCGCGAGCGGGCCGGGCTCGGCTCCGGGCTCAACAGCGCCACCCGCGAGCTCGGCAGCGCGGTCGGGGTCGCCGTCATGGGGACGGTGATGGCCACGTACGGGATGAGCGCCGGATACCGCGTCGTGGCGGCCGTGGTCCTGGCGGGCGGCGTGCTCGTCACTTGGTGGCGCAGGCGGGCCTGAGCCTGAGCTCCGGCGGTCCGCTCTGACCGGCTGCCGCGCCGCTCTGAGCCGCGCCGCCGGCCAGTCATCGGCCGCTGGTCGAGGTCACCTGCCTGATCAGGTCCGAGACGCGGACGATGCCGAGGCAGCGGTTCATCTCGTCGGTGACCACCAGGTCGTCGTAGACGCGGGCCCGGTCCCGGCCCGCGGCCTGCATGGCCGCTATCGCCGGGGTCGTCCGCGGCACCGTGCGGGGCGGGTCGGCCAGCCGCCGCGCCGGTTTCTGGCCGTGCAGGGCGTGCCCGTAGCGGGCCGCGATCGACAGCAGGAAGCGGCTCCTGTCCAGGCTGGCCTCGGGCCGCTGGAACTCGTCCACCAGGATCACGCTGGTGATCGTCGGCTCCTGCCCGAACGCCTTCACCGCGTCCTCCGCCTTGGCCTCCGCAGGCAGCGTCACCGCCGGGATGAGCAGCTCCTGGACGCGCGGGCCCAGCATGATCGCGGCCGGCTCGTCGGTGACGGGCAGCGGCACCCGTACCTTGCCGTCGGGTCCGGGGGCGAGCAGGGGGCCGTGCGCGAGGCGTACCCCGATGCCACGGGCCACCGCGAGCTGCGGCTCGCGTTCGACGCCTGGCGCGAGCACGTGGGCGCCGACGCCGCGGGCCAGCGTGACCACCGCCCGCGCCACCGCCGACGCGCGGTGGTCGCCCGGGATGCGCGCGACCAGCTCGGGGTCGAGGGCCAGCAGGTACGGGCTCGCCTCCGTGGCCAGGTCGAGTGCCGCGCCGACCGTCCCGACGTCGGCGAAGCCGAGCAGGTAGCCGATCGTGCGCAGGCCGTCGAGCCCGACCTTCAGAAGCGGGCGGTCCTGCTTCTGGCACGCTCCAGTGAGCAGCAGGATGGCCTCGCGCGGATGCCTGCCCGCCCTTCTGAGGGCCTCGTGCAGCGGCGCCAGCGCGCCCGCGCCCGCCAGCACGACCCCGACAGGCAGCTCCAGCACCATGGGCAGAGGGGCCGCCCTGAGCGTGCCCGTGGAGTCGACGACGGCCGGGTGGGCGATGACCGCCCCGGTGTCGAGATCCACCAAGGGGCTTGTGAGCAGGGAGGACACGTACAGATGCTGCTGCAACGGCGAGTGGCGCAGAAGCCCCGCGAGCCAAAATTAACCGACATTTCGCTTTGACTCCGCGGGCGCTGTGAGGCGATGGTGTTCGGCTAGCCTTCGGGGCATGAGTGCGCGTCCGGCCAGGGGCGGCGGCCGGTGGGTGACGGTGCCGCCGGAGCGCCTGCATCCGTGGATCGACGGGTTCGCGGGCCGTCACGGGCCCTTCTCAGCTTCCGGAGATGACCGGGTCGTGCGACTCGTGGCCGCCGACGGGGCGCTGGCCGAGCTGCACGTGCCATTCCCGCCCATGGCGCCGCCCGGGCCGCCGCACGTCACCCGGTTCGTCGCCCACGCCCAGGCGGAGCGGCGGGTGGGGGGTGTTCCTGGTGCGGCTCGGGGGCTACGCGGCCGGGGTCTTCCTGGGGGCGTCGCTGGTGGCGTCCAAGGTGGGATCGCGGCTGGTGCAGGGGCGCACGGCGGCGGGCGGGTGGTCGCAGCAGCGCTTCGCCCGGCGCCGGCGCAACCAGGCGGTCCAGGCGTACGACGACGCGGTGGAGACGGCCGTGCGGGTGCTGACGCCGTACCTGGGGGAGCTGGACGGGGTGGTGCTGGGCGGGGACCGCCGCGCCGTGGACGCCCTGCGGGCCGACCGGCGGCTCGCGCCTCTGCTCGCCCTGGAGACGGAGCCGTTCCTGGTGGTCCCGGACCCGAGGCTGGCCGTGCTCCGCGACACCCCGTCGTCCTTCCGCGCCGCCCGCATCCGCGTCGTCGACCCGCTCTGAGCGCCGCGCGCGGATTCAATGCGGTGTCCCCTCACGGCCCCTCGTGACCGCTTTGAGAGTTTGAGACGATTCAAAAGAATCTTGAATGCCGCTATGATGCCAGAGTTCACGATGGGCCGCGCCCACGCGGTCCACCAGCGATTTCTGCACTCAAGAGCAGCACGGCCTCGTGAGGATCGATGGCGACAAGGAACATCAAGGAGGTCGCGCAGCTGGCGCGCGTCTCTGTGGGCACGGTGAGCAATGTGCTCAACCGCCCGGAGATCGTGTCCCCTGCCACACGCGAACGCGTCTTCGAAGCGATCAAGAAACTCGGCTTCGTCCGCAATGAGGTGGCCCGCCACCTGCGGGTGGGCCGCAGCCGCACGGTCGGCCTCGTCGTGCTCGACGTCTCCAACCCGTTCTTCGTGGACGTGGCCCAGGGCGCCGAGTCGGTGGCCGACGACCACGACTCGATGGTGGTGCTCTGCAACAGCGCCGGCGACCCCGGTCGCGAGCGCCGCCACCTCGACCAGCTCGAACAGCAGCGGGTCCTGGGCATACTGATCACCCCCGTCGAGATGGAGAGCCCCTGGCTGGAGGAACTGGCCGGCCGCGGCACGCCCGTGGTGCTGGTCGACAGCCCGGCGACCGGGCTTCAGTGCTCGGTGGCGGTCGACGACCGGCTCGGCGGGCAGATCGCCGGCGCCCATCTGATCGAGCGGGGGCACCGGCGGATCCTGTTCGTCGGGGGACCGCCGTCCATAAGACAGGTGGCGGACCGGCACGCGGGCGTCAGCAGCGCCGTCGCGGCCGCCGACGGCGCCGTCGAGCTGCTCACCTCCACGTCCCCGACGTTGACCGTCGCGGAGGGACGGGCCGTCGGCGAGCGCGTGGCCGCCCTGCCCCCCGAGGAACGGCCCACCGCGGCGTTCTGCGCCAACGACATGATGGCGCTGGGCTTCTTACAGGCGATGGCCACGCACGGGCTGCGCGTGCCCGAGGACCTGGCCATCATCGGGTACGACGACATCGACTTCGCCGCGGCTGCCGCGGTGCCGCTGTCCTCCGTCCGGCAGCCGCGTGAGCTGCTCGGACGTACGGCCATCGACCTGCTGCTCGAGGAGGTCGCGGACCCCGAGCAGCACCGCCACCGGCAGGTCATCTTCCAGCCGGACCTGGTGATCCGCGAGTCCAGCGCGCTGCGCCGCGACGCCTGACCCCGGGCGCTGTCACCCATGAACCGTTTCATTCGGGGCCGCCGCCTGCCCTGAAACACCCTGCGCATGAGCGCGAGACACGTGCGCCGCACAGGGAGAACCCCCTGAAGGAGCCCCCTTGACCGAGCTCTACCGCAACCCCCTGGCCACCCCCGCTGACCTGGAAGACTTCCGCATGGAGGGGGACGGCGCCACATCCTTCCCCCAGGGACGCATGCGCCTGGAGAGCCTCAGGCCCCCCTCGGAAGGCCAGGCGGCCAACCTGGTCCTCTGGTGTCCCGAAGAGTTCCCCGCCGACGTGCGGATCGAATGGGACTTCTGGCCCATAAGAGAGCCGGGCCTGGCCATCATGTTCTTCCACGCCAGGGGCAGGAACGGCGAGGACCTGTTCGACCCCGGCCTGGCGGCGCGCACCGGCCCCTACGACCAGTACCACCACGGCGACATCGACGCCTACCACGTCTCCTATTTCCGCCGCATGTGGGCCTCCGAACGCTCGTTGCACACCTGCAACCTGCGCAAGAGCCACGGCTTCCACCTGGTGGCGCAGGGCCCTGACCCGCTGCCGGCGGTGCTCGACGCGGAGGGCCCGTACGCGATGCGCCTCGAGGTCGAGGCCGGGACGATCACGTTCTCGGTCAACGATTTGGTCTCGTTCCGGTGGGCCGACGACGGCTCGATCGGCGGTCCCGCCCTGGCAGGAGGCAAGATCGGGTTTAGGCAGATGGCGCCGCTGATCGGAGAGTACGCAAATCTCCGGGTCTCTCGTCATTGACTTTGAGTCGATTCAACACTAATTTCGCACCAACCCGCCGTTCACTGGCTTGTAACTAGGCAGGAACCACGGTGCAACAACCCACCCCCGTATCCGTGCACATGCCACGAGAGGTGGTGCCGGATGAATCATCCCGCCATGTCGATCAGGATCCAAGCTGCCTGCTCAGAGCTCATCTGGGCGGTCCGCCTCAACCTGATGTGGCTCGTCTTCACACTCGCTGGAGGCGTGGTTCTCGGGCTCGGGCCCGCTACCGTGGCCGCTTACACGCTGGCTCGGCGGCATGTTCGCAATGAAACGTTTCATGCCTGGGCCGAATTCTGGACCGTCTACCGACGGGAGTTCGTCCGGGGCTCGCTGCTGGTCCTGCCGGCGGCGGCGCTTGCCACCGTCCTGTTCGGCAACTATCTGTACCTCTCCGCACTCGGGCCCAGCATGGGAGCGTTGCGGATCGCGACCTTCGTGGCGCTCCTCGCACTGGCCGGTGTGGGGGCGTACGCGGGGCCGCTCTACGTGCACTACGACCTGCCGCTACGGGCCTACTGGCCCAAGGCGGCGCAGCTAGCGCTCATGCGTCCGGCCTCGTCCGTGCTGTTGCTGCTAGCACTCCTAGCCATCGCCTACGCGACCTCGGCGGCGCCCATCCTCGCCCCGTTGATCAGCTTCGGCGCGTGGATCTACCTCAATACGTGGCTCTGCCAGCGCTTCTTCGCGGAGAACGAGGCGCAATTGCATTCGAAAGGGAACTCATGAGCGCATCCCGTCGCCGGCGGCTCATTGCCGGGGTGTTAACGCTAACGGCTGCACTCACCGCTTCGGCCTGCTCAGGCGGTGACGCGCCCGCCACCGATCCGAACACGGTGACCATCATGACCAAGCTGTTCGGCGCCGCGCCCGACCCGAAGGGCGAGATGCAGCAGGCGGTCGAGAAGTTCCTCGGCAAGAAGCTCCAGATCACCTGGGTTCCCAACGCCGAGTACTCCGACAAGGTCAACGTCACGCTCGCTTCGGGCAACGTGCCGCAGCTCATGGTCGTGGACCCGCACGGCCCGGCGTTCGTCAAGGCCGCGCAGGCCGGGGCGTTCTGGGACCTGACCGACAAGCTGGACAAGTACCCGAACCTGAAGCCGACGGACGAGCGCCGCCAGCTCAACGCCTCCATCAACGGCAAGTCCTACGCCATCCCCCGGTGGCGGCCCATGCTGCGTTCGGCGGTCATGCTCCGCAAGGACTGGCTGGAGAAGCTCGACCTGAAGCAGCCCGAGACCGTCGACGACCTCTACAACATCGCCAAGGCCTTCACCGAGAAGGACCCCGACGGCAACGGCAAGAAGGACACCTACGGCCTGATCATCCCGAAGTGGCCGGGCAAGTACGCCAGCGCCAGCCCCTACGACACGCTCGAGACCTGGTTCGGCGCCCCGAACGAGTGGGGCGAGCGCAACGGCAAGCTGGTCCCCGGCTTCGACACCCCCGAGTTCCTCGAGGCCAACAAGTTCCTCAAGAAGATGATCGACGAGGGCTTGGTCAACCCGGACTTCGCCAGCTATGACACGGCCAAGTGGGACGATCCGTTCTTCCAGGGCAAGGGCGGCATCATCATCGACGTCAACGTCCGCTCCAGGGCTCTGCTCGACAAGTTCAGGGACGACGGCGACAAGGACTACGGTGACAAGGTCGCCATGGTCGGCAACCTCAAGCGCTCCGACGGCAAGAAGTTCTCCCTGCCGTTCACCGGCTACAACGACGCCATCGCGATCTCCAAGCAGAACGTGCGGACCGATCAGGACCTCGACAACATCCTGAAGGTCCTGGACAAGCTGGGCTCGAAGGAGGGCCAGGTCCTGGTCCAGAACGGCATCGAGGGGCGCAACTTCAAGGCCGAGGGCGAGACCGCCGCGCTGATCAACGAGACCGACCCCGCGGTCCGGGTCGTCCAGGACAACGTCGACCAGGCCTTCACCCAGCTCGGTTTCAAGGGCGACACGACGTACGGCGGCCTCGCCTACGCGCGCACGCCGTCCGGCCAGCCGTACAAGGACATCATCAAGCTGGGCTACGACCTGATGAACGAGGACCTCAAGACGGCCGTGTTCAACCCGGCGCTGCCTGTGGTCTCACCCACGAAGGTCGCCAAGGGCGCGCAGCTCGACGACATCATCCCCGACGCCCGGATCAAGTACCTGTCGGGTGAGATGACCGAAGAGCAGCTGAAGGGCGAGATCAAGCGCTGGTACGACGCCGGCGGCACGCAGGTCGCCGCCGAGATCAACGACCTGGTCGCCAAGCTCGGCACCAACTGACCCGCCTGAGGGGCCCGGGCCACCGTGCCCGGGCCTCTCACATGAAAGGAGGCCGCTGTGGCCACCGACCTGGCGCCGCCTCCGGCGAGGGCGGCGAGCAAGCCCGGCCGACGCCGGAGGCCGGGAGTGGGCGCGTCCCTGGCGCGCTACCGCTGGCTCTACCTGATGCTCCTCCCGGGCGTCGTCTACTTCGCGCTCTTCAAGTACCTGCCGATGTACGGCATCACCATCGCCTTCCAGGACTTCCTGCCGTTCCTCGGCTATTCCGGCAGCCCCTGGGTGGGCTTCCAACACTTCCAGGATCTGTTCACCGGGCCGGACTTCGGCCGGCTGATGTTCAACACGCTGTTCCTGGCGCTCCTGACCGTGGTCTTCGTCTTCCCCGCGCCGATCGTCGTCGCGCTGCTGCTGAACGAGCTGCGGATCAACGTGCTCAAGCGTTCGGTCCAGTCGGTGATGTACATCCCGCACTTCCTGTCCTGGACGATCGTCGCGTCGCTGACGTATCTGCTGTTCTCCGCGGATTTCGGGGTGATCTCCGGATGGATTCGCGACATACTCGGCGACACCGCGAAGATCGACTACATGGCGCAGGAGGAGTGGTTCCGGCCGCTGATCATCCTGCAGCAGATGTGGAAGCTGACCGGCTGGGGCACGATCATCTACCTGGCCGCGCTGGCCGGTGTGGACCCGCAGCTGTACGAGGCTGCGCGCATGGACGGCGCAAGCCGCTTCCGCCAGCTCTATCACGTCACGCTGCCCGCGATCCGCCCCACGATCGTCGTCATGGCCATCCTCACCGCGGGCAACCTGCTCGACACGGGCTTCGAGCAGATCTGGCTCATGACCACCTCGCTGAACCGCTCGGTGGCCGACGTGTTCGACACCTACGTCTACTACACCGGCATCACCCAGGGCGCCATCAGCTACTCCACCGCCGTCGGCCTGTTCAAGGGCGTCGTCGGCTGCATCCTGATCTTCGGCTCCAACTGGCTGGCCAAGCGCCTCGGCCAGCGTGGACTGCTCTAGGGGGCCCTGGATATGAACAGCATGAAGCACAAGAAGCTGAACACCGAATACAGCACCGTGGGCAGCCGGGTGTTCGACGTCATCAACGTCGCCATCCTCGTCGGCCTGGCGCTGATCACGGTGCTGCCGCTGCTGTACGTGCTGGCGGGGTCCTTCGCGAGCGAGTCGGAGATCTCCTCGCGGCCGTTCTTCCTGTGGCCGGAGAAGTTCGTCACGGACACCTACACGTTCATCTTCTCCACCCCCACCTTCGTCCGCGCCCTGCTCACGACCATCGTCGTGACGGCGGTCGGCACGGTGGTGCAGCTGGTGCTGACGTTCTCCATGGCGTATCCGCTGGCCAAGCGGTACCTGCCGGGCCGGACGCTGGTGCTCAACCTGGTGATCTTCACGCTGGTCTTCTCCGGCGGCATGATCCCCACCTACCTGGTGGTGCGCGACATGGGGCTGCTGGACAGCTACTGGGCGCTGATCCTGCCGCTGGCGATCAACCCGTTCTATCTGATCATCGTGAAGAGCTTCTTCCAGGAGCTGCCGCAGGCGCTGGAGGAGGCGGCGCGCATCGACGGCTGCAACGAGATGGGCGTGTTCTTCAAGATCGTTCTGCCGCTGTCGAAACCGATCATCGCGACCTTCGCGCTGTTCTACGCGGTGGGCATCTGGAACGACTACATGTCGCCGCTGCTGTACATAACCGACCCCAGCAAGTGGACTCTGCAGGTCCTGGTGCGCCAGCTGACCAGCGCCGATCAGGCCGACGCGCTGGCGAACATGGACAGGACGTTCGTGCCGCCCGAGCAGGGGCTGAAGTTCGCGGTCGTGGTGATCGCGACGCTGCCGATCCTGTTCTTCTACCCGTTCCTGCAGAAGCACTTCACCAAGGGCGTGCTGATCGGGGGCGTCAAGGAGTGACCCGCGCCATCCTGCTGGCCGGTGACTCGACGGTCGCCTCGTGCCCGGCCTGGGAGGCGCCCATGTCCGGGTGGGGAGCGCAGCTCGGCGCGTACGCGGGCGAGCCCGTGCGCAACTTCGCCAAGGGCGGCGCCACCACGGCCAGCCACCGGGCCGAGGGGCTGTGGGCGGCGCTGCTGCGCGAGGTCGTGCCCGGGGACACGGTGGTGCTCCAGTTCGGGCACAACGACCAGAAGGATCCCGCGATCCCGTACCAGGACAACCTGCGCGCCTTCGTCGAGGAGGCGCGCGGGGCGGGGGCGCTGGCGGTGCTCTGCACGCCGGTGCAGCGGCGCAGGTTCGACGGTGACCGGCTGGCGCCCACGCACGGCGACTATCCCGGGCGGGTGCGGGCGCTGGCCGCCGCCGAGGGCGTGCCGCTGATCGACCTGACCGCCGCCACCACCGAGCTGTACGAGCGGCTCGGCCCCGACGGCTCCAAGGCCCTGTTCACGCACTTCGCGCCCGGGCAGCACCCCCTCTACCCGGACGGGGTGGCCGACGACACCCACTTCAGCTTCCGCGGCGCCGACGAGGTGGCCGCGATCGTCGCCGAGCGACTGAAGGAGATTCGATGACGGCGCTTCGCTGGCTGGACCGACCAGGCGAGCAGGGGGTGACCTGGGGAGTCCCGTGGCCGCGTGGCGCGGTCGAGCGGGACGCGCCGTTCGCGCTGGCCGACGCGGAGGGGCGCGAGGTGCCCGTCCAGAGCTGGGTGACCGCCACCTGGCCGGACGGCTCGGTCAAGTGGTCGGCTCACGCCATCGGCGCGCAGCCGGCCGCGTACTCGTACCGGATCGAGCCGGGACGCGAGCCCGCCGCCGCGGGCACGCCCGTCACCGTCGTCCGCGAAAACGGCCTGCTCACGGTGAGCACCGGTGTGGTCACCTGGACGATCGAGGAGTCCGGCGGCACGCTGGCCCGCTCGATCTCGCGCGGGAGCCGCGAGATCGCCCGGGACGTCCGCCTGGTCAGCCTCCGCCAGAGCGAGCCCACGCCCGACGAGGGCGGCCCGGTGGCCCGTTCGCAGACCACCGGGCAGGTCACCGCGGTCACGGTCGAGCAGGACGGGCCGGTGCGCGCCGTCGTGCGGCTGGAGGGCAGGCACGGCGACTGGCTGCCGTTCACCGTCCGCCTGTACTTCCACGCGGGCGCCGAACAGGTGCGGATCATGCACACCTTCGTCTGGGACGGCGACCCCGAGCGCGACTTCCTGGCCGGGCTCGGGCTGCGCGCCGACGTGGTCATGCGCGACGAGCCGCACGACCGGCACGTGCGCCTGGCCGGCAGCGGCGGTTTCCTCACCGAGGCCGTGCGCGGGCTGACCGGGCTGCGCCGCGACCCCGGCGAGTCCGCACGGCGGGCGCAGGTCGAGGGCCGGCCGGCAGGCGAGATCGCCCCCGAGGTCGCCGGTCGCCTGCACCTCATCCCCGCCTGGAACGACTACACGCTCGACCAGGGCTCCGCCGACGGCTTCACGCTGCGCAAGCGCACCGCGGAAGGCCACGCCTGGGTGACGATCCCCGCGGGCACCCGCTCGGCCGGGTACGGCTACGTCGGCGGCGTCAGCGGCGGCCTCGGCTTCGGGCTGCGCGACTTCTGGCGCCTGCACCCCACCCGCCTCGACATCAGGAACGCGGCCACCGACCTCGCCACCGTGACCGTCTGGATGTGGTCGCCGTCCGCGCCGGCCATGGACCTGCGCTTCTACCACGACGGCATGGGCCAGGACACGTTCGCCGAGCAGCTCGAGGGCCTGGAGATCACGTACGAGGACTACGAGCCCGGCTTCGGCGACGCCCACGGCGTGGCGCGCACGCACGAGCTGACCCTGCGCGCCCACGCCGCCACGCCGCCGTCGCGCGCCCTCGCCGAGCACGCGGCGGCGATGAACCAGCCGGGGCTGCTGGCCGTCAGCCCCTCGCGGATGCGCGAGGCCGGCGTGTTCGGCGTGTGGGAGCTGCCCGACCGCTCCACGCCCGCGCAGGCCCAGGTAGAGGACCGCCTGGACTTCCTGTTCGACCTGTACGTGCGCGAGCGCGAGCAGCGCAGGTGGTACGGCTTCTGGGACTACGGCGACGTGATGCACACCTACGACCCGGACCGCCACACCTGGCGCTACGACGTGGGCGGCTACGCCTGGGACAACTCCGAGCTCTCGCCCGACCTGTGGCTGTGGCTGCAGTATCTGCGCACCGGACGATCGGACGTCTTCCGCTTCGCCGAGTCGATGACCCGCCACACCGGCGAGGTCGACGTCTACCACGCGGGCAAGTGGAAGGGCCTGGGCACCAGGCACAACGTGCAGCACTGGGGGTGCAGCTGCAAGCAGCTGCGCATCTCCAACGCCGCCTACCGGCGCTTCTACTACTACCTGACCGCAGACGAGCGCACGGGCGACCTGCTGGACGAGCTGAGCACGCCCGAGGAGACGTTCGTGGTCATCGACCCCACGCGCAAGGTGCGCGAGGACGTCTACACCCCGGACCCGTCGGCGCTGTCGGTCGGCCTCGGCACCGACTGGGGGTCGCTGGCCGCCGCGTGGCTGACGCGGTGGGAGCGGCACGGCGACGAGCGGGCCAGAGACCGGTTGCTGGGGACGATGGCCGACATCGGGGCGCTGCAGCATGGCTTCCTCACCGGCGAGGCCCGGCTGGACCTGGCGACCGGGCGGTTCGACACCGCACGCGACAAGATCTCCGTCTCGCACCTGTCGTCGTTGTTCGGCCTGCCGGAGATGTGCGCGGAGCTGATCGCGCTCGACCTGGACGTGCCGGGGTTCGAGCAGGCGTGGCTGCAGTACTGCCGGCTCTACCTCGCCACACCCGAGCAGCAGGAGGCGGAGGTGGGGGAGCGGCTGAGCGGGATCTCGCTGATCCAGGCGCACAGCAGGCTCACCGCGTACGCGGCCGCCCGCACCGGGGACGCGGACCTGGCGGCCTGGGCGTGGCGCAAGTTCTTCGTGGACGAGGGCGACCAGCTCAACCGCAACGGGTTGCAACGGCAGAAGGACTGGCGCCTGACCCCGGTGGACGGGCCGAACGTGCTCGCTCCCGTGCAGGAGGCGCCGTTCGTGAGCACCAATGACGCCAGCCAGTACGGTCTGGCCGCCATCCACAACCTGGCCCTGATCGGCAAGTACCTGGAGCGTTAACCAGAGGTGGGGTCCCGGCCAGGGGCCCTACACTGATCTGTATGCATACTCCCGATTGATCTGGCGTCTCACGCCCAATCCTCCGTTTCCTAGCTCGGGAGTGCTCCGCCAACATGATCATCGCCAGTGACATCGAGCTGCGCGCCGGCGCGCGGCTGCTCATTGAGAAGGCCTCGTTCCGGGTGAACGCGGGCGACAAGATCGGGCTCGTCGGCCGCAACGGCGCGGGCAAGACGACCCTGACCAAGGTGCTGGCGGGCGAGGGCCTGCCCGCGGCAGGCTCCGTCACCACCACCGGCAGCGTGGGCTACCTCCCTCAGGACCCGCGCACCGGTGACCTGCAGGTGCTCGCCCGCGACCGCATCCTGTCGGCGCGCGGCCTCGACGAGGTGCTGCGCAAGCTGCGCGAGGCCGAGCTCGGCATGTCCTCCGCCGACGACCGCACGCGGGAGAAGGCGGTCAAGCGGTACGGCAGGCTCGAGGACCAGATGCACGTCCTGGGCGGATACGCGGCCGAGGCCGAGGCGGCCTCCATCGCCTCCAGCCTCGGACTGCCGGATCGCGTGCTCTCGCAGCCGTTGCAAACGCTTTCCGGGGGTCAGCGCCGGCGCGTGGAATTGGCGCGAATTCTTTTCAGCGGGGCGGAAACTCTCCTTCTAGACGAGCCGACAAACCACCTAGATGCCGACTCAATCGGGTGGCTTCGTGATTTTTTGCGATCCCATCAAGGTGGGTTGGTGATCATCAGCCACGATGTCGGTCTTCTTGAAGCGACGGTCAACAAGGTCCTGCACCTCGACGCCAACCGTTCGGTGATCGATCACTACAACGTCGGCTGGAAGGCGTACCTCGCCCAGCGCGAGACCGACGAGAAGCGCAGGAAGCGCGAGCGCGCCAACGCCGAGAAACAGGCGGGTGCGCTGCTCGCGCAGGCCGACAAGATGCGCGCCAAGGCCACCAAGGCCAAGGCCGCCCAGGACATGATGCGGCGTGCGCACCGGTTGCTGTCGGGCACCGAAGAAGAGCGTAAAAGCGACAAAGTGGCGCGGCTGCGCTTCCCTGAGCCGCAGCCGTGCGGGCGCACCCCGCTCACGGCCGAGGGGCTGTCCAAGTCGTACGGCTCGCTGGAGGTCTTCACCGACGTCAGCGTGGCCATCGACCGAGGTCACCGGGTCGTCATCCTGGGCCTGAACGGCGCGGGGAAGACCACGCTGCTGCGCCTGCTCGGCGGCATCGAGAAGGCCGACACGGGCGAGGTCCGTCCCGGTCACGGCCTCAAGATCGGCTACTACGCCCAGGAGCACGAGACCCTCGACCCCGGCCGCACTTTGCTGGAGAACATGCAGTCGGCGGGCGGCCAGTTCACCGACACCGAGCTGCGCAAGGTGCTCGGCTCGTTCCTGTTCACGGGCGACGACGTCGACAAGCCCGCGGGGGTGCTGTCGGGTGGCGAGAAGACCCGGCTGGCACTGGCGATCCTGGTGCTCTCGAGCGCCAATGTCCTCCTTCTCGACGAGCCCACGAACAACCTCGATCCGGTCAGCCGGGAGCAAGTTCTCAATGCTCTGAGGTCGTATTCAGGAGCAATCGTCCTAGTCACACATGACGAGGGTGCCGTTGACGCCCTGTCACCGGATAGGGTGATCTTGCTACCTGACGGAACTGAAGACGCATGGAGCGACGAATTTTCCGATCTTGTGGCACTTGCCTGATCTTAATTTGAGTGGGTACGGATCTTTTCCCGTGGAGTAGGTAGCCGATCCCGCTGAAATGACTGATCATGGCGGAGTAACGCTGCGGAAGTCCGGCACTACAGGAGGTACTCGTGGCCGAGACACTGAAGAAGGGCACCCGGGTCACCGGGGCCGACCGGGAAAAACTGGCCGGCGATCTCAAGAAGCGCTACGCCGCGGGTGAGAGCATCCGCGCCCTGGCCGCTTCGACCGGTCGGTCTTACGGGTTCATCCACCGCATCCTGAGCGAGTCCGGTGTGACTCTGCGCGGGCGCGGCGGGGCGACCCGAGGCAAGTCCAAGCGCTGACGGCCGCCTCGGAACGTGCGACCGCAGCCGCCCGTCCCAAGTCAGCCACCCGTCGCGCCCGGGCCAGAACGATGTTCTGTAGGCTCGGGCGCGACGGTCAGCTTTCTGGTCGCGCACTCCTTGCGCGGCCAGGACTGAAGGGAGCGGGCGATGGCGGAAGCGCAGGCGCGACAGCGCGGGGGGTATGCGGATGAGGTCTCCGTTGCGGCGGAGAGCGGAGTCCGCTTCGAGGTGGACGGTGAGATAGCGACGATCACGCTGGACCGGCCGGAAAAGCGGAACGCGCAGACGTTCGCGACATGGTCGGCGCTGGCTCGGATCGGCGAGAGCCTGCCCGAGCAGGTGCGCGTAGTCGTCGTGAAAGGTGAGGGACCGTCCTTCTCGGCAGGGATCGACCTGCGAATGTTCACATCTGAGGGGGTGCCCGGACAGGGCTCGTTCGGCGCGGCGGCCAAGAGCGACGACGCAACCTTCGAGCAGCGCATCCGGCAGGCACAGGCGGGTTTCCTGTGGCTGCGCCGCCCGGAGATCGTTTCCATCGCCGCAGTGCAGGGGCACGCGATCGGTGCGGGGTTCCAGCTCGCGCTCGCCTGTGATCTGCGGCTCGTGGCCGATGATGTTTCCTTCTGCATGAAAGAGCCCGCACTGGGCCTGGTGCCCGACCTGACGGGGACGAAGCCCCTGGTCGAGCTGGTGGGACTGGCCAAGGCGATCGACATCTGCCTGACCGCCAGGACCGTGCACGCGGACGAGGCCATGCGCATCGGCCTCGCCGAGCAAGTGGTCGCCGGGGGCGACCTGGATCAAGCGGTACGAGACAAGATCGCGCAGCTGCTGGCCGTGAACCGGGATGCGGCGGTTGCGACGAAGCGACTCCTCCAGGGGGCGCGCGGTCGCACCCTGGAGGAGCAGAGCATCGCCGAGGGCCTTGAACAGGCGGCCCGCATCAAGGCCCTCTTCGGCTGACCCGGATCGGGGTGTCCCGGACCCGCCGTCGTGGCTTCCGTCCCTCGGGGTTTGAGAAAGGGGGATGGGGCAGAGGCGGGGTCGCCGGGGGCTCGGCGCCGGACGGTCGCACGCCGCTGTGGTGGCGTCC
Source organism: Nonomuraea sp. NPDC049400 (assembly GCF_044466425.1). NCBI lineage: Bacteria > Bacillati > Actinomycetota > Actinomycetes > Streptosporangiales > Streptosporangiaceae > Nonomuraea > Nonomuraea sp. NPDC049400. Next base: position 115,449 of record NZ_JBITMP010000011.1, read on the forward strand.
GGCCCATTGGGCGCGCCAGGGACGGGAGGGCGCGGCGGTGGGCGGTTTCGCGGTGAGCGGACGGGGGAATCGCCAGGCGCGGTGGCGGCGCTGACTCCGGGGGAGAGGGGATCCCCCATATGACGATGATGGGAGGGGGCTTCGGCCCCCACGTGATGGCGTCGCTGCGGCGCGACGGCTCGGTGACCAAGCAGCGGCTGCGCCCCGGCACGGTCCGGCGCATCGCGCGCTACGCCGGCCCGTACCGCACGCATATCGCCGCGTTCCTGCTGCTCGTCGTGGCCGGCGCGGTGATCGTGATCGCCAACCCGCTGCTGATGAAGGCGATCATCGACGACGGCATCCTGGCCGGGCGGCCGGGCGTCGTGGTCTGGCTGGCCGTGACGATCGCCGCGCTGGCGCTGGTGGACGCCGGGCTGACGCTGGTGCAGCGGTGGTTCTCGGCACGCATCGGCGAGGGCCTGATCTACGACCTGCGCACCGAGGTGTTCGACCACGTGCAGCGCATGCCGGTCGCGTTCTTCATGAGAGCCCAGACCGGCGCGCTGGTCAGCAGGCTCAACACCGACGTGATCGGCGCGCAGCGGGCGCTGACGAGCACCCTGTCGTCCGTGGTCTCCAACGTGGTCAGCCTGGTGCTCGTGCTGGGCGCGATGCTCGCGCTGTCGTGGCAGGTGACGCTGGTCGCGCTGGTGCTGCTGCCGATCTTCATCGTGCCGGCCAAGTTCGTCGGGCGGCGCATGTCGGCGCTGACCCGCGAGCAGATGCAGCTCGACGCCGAGATGAGCTCGGTGACCACCGAGCGGTTCAACGTGGCCGGCGCCATGGTCGCCAAGCTCTACGGCCGCCCGGAGGACGACGCCGAGGTGTTCGGCAGCAGGGCCGCCAGGGTGCGCGACGTGGGCGTGACGGTCGGCATGTACGGCACCGTGTTCAGGGTCGCGCTCGGGCTCGTTGCCGCGCTGGCCACGGCCCTGGTGTACGGCATCGGCGGCGTGCTGTCGGTCTCCGGCGTCTTCGAGCTGGGCACGCTGGTGGCCCTGGCCGCCCTCCTGATGCGCCTGTACGGCCCGCTCACGTCCCTGTCCAACATGCACGTCGACGTGATGACCGCCCTCGTGAGCTTCGACCGGGTCTTCGAGATCCTCGACCTCAAGCCCATGGTGGCGGAGAAGCCCGGCGCCACGGCGATCCCCGGCGGGCCCGTGACCATCGAGTTCGACGACGTGCGCTTCCGCTACCCGGCCGCTGAGGAGGTCTCGCTGGCCTCCCTGGAGTCGGTGGCCAGGCAGGACACCGGCCCGTCATACCCGGTGCTCAAGGGCATCTCGTTCACGGCCGCGCCCGGCCGGCTCGTCGCCCTGGTCGGCCACTCGGGCGCGGGCAAGACCACCATCACGTCACTGGTGTCCCGCCTGTACGACGTCAACGAGGGCACGGTCCGGATCAACGGGCTCGACGTGCGCGAGGCCACCCTCGACTCCCTGCGCGACACCGTGGGAGTGGTCATGCAGGACGCTCATCTCTTCCATGACACGATCGGGGCCAACCTCCGGTACGCCAGACCTGGGGCCACAGATGAGGAGATCTGGGAGGCTCTCAGGGCCGCGCAGATCGGCGACCTCGTGGAGAGCCTGCCCGACCAGCTCGAGACGGTCGTCGGCGACCGCGGCTACCGCCTGTCCGGTGGCGAGAAGCAGCGCCTCGCGCTGGCCAGGCTGCTGCTCAAGGCGCCCCGCGTGGTCGTGCTCGACGAGGCCACCGCCCACCTCGACTCGGAGTCGGAGGCGGCCGTGCAGGTGGCGCTGAAGACGGCGCTGGAGGGCCGCACCTCGCTGGTGATCGCGCACCGGCTCTCCACGATCAGGGAGGCCGACGAGATCCTCGTGATCCACGAGGGCCGCGTCGCCGAGCGCGGACGCCACGAGGAGCTGCTGGCCCGCGGCGGCCTCTACGCCGAGCTCTACCGCACGCAGTTCAATTCTTCTGGTAGCCCAGCCGCTTGAGCTCCTCCCTGGCCACCTTCTCCACCAGTTCCAGGTCGGCCGGCCTGAGCTTGGTGCGCCAGGCGCCGACCTTGGGGACGCCGGTGTCGTACAGGACCACCTTGGACACCCGCGTCTCCAGGAACTCCGCCAGCGTGGCCACCGACTGCGCCGGCTTCTGCACCAGGTCCTCGTAGCGCAGCGTCAGGAGCTGCTCCTCTGGCAGCGTCCGGCGCAGCTCGGCGCTCAGGCGCACGGCGCTGCGCCAGCGCAGCGCGCTCTTGCCCGCCGCCGGCATGCCCTTCCACCGGTCCAGGTGCTCGTCCTTGTTGACGCCGAGGAACGCGTTGGGGAACTCGGTCTCCTCCGACAACATCGCCGGCTTGAACCAGGCCAGGCACGCGGGATCGCCGAGCATGCCGGCCACCACGTCCCTGCCGTCGCGGATGAGCTGTACGAACCGCGCGTCGGGAAAGGCCTGGAGCAGCACGGGAGCGCTGTAGATCAGGTCGGGGCTGCCGTCGCCGAACCTGGTGATCTCGTTCGTGGACACGCAGGGGCCGGTCCCCGTGACGCCGCCCGCATCCCTGCACGACTCGGCGCACCACCCGCAGGATCCGGGCAGCACCTGCCATGACTCGGCGAGCGCGTCACGCATGACGCGCACGGCGCCTGAGGTCTGGCCGATGGACGGCTTGCGGGCGAAGGCGTACACCACGTGCGCCACGCTCGCGCGGCCCATCGTCACGTGGAAACCAGGAGATCGTTTCAGGGCGCGGGCGAGCAGGTCCGTGCCGGAGTGCGGCGCTCCGACCAGGAAGACCGGCCGGCGGACCTTGATGCCGTTGACAACGAGTATGTGGGGCGGAAGTCGCATACTGGACCACAAGTGTGACACCGTTTTCCACGTGGATGAGCCAATCGTTTCCCCCCGAACGAGCCAACCGAGGAGTTGATCGATGCGACCCGGTGACACCGTCGCGGTCGTCTCGCCGTCGGGCCCGCCCAACGCGGTGCTGCTCAGGCGCGGCGTCGAGCGACTGGAGGGCCTCGGGCTGAAGGTCGTGACCGGCGCGCACGCGCTCGACCGCCAGCGGCTCGACTACCTGGCGGGCGACGACGCCGCCAGGGCCGCCGACCTGCAGGCCGCCTGGTGCGACCCGGCCGTCTCCGCGGTGTTCTGCTGCAGGGGCGGGTACGGCGCCGCCAGGCTCCTGGACCTGCTCGACTGGAACGCCATGCGGGCGGCGGGGCCCAAGGTCCTCATCGGGTCGAGCGACATCACGGCGCTGCACAACGCCTTCGCCGCCGAGCTGGGCGTGGCCACGCTGCACGGGCCGATGCCGGCCTGCGACATCCTGGCCGGCGAGCAGGGGCCCGAGCCGCGCAGCTGGCAGAGCCTGCAGGCGGCGCTGTCCGGCGCGCAGGAGCCGGTCCAGGGCGAGCGGGTGCTGGTGAAGGGGCGGGCCGAGGGCGTGCTCGCCGGCGGCAACCTGTCGCTGCTCGCCTCGATGTGCGGCACGCGGTGGCAGCCGTCGTTCGCGGGGAAGCTCGCGTTCCTTGAGGACATCGGGGAGGAGCCGTACCGGATCGACCGCATGCTCACCCAGCTCCTGCAGGCGGGGGCGCTCGACGGGGTGCGCGGGATCGCGCTGGGCTCGTGGGTGGACTGCGGCGACCCGTACGCGGTGCTCGAAGACCGGCTCGGCGGGCTCGGGGTTCCCGTGCTGGCCGGACTGCCGGTGGGGCACGGGTCACCGCAGATGAGTGTGTGGCTGGGGAGACTTGGGGTTATCGATACCGAATCGTGCTCCCTAGCTGCCATTGTCGGTGATGGGGAGCAGGCAAGGTAGAAGGGACGAATCCGACAGAAAGGGACATGGCGCGTGAGCTTTTTCAGGCGACACCGAGAGCCCTCACGCCGGCCGGTCGAGGACGTCGATCTCGACTCGCTGCTCGCGCTCGTCGCCGAATCCCTCGGATACTCCTTCGAATTCGCCCGTGACGGCGGCTCCGTGACGCTCAGGGGCGACATGGAGCTGGTCGTCAGGCTCACGGGGCTGCGCCGCGAGGCGGGGCGCAGGGCCAGGGAGGACTGGCCCATGCTGGTCTCCGAGCACCTCTCGCACGCCGTGGCGACCGCGGGGGAGCGGCTGGACGTCTGCGACCTGGAACAGGCCGGGCCGCTGATCCGGACCCGCGTCGAGGCCGTGGACGAGGTGGCCGACCTGACCCGCGTGGTGGGCCGCCACCTCAGCGCCGACCTGGTGGAGCTGCTGTTCGTGGGCTCGCGCGCCGTACGGCCCGAGCAGGCCGGGTGCTGGCCGGTGCCCACCGCGCAGGCGCTCGAACTGGCCGTCGCGAACGTCCGCCGCGAGGAGCGGCTGGAGGTCGAGTCCATCGAGCTGTCGGGCACGCCGGTGACCCGGCTGACCGCCATGACCCCGTCGGCCGCCACTCATCTGCGGTGGCTGGGCGACTACGTTCCCGTTCCCGCCGACGGGGTGCTCGTGGTGCTGCCCGACCCGTACACGCTGCTCGTGCACCCGGTGGACGGGATCGGCGTGGTACGCGCCATCGAGCGGCTGCGGATCCACGCGGCGCGCACGGGCGGGCTCAGCTCGCAGGTGTACTGGTGGCACGAGGGGCGGCTGACGCACATCAAGGCCGACATCGTCGCGCAGCAGGGCCAGACCCGGCTCGTGGTGACGCCCCCGCCGGAGTTCGCCCGCGTCCTGGCGCGCCTCGCCGTCTGAAGGCTGCGGTCCCGCGCGCCGTCCGGCGTGCGCGCGAGACCGGGCGGCCGGGATCAGGGCTGGGTCACGTAGTCGCGCAGGTGGATCGCCGTGAGCGAGGTGCCGTCGGCGACCAGCTCGCCGGGGGTGCCGGAGAAGACCACCTGGCCGCCGTCGTGACCGGCTCCAGGGCCGAGGTCGATGATCCAGTCGGCGTGGGCCATGACGGCCTGGTGGTGCTCGATCACGATGACCGTGTTGCCGTCGTCCACCAGGCGGTCGAGCAGCGCCAGGAGCTGGTCCACGTCCGCAAGGTGCAGGCCCGTGGTGGGCTCGTCCAGCACGTACGTGGTGCCGTTCTTGGCCATGTGGATGGCGAGCTTGAGCCGCTGCCGCTCACCGCCCGACAGCGTGGTGAGCGGCTGGCCCAGGCCCAGGTAGCCGAGCCCGACCGCGGCCAGGCGGTCGAGGATCGTGCGGGCCTGCCGTTCGGTGAAGAACTCGCGGGCCTCGGCCACCGGCATGGCGAGCACCTCGCTGATGTCCTTGCCGCGCAGCTGGTACGTCAGCACCTCCGGCGTGAACCGCTTGCCCTCGCACTGCTCGCACACCGAGGCCACCCCGGCCATCATCGCCAGATCCGTGTAGATCAGGCCGATGCCCTTGCACGCCGGGCAGGCGCCCTCGGAATTGGCGCTGAACAGGCCCGGCTTGACCCCGTTGGCCTTGGCGAACGCCGCGCGGACCGGGTCGAGCAGCCCGGTGTAGGTGGCCGGGTTGCTCCTGCGCGAGCCGCGGATCGGCGACTGGTCGGCCACGACCACGCCCTCGCGGCCCGCGACGTATCCGTGGATCAGCGAGCTCTTGCCCGAGCCGGCCACGCCGGTGACCACGGTGAGCACGCCGAGCGGGATGTCCACGCGCACGTCGCGCAGGTTGTGCAGCGTGGCGCCCTCGATCGGCAGGTGCCCGGACGGCTCCCGGAACTTCTCCCGCAGGTGCACCCGGTGGCCGAGGTAGCGACCGGTCAGCGTGTCAGAGGCGCGCAGCCCGTCCAGGTCGCCCGCGTAGCAGATCCGTCCCCCGGCCGTGCCCGCGCCAGGACCCAGGTCGACCACGTGGTCGGCGATCTCGATCAGCTCCGGCTTGTGCTCGACCACGAGCACCGTGTTGCCCTTGTCGCGGAGCTGGAGCAGCAGGTTGTTCATCCGCTGGATGTCGTGGGGGTGCAGCCCGGCGGTCGGCTCGTCGAAGACGTAGGTGACGTCGGTGAGGCTGGAGTTGAGGTGCCGCACCATCTTCACCCGCTGCGCCTCGCCGCCCGACAGCGTGCCGGACTCCCGGTCCAGGCTCAGGTATCCGAGACCGATCTCCACCAGCGAGTCCAGCGTCGACAGCAGTCCCTCCAGCACCGGGCCGACCGCTGGGTTGCCGATGCCGCGGACGAAGCCGGCCAGGTCGTTGATCTGCATGGCCGCGCACTCGGCGATGTTGACCCCCTCGATCCTGGCCGAGCGGGCGGCCTCGTTGAGGCGGGAGCCGCCGCAGGAGGGGCATACGGTCAGTTTGATCGCCCGCTCGGCGAACGCCCGCGCCGCCGGCTGCATCGACTCCAGGTCCTTGCCGAGGTAGGTCCGCCTGACCTTGCTTGCCAGCCCCTCGTAGGTGAAGTTGTTGGTGCCGTACTTGAGTTTGACGGGCGGCTTGTGGAGGAAGTCCGCCCACTGCTCGGGGGTGAAGTCCTTCAGCTTGACGGCGGGGTCGTACAGGCCGGAGCCGGCCATGACCTGCCACTGCCAGCTGTCCACGGGGAACCCCGGGACCTTGATCGCCCCTTCGTTCAGCGACAGCTCTCTGTCGACCAGCGCGTCCACGTCGATCTCTGACGCCTTGCCCAGCCCCTCGCACTGCGGGCACATGCCCTCGGCCCGGTTGAAGCTGAAGGCGTAGGCGGGGCCGACGTAGGGCTCGCCGATCCGGCTGAACATGATCCGCAGCATGGTGTGGGCGTCGGTGGCGGTGCCCACGGTGGAGCGGGGGTTGGCGCCCATCCGCTCCTGGTCCACGATGATCGCCGCGCTGAGGTTGTGCAGCGCGTCGATGTCGGGGCGGGCCAGGCTCGGCATGAACGACTGGATGAACGCCGTGTAGGTCTCGTCGATCAGCCGGCGCGACTCCGCGGCGATCGTGTCGAAGACGAGCGAGGACTTGCCGGAGCCGGACACTCCGGTGAACACGGTGAGGCGGCGCTTGGGGAGGTCGAGGGAGACGCCCTTGAGGTTGTTCTCCCTGGCGCCGCGGACCTGGATGAGGTCGTGGCTGTCGGCGGCGGTGTGATCGCGGTGCTGAACGGTGCTGGCCTGGCGGCTGGAGACGGCCACGGAACCCTTCCTCGTCTGAATTTTCCTGCCGTACGGGGGAAAGCCGGGACAGCCTACAACCCGTCCCGGACATTTCTGCGGTTCCGTACATCGTACCGTACAGCATACGGTGCAAATTCAGGCCGACAGGGGATTGACGTGCCGATGGTGCAGTCCGATCACGGGGATCTCGTGGAGACTGCCCGAGTACAGGAACTGCGTCATGCCGATGAGCAGCCGCCGCACGTCGTCCTGCGGCCGCACGACCAGGCGGATGAACTGGCTCGTCGTGCCCAGCTTGTTGCCGCACTCGCGGACGTACACGCCGTGCTCGGTGAGCAGGTGGTCGCGCAGCGGCACCCCGTCGTACCCGGGCGGCAGCTTGATCAGCAGGAAGTTGCCCTGCGAGGCGAACACCGACAGCCCCGGCATGGTGCTGAGCTGCTGGAACATGGCCCGCCTGTCGTGGCTGACCCGCCTGAGGCTGTCCTGGTACTCGGCCATGAACTGCCGCATCATGAACACCACGACCTCGGCGAACGAGTTCAGGTTCCACTTGGGCAGGGCGTCGCGCACGCGGGCGGCCAGCGCCGGGTTGGCGACCAGGTAGCCGAAGCGGATGCCGTGCAGGCCGAAGTTCTTGCCCAGGCTGCGCAGCACGATCACGTTCGGCCGGACCGCCGCCTCCGCCGCCAGCCCCGGGTACGGCTCGGCGTCCACGAAGTCGCCGAACGACTCGTCGACGATCACCAGGTCTAGGTCGATCAGCTCGTCGAGCAGGCGCAGGACCTCGTGCTTGGGCAGGTAGCCGCCGTCGGGGTTGTTGGGGTTGCAGATCACCGCCACCCGGGAGCCGCGCATCCGGATGAACGAGACATAGTCGCTCACGTCCAGCGCGAAGTTGCGGCTCTCCAGCAACGGGTACATGTCCACCCGCTTGCCCGTCTCCAGCGGCTGGTCGGTCCAGCGGCCGAAGGTGGGGATGGGCACCGCCAGGCTCTCGCGCACCAGCAGGTGGTCGATCCAGGTGATCAGCTCGGTCGACCCGTTGCCCATGGCGACCGTCTTGGGGTTGAGCCCGAGCGTGGCGCAGAGCTCCTCGGTGATCGTGCCCGCGTCGCTCGGATAGAACTTGAGGATCGTCTCCAGGTTTCTCCCGAGATGCTCAAATATGTCCGGAGTCGGAAAGTATGGGTTACACGGAATGCAGAAGTCGACCGGTGCGCGCTCTCCCGACGAGGCGCGCATCAGTGAGAAGTACGACGGGCTGTGCGCCTGTGCCCGCAAGAGGCTGAGCTCCACGACACCTCCATGGAACATGTCCGATGTGTGTAGGTACGCGCCGTCGCAGAGGCCGGTTCATGATGTTGTACGGGTGTCCCGCGGCCCGTCGTCCCGCGCCTGCCGCCTGCGCAAGGTGACGATCGCGATGTCGTCGCGCGGGTCCGTCCCGGTGAAGGCCCGCACGTCGGCGCCGAGCGCCTGGGCGAGCCTGCAGGGCGGGTCGGGCGCCCACGCGCGCAGGCGCTCGGCCAGCGGGTAGAACTCGCCCGCGGGGTCGCGGGCCTCGGTGACGCCGTCGGTGCACAGCACCAGCGTCGCGCCCGGCGGGAACACGAACCGCGTGCTGGTCCGCGGCTCCGTGGTCAGCGCGGCCACGCCGAGCGGCACGGACGGCTCCCCGAGGTTCACCTGCCGCGCGACGCCGCCGTGGATCATGTAGGGGGCGATGTGCCCGCAGTCCACCGCTTCGGCCTCCAGCCCCGTGCCGATGTCGAGCAGCAGGGCGGTGACCAGGCGCTCCGGCTCCCCGGTGGTGGCGGCGAACGTGTTCTGTCTGACCACGGAGTTCTCCAGCGCTTCGACGACGCCGTTCAGGGTCTCCTCGCGGTAGGCGGCCTCCCTGAACGACCCCAGCACCGCCAGCGCGGTCCCGATCGCGGGCAGCCCCTTGCCCTGCACGTCGGCGATGAGCACCCGGGTGCCGCGCGGGGAGACGGCGACCTCGTACATGTCGCCGCCCACCATCGGCTCCTCCTGCACCGGCTGGTAGAGGCCGTCGACGACCACGTCGGCGGTGCCCAGTGGCAGCGGGCGCACGATCAGCCGCTGCAGCACGGAGGCCGCCGAGCGCAGCCGGCGCACCTCCTCCTCGCGCCGCACGCGGTAGCGGCAGCCGATCACGGCCAGCGCCCCGAACACGGCGGTGAATGCGCCCGCCAGCAGGTTGTCGTCCAGTTCGCCGCCCAGGTAGGTGGTGATCCCGGCCGCCGTCAGGACCACCCACACCGACGCGAGGACCGTCTGCCGCACTGTGCCCAGCCCGGCGACGATCGCGGGGAGGAAGATCAGCAGCGGGAACAGCCGCACCGCCGTCCCCGTAAAGACGTCCAGCGCGGCCACCGTCGCGGTGATGACGACCAGCCCGGCGGCGAAAACGGGCGTGGAGAGATAGGGCCCTTCGCATCTCCCGCCTTCCGTCACGAGTCCTTCATCCCCCCGCCGGGGAAAAGCGTAACGACCCTTTTCTGGAGTGGCTGGGAGAAATCGTGAGGTGACGGCTGCATGGGCTCTGTGCAGGGACGATAGGGGATGAAGATGGACTTTTTATTTCTCATCTAGATCTCATTGACAAGCAAAAAAGATCTTGTAAGCATTTGAAGTCAAGCGTGCTGCGCGTTAATTCCATTATTCGTGCCGGGGGAGTGCCGCTGATGGAGCTGATCGTCGTACCGCCGCTCACCGACTTCACCACCGAGGTCGTTCCACCCTCCGGGGCCGAGGTGCTCGACCTCAACGAACGGATCGTCGAACGCCTCGCCGACCCCTCCCGTCTCACGGCCGCCGCGCAGCGGCTCGACGGCGGGCCGCTCGCCGCGCTGCCCGAGCTGGCGGCGGCGGCCGTCCTGGAGCGCAAGGCGTTCGACGACGCCCACCTCAGAGCGGTGGGCACGGCGCTGCGGCTGGCCGCCGACCCCGCCGTCCGGCTCGGCATCGACGACCTGGAGCTGGCCGAGGGGAGCATGCAGAGCAGCAGGGACGTGCTCGGGGCGGCCGGGCGGTGCGAGCTGTTCCGTCCCGAGCTCGAGCTGGCCATGGACGCGGCGAGGGGGCGGCGGGCGCACGTCGTGGTTGACGGCCTCCGGCAGCTTCCCGCGGCGTTCGCGCTGGTGGGCGTCTTGGGAGCGGCATGGGTGACGTTGTGCGGGCGGCTGGTGGCCGAGCAGGGCGCGGCGCTGCGGCGCGTGCCCGAGCTGGCCGGGGCCGAGCTGCTGGCCTGGTCGCCGGAGCGGGTCATCCGCCCCCTGTGGTACGACGCCGCGCCGACCGAGCGGGTGCGCCCGCGGCATCGCCACGACACCGCGCCGACCGAGCGGGTGCGCCCGCGGCATTGCCCGGATGCCGCGCCCGCCGAGGAGGCGCGCTTGTGCGACGCCCCGGACACCCAGCCGGGGAAGCGTGTGCGCTGGGTGACCGGGGCGTACCCCCCTCCCGCGAGCGGGCCGTGGGCCGGCCGGCTGGACGCGACGAGGGCGGCCGCGTTCTCCCGGGACGCGCTGGCCCGCTGCCGCGGCCTGACGATCATCGTGACGCGGATCGACTTCCTGGCCGCCGTGACCGGGCTGAACGGCGTGACCGTCGACCTGCGGCGGCTGCTGGCCGGGATCCCGCCCGGCGTGCCGGTGACGTGCGAGCTGGTGCTCGGCGCGCCGGGCATGGCCGCGGGCGTCGTCGGGGAGTCCGTGGAGCTGCTGGCGGAGGGCGCGGGCGGGGTCCGGCTCGCCGGGCTGCGGCCGTACCGGATGGCGATCCGCTCGCAGTGGGCCGGGCAGAGCGTGCGCTTCCCGCCGGCCGCCGGGAACGACCTGGCCAGGTGGATCGAGTTCGACGCGCCGGACACCATGCGGGCGTACGAGGTCACGGCCATGATCAGAGAATGGCTGCGGCGGCTCCCGGGGCTGCCGGCCGGCCGGCTCGCCGCCTGTTCAGTCGCCGTCCCGGGGACCGCTCCCGCCTGCGCGCCCGTCTCCCGGCCGGCGGCCGACGTCCCGCACGCCCTCGACGGCCTGCCCGAGCGCGCCCGCACGGAGCTGACCGCGGGGCCGGCCAGGGCGGGAGTGCTCATGGGGCGCGGGTGAGCCGCTCCCGGCGCCCGCGGGCCCCCTGACGCAGACCGGGCCGCCCGCCGGAGCCCGAAAATGGTTTGCCCCGGCCCACGACGGGCTGCTGTACTCCCTGCAGCAGCCCATCGATGGAGGAGGTCCCGCCATGCGGACAGCGCTCATGTCCACCCAGCGCAGAGACACCTCCTATCCAAAGGGCATGACGCTTCTTGAGACCGTTCGACCAGGGCATTCCACCGCATAGCACCTCCGTCCTGCGCCTGCTGCGCCCAGGCCCCCGCCCCGCCGCCGCGCTCGTCGCGGCCATCGCCGCCGCCACCGCCCTGCCGCTGGCGGCGCCCCAGATCACCCGCCGCTTCGTCGACGACGCCATCGCCGGAGCGAGCACCAGACACCTGACTCTGAGCGCCCTCGGCTACCTCGCGCTCGCCGTCGCGGGCCAGGCCGCCAGGATGGTCACCGCGTGGCTGGCCAGCCGCCTCGCCTGGGACGGCACCAACCGCCTGCGCGAGCGCCTCGCGCAGCACGCGCTCGGCCTGGACCTGGCCTTCCACGGCCGGCACACGCCCGGCGAGATGATCGAGCGCGTGGACGGCGACGTGGTGGCCGTGGCCGACTTCGTCGTCGCGTTCCTCATGGACGTCGTGGCCAGCGTGCTGCTCCTGGCCGGGGTGCTGGTCATCGTGTTCGGCGTCGACTGGCGCATCGGCTGCGCGCTGCTGGCGTACTGCCTGCTCATCGGGTTCGGGATGGCCCGCGCGCAGCGGCTGGCCGTGCCCGCCGCGGCCCGGTCGCGAGCGGCGAGCGCCAAGCTGTTCGGCATGCTCGAGGAGCGGCTGGCCGGCGCCGAGGACCTCAGGGCCAACGGCGCCGGCGAGCACACCGTGCGCCGCTTCCACCAGGTCAGCGCCGCCCTCTTCCGCGCCGAGGTCAAGGACGCGCGCGTCGGGACCACGCTGCTGGCCGGCACGTCGGTGGCGTTCGCGGCAGGCACCGCCATCATGCTCGGCCTCGCCGCCTGGACCCTGAAGTCGGGCACGCTCACGATCGGCACCGCCGTGCTGATCTTCCAGTACACGCTGATGGTACGGACGCCGTTCGAGCGGCTCATCGACCAGATCAGGCAGTACCAGGCGGCGCTGGCCGGCCTCGCCCGCATCGGCGCCCTGCTGGCCGAGCGGCGCACGCTGCCCGAGGGCACCCGCCCGCTGCCGGAGCAAGGCCCGCTCGGCCTGCGCCTGGACGGCGTCGGCTTCGCCTATCCGGACGACGACGAGCAGGTGCTGTCCGGCGTCACCCTCACGCTGGCCCCCGGCGAGACGCTCGGAGTGGTGGGGCGCACGGGGAGCGGCAAGACCACGCTCGCCCGCCTGGTGCTGCGCCTGTACGACCCGGCAGAGGGCGTCGTGCGGGCCGGCGGGCTGGACCTGCGCGAGGCGGACCCGGCCTCACTCAGACGGCGGATCTGCGCGGTCACCCAGGACGTGCAGCTCTTCGACGCGAGCCTGCGGGACAACCTGACGCTCTTCCGGCCCTCGCCGGGGGACGACGTGCTGCGCGAGGTGCTCCACGGCGTCGGGCTCGGCGACTGGCTGGCCACGCTGCCCGACGGGCTCGGCACCCGCTTGACGGGCGTGTCGGCGGGTGAGGCGCAGCTCATCGCGTTCGCCCGCGCGTTCCTGGCCGACCCCGGGCTCGTCGTGCTGGACGAGGCCTCCAGCAGGCTCGACCCGGCCACCGAACGCCGCATCGAGGCAAGCATCGACCGCCTGCTCCGGGGCAGGACCGGCGTGATCATCGCGCACCGCCTGTCCTCGCTCTCGCGCGTGGACAAGATCGCCGTACTCGACCAGGGCAAGGTCGTCGAGTACGGCCGCCGCGCCGACCTCGCCGCCGACCCCGGCAGCAGGTTCGGGCGCCTGCTCGACCTGGCGGGGGTGAGCCGGTGAAGCCGGTGATGCTGGTGGCCACCCGGCTGGCCACGTTCGACTTCCGCCGTTACCTCGTCGGCGCCCTGCTGTGGCTGCCGGTCCACGTCATCCCGCTCGCGGGCGGGCTCGTCCTGCAACGGATCTTCGACGGGCTCCACGGCGACCTCGGCTGGGCGCTGTGGTTGTGCGCGGCGTTCGTGGGCGTGGAGGTCGCACGGGGGCTGATGATCGTCATCGCGTGGACGTACGGCGTCTACTGGTGGGCCGCCGCGGCCACCCTCCTGCGGGCCAACGTGCTGCGCTCCCTCCTCACCTCGCGCGGCCCGGCGGCGGCGCGGCTGCCGCATTCGTCCGGCGAGTCGCTCGCCCGGCTGCGGGACGACGTGGCCGACGCGGTCGACTTCACCGACGAGAGCGTCAGCCTGGCCGGCACGACGCTCTTCGCCGCCGCCGCGCTGACGATCATGGCCCATGTCGATCCCGTGATCACGCTGGTGCTGGTCCTGCCGATGGTCGCGATCGGCGTGCTGAGCCGGGTCATGCGGCAGGCCATCGCGCGGCTGCACCAGCGGGCCAGGACGCTCGGCGCGGCCGTCACGGCGTACGTGGGCGAGATCTTCGGCGGCGTGCTCGCGATCAAGACCGCGGGAGCGGAGGTGGCGGCGCTGGAGCGGCTGCGCGAGCACAACCGGCGGCGGCGCGCCGCCGCCGTCAAGGACCGACTGGCCACCGACCTGCTGGACGCCGCCACGGGCACCACCGTGGAGCTCAGCATCGGGCTCGTGCTGCTCCTTGCCGCGCCCGCGATGCGCGGCGGCGAGTTCACGGTGGGCGATCTCGCGCTGTTCACCAGCTACATCGGCTGGCTGACGGCGCTGCCCCGGACGATCGGCACGGTTCTCTACCGCCTGCCGCAGGCCGCGGTCGCCACGGAGCGGCTCACCCGGCTCATGGCGCCACACGAGAGCGCCGGCGACCTGTCGCGGGGCGCGGACGTCTGGCTGCGCGGCGACCCGCCGGCCGTCTCCCGGGTGCCGCGGCACGAGGACCCGCTGCGGGTTCTGGAAGTGCGCGGGCTGAGCGCGCGCGGAGTGCGGGGGATCGACCTGCGTGTCGAGCGCGGCTCGTTCACGGTCGTCACCGGCGCGGTCGGCTCGGGCAAGACCACCCTGGTCCGCGCCCTGCTCGGCCTGATCCCGCTGGAGGAGGGCGTGATCTCGTGGAACGGCACGCCCATCGGCGATCCGGGCACGTTCCTCGTCCCGAGCCGGGCGGCGTACGCGAGCCAGGTCCCGAGGCTGTTCTCCGCGACCCTGCGGGAGAACCTGCTGCTCGGCCTGCCCGCGACCGACGGCGACATCGGGCGGGCGCTGGAACGGGCGGCGTTCGAGCCGGACCTGGCCGCGATGCCCGACGGGCTCGACACGGTGGTCGGGCCGCGCGGCGTGCGGCTGTCCGGCGGCCAGGTGCAGCGGGCCACCGCGGCCCGCGCGCTGGTACGCGACCCGGACCTGCTCGTCGTGGACGACCTGTCGTCCGCGCTCGACGGCGAGACCGAGCGGCTCCTGTGGGACAGGATCGCCGGTCACGGCACCCTGCTCGTCGTCTCCCACCGGCAGGCCGCGCTCGAACGCGCCGACCAGATCGTCGTCCTCGACCGCGGCCGCCTCGCCGGGCGCGGCCGGCTCGACGAGCTGCTGGAGAGCTGCCCCGAGATGCGGCGGCTGTGGAGCGCGGAACGCATCGCCGAGGCCGAGGAGCGGACGGGCGGCCGGCTGAAGTGAGCCGCGCGGGCACGCAGGGCCGGGGGACGGGCAGGTTCCTAGATCGGGCACCATGGAATCTGTGACAGTGACACGACTGGCCGAGCTGGTCGCAGGGGGAGGCGTGGCCGTGCTCAGCGGGGCAGGCCTGTCCACCGAGTCCGGCATTCCCGACTACCGGGGGCCGACGGGCCGGGCCCGGCGCGCGGAGCCGATGACGTACCAGCGCTTCGTCGGCAGCGCGCAGGCCCGGCAGCGATACTGGGCGCGCAGCCACGTCGGCTGGCGGCAGATCGGCCAGGCCCGGCCCAACGCCGGCCACCGGGCCGTGGCCGAGCTGGAGCGGCGCGGGCTGATCGCCGGCATCGTCACCCAGAACGTCGACGGCCTGCACCAGGCGGCCGGGGCCCGGCGGGTGATCGAGCTGCACGGCGGGCTCGACCGGGTCGTCTGTCTGTCATGCCGGGAGCGCACGCCCCGCGCCGAGCTGGAGCGGCGGCTGCGCGCCGCCAACCCCGGCTGGGAGGCCAGCGGCCGGATCAATCCCGACGGCGACGCCGTGCTCACCGACGAGCAGGTCGCCGGGTTCAAGCTGGTCGACTGCGCGGCGTGCGGCGGGCTGCTCAAACCCGACGTGGTCTTCTTCGGCGAGAACGTCCCCCGCCCCCGCGTGGACGAGTGCTTCGCCGTGGTGGCGGGGGCGCGGACGCTGCTGGTGCTGGGGTCGTCGTTGACGGTCAAGTCGGGGCTGCGGTTCGTCACCAAGGCCGCCGTGCTCGGCATCCCGATCGCCATCGTCAACCAGGGCCCGACCGGCGGCGACGCCGACGCCTGTCTCACCCTGGACGCCCCGCTCGGCGCGACGCTGACCGACCTCGCCGCGCGGCTCACCGGCCGGCTCGCGGCACAATAGGGCGCATGCCTCGTACATGTCCGTGCGGCCTGCCCGCCTCCTACCAGGACTGCTGCGGCAGGCTCCACCGGGGCGCGGCGGCCGCCGCCACCGCCGAGCAGCTCATGCGGTCGAGGTTCAGCGCGTTCGGGGTGGGCGACGCGGCCTACCTGCTGCGGACCTGGCACCCCGCCGCGCGGCCCGCCTCAGTCGACCTCGACAGGAAGGTGCGCTGGGTACGCCTGGAGGTGCTGGAGACGACCGGCGGCAGCGTCGTGCACACCGAGGGCACGGTCCGCTTCCGCGCCCACTACGTCGACCGCGGGCGCCCCGGCGAGCTGGAGGAGAACAGCCGTTTCGTGCGTTTCGAGGGGCGCTGGGTCTACTCGGGCGCGATGTGACCTTCCCGGTCGCCTGCCGTCACGGCTTGCGGGCGACGCCGCCGAGCACGGTGTGATGGGCGAGGCCGGGCTTGGCGCGGTCGCCGGCGCCCGGCCGCCATTCCGGCAGCGGCACCAGGCCCGGCTCCAGCAGCTCCAGGCCGTCGAAACACGCGAGGATCTCCGCACGCGTGCGCCACCGGCCCGTCCCGAGGCTCTCGTGGAAGAGCTTCTCGGCCGCGTACGCCTGGCCGGACGCCTCAGCATGGTCCGCGGGATTGTGGAAGTGGGAGACGGCCAGGTAACTGCCGGACGGGAGGCGTTCCATCAGGCGGGCCACGATCCCGGACGGGTCCTCGTGGTCGGCCAGGTGGTGCAGGACGCCGAGCATCAGCAGCCCGACGGGCTCGCCGAGGTCGATGAGGCGCCTGGTCTCCGGATCGTCGATGATCGCCTCCGGCTCCCTGGCGTCGCCCTCGACGATCGCCGTGCGGTCGTCCACGGCCAGCAGCGCGCGGCCGTGGACCAGCACGATCGGGTCGTGGTCGACGTAGACGACCCTCGAGCCGGGGGCGGCGGACCGGGCGACCTCGTGCACGTTGTCCTGTGCGGGCAGGCCCACGCCGATGTCCAGGAACTGCCTGACGCCCGCCTGCGCCGCCAGGAACCGGACCACCCGGGTGAGGAACTCCCTGTTCGCCAGCGCCGCCTGCGGGGCGTCGGGCATGATCTCGAGCACGCGCAGCGCCAGCCGGCGGTCCGCCTCGTAGTTGTCCTTGCCGCCGAGCATGAAGCCGTAGACGCGGGAGGTGCTGGGTCTGGAGGTGTCGACTTCCCGGGGCGCACGCTTCTGCCGGCGGTCGGCCATGGGCGGCTCCTTCGGGTACGCACTGTGCCGCTGAGGTGGCTGACAGCGATCATACTGAGTGGCTGATCAGATTTCCTCATTAGTCGTAAATTTCGGTCAGGAAAATCTGTCAAGGCAGCGCCCGGCGAACCGGGCCGGACACCAAGGAAAGGACAAGATCCATTCCGGTTGGCGTCTGGGAAGGGGTGTCGCCCTCCCCTCGGGGTGATCGCGGGCGCTACTCGTGTGCCTATGCAAATATTGCGCTCACGGCACACGGCGGTAGCCGCTACCGCTCTGCCGTTCATGCTCATGTCCGTGGCACTGGCGACGCCCGCCGCTGCCGCGCCCACCGAGCCACCCCCGGAGGCGACCGCCTTCACCCAGGTGTACGGGCTCGGGTTCGTACAGCAGCAAACGATCAGCGGCGCTCGTCCCTCCGGCGACCGTTCCTGGTTCCAGGTCAGCCCCTGCCCGAGCCGCGACTCCCTGCTGCTGAACGGGTTCGCGCTCATGAAGGTGGAGGGGTGTGGCGACGTCTTCGGGCAGAAGTCCGGCGCCTACTCCGGATACGGCATGTACGACACGGACGCCGGCTACGCGACGGGAAGCGCGTGCAGCACCGAAGTCCTGTGCGCCTTCCCGTCGGCCGAGTCAGCCCCGGCCCCGGAGCCCGCGTCCGCTGCCGGATGTGGCCTGTCCAGCACGGCCGACGCGTGCGGCGCGTGCGACACGTGCGCGGCCGTCGACGCGCCCGCCGTGGACGACGAGTTCGCCACCCAGACGAGCAGCGTCGCGATCGAGCCCGCGGCGCCGGCGATCGACACGGAACCGGCCAAGTCCGCGATCCCGGCCAAGCCGGTCGTGGCGGTCAAGCCGATCGCCCCGATCAAGCCGATCGCGCCGGCCAAGCCGATCGCGCCGGCCAAGCCGATCGCCCCGGCCAAGCCAGCCATTCCGGCTGAGCCGGCCAAGCCGGCCGTCGCCGACGAGCACTGTGTGCCGTCGGTCACCGCGGGCGAAGGCAAGTCGGCGGGCACGCCGGCCAAGCCCGCCGTCCCCGCCCAGCCGGCTGCGCCGGCGAAGCCTGTCGTGCTGGTCAAGCCGGCTGTGCCGGCCAAGCCTGTCGCGGCGGTCAAGCCCGCCGCGCCGGCCCAGACGGTCGTGCTGACGAAGACTTCCACGAACAAGCCGTCGACCGTGTCGGCGAAGCCCAGGACGGCGGAGACCAAGATCACCACGAAGGTCAACCGCGAGAAGCCGACGGTCGCGCGGTCCGCTGGGCACCGCCCGGCGTGCGCGGTCCGGCGGGCCAACCATCACTCCTGCTGAGCGCGGGCGGACATCTTGAGCGGCCGGGGCATCGCCCCGGCCGCTCGCTTTTCACCGAGGCTCTGCCGCGATGACCGTGACCGCGCCGGGCGCGACGGTGACCGGCCCCTCGTGTCGTACGCCGTCGAACACGCTCGTCCCGCTCACCCCCTCGACCGTCACCGGCTCGTCGCCGTGGTTGATCAGGAAGACGTGATCGCCCCGGCGGACCAGCTCCAGGGTGTCGGGCAGGCCGCGGGGCCGGGACACGTTCGCGTGGTCGAGCACCTGCCCGAGCAGCTCACGCAGGCCCTCCACCGGGGCGGTGGCGAGGTACCAGGCGGTGCCCGCGCCGAGGTCGTGGCGGGTGAAGGCGGGGTGCCCCGCGTCGGGTCCCGTGGCGAAGTCGCGTACGGCGACCGCGCCGGCCGGGCGGACCCGCTCGGACCAGACGCGGGCCGTGCCGCCGCCGTCGCCGCCGGTCAGCGCCACCGTCTCGTGCTCGCGCAGCGGATGGAACTCCTCGATCGACAGTCCCAGCAGCTCGCGCAGCGCGCCCGGGTGGGCGCCCGGGTGGATGGTGTCGCACTCGTCCACGATGCCGGAGAAGTACGACACGAGTAGCGTGCCGCCCGCCTCCACGTACCGGTGGAGGTTCTTGGCGGACGCCTCGGTCAGCAGGTACGAGCTGGGCGCCACCACCACCCGATATCCCGAAATATCGGCGGAAGGGTGGACGAAGTCCACCGTCACGTGCTCCCGCCACAGCGCCTCGTAAAAGGCGTCCACCCGTTCCCTGAACGTCAGATCGACCGAGGGCCGCCAGTCCAGCTCCAGCGCCCAGTACGACTCCCAGTCCCAGACCACCGCGACCTCGGCCCGCACCCGGCTCCCCTGAAGGTCGGCGAGCTTGCGCAGGTCGGCGCCCAGCCGGACCACCTCGCGCCACTGCTCGGAGCCGGTCCCCGCGTGCGGCACCATCCCCGAGTGGAACTTCTCGGCCCCGAAGCGCGAGGCCCTGAACTGGAAGAACAGCACGCTGTCGGAGCCGCGGGCCACGTGCGCGAGGCTGTTGCGGCGCATCTCGCCGGGCCGTTTGGCGATGTTGCGCGGCTGCCAGTTCACCGCGCCCGCCGAGTGTTCCATGAGCATCCACGGCGCGCCGCCCGCCACCGAGCGGGCGAGGTCGGCGGACATGGCCAGGTCGATGTGGTTGTCCGGCCGCTCGGCCTTCAGGTAGTGGTCGTTGGCGATCACGTCCAGCTCGCGGGCCCACTGCCACAGGTCGGCGGACTTGCAGTTCACGGTGCCCGCGAAGTTCGTGGTCACGGGGATGCCGGGGGTGAGCTCGCGCAGGATGTCGCGCTGGAGCGCGTAGTGCTCGCGGTGCTGGCCGTCGCTGAAGCGGGCGTAGTCGAGGCGCTGCGCCGGGTTGACGACCGTGTGGTTGGCGCGGGGCGCGTCGATCTCCGCCCAGTCGGTGTAGGTCTGGCCCCAGAACGTGGCGCCCCAGGCGGCGTTCAATGCTGAAATATCGCGATATCGGGTGCGGAGCCATTCGCGCCAGGCCGCCACGCTGTGTTCGCAGTAGCACTCGCCGAGCGGCGCCCCGTATTCGTTGTGCACGTGCCACATGACCACGGCCGGATGCCCGCGGTAGTGCTCGCCCAGCGCGCGCACCAGCCGCGCGGTCGCCTCGCGGAAGGCCGGGGCGCTGGAGCAGGCGCTCTGCCTGCCGCCGAACCCGATCCGCGTCCCCTCCCTGGTCACCGGCAGCACGTCGGGATGTCTCCGGATGAACCACGCGGGCGGAGCCGCGGTCGGCGTGGCCAGGTCCACCGCGACCCCGGCCGCGTGCAGCCGGTCCACGATCTCGTCCAGCCAGCCGAACTCGTAGCGCCCCTCCGCGGGCTCCATCAGGGCCCAGGAGAACATGCCCAGGCTGACCAGGTTCACCCCGGCCTCGCGCATGAGGGCCACGTCCTCCTCCAGGACCTCGCGTGGCCACTGCTCCGGGTTGTAGTCGCCGCCAAAGGCGATACCGGCAGGACGCTCCGGGTACATCCATCCCCCTTGAAGAAGCTCTGTGAACGTGCACAGTAGCGTGCACCCGGCATCCACCGGAAGCCACGGCTGACCTCGCCCGAGAGCGGCTGATTAACGAGACCATAACGCCCCTTGACGTGCGTTTCATGGGTGTTTCAGTCTGTGCACGTTCACAGAACCTTCTGGAGGTACGCATGCGCGCCAACCGCCTTGGAGCCGCCCTGGCCGTCGTCCTGACGGCCACCCTCGCGAGCTGCGGGTCCGGCGAACCCGCCGAGAGCACCGAGGCGGCGCAGAGCCCCACGGCCGCCGCGAAGGGACCGGTCAAGCTGACGTACTGGACCTGGGCCCCCAACATGGACAAGATCGCCGCGGTCTGGAACCAGGCGCACCCGGACATCCAGGTCACAGTCAGCAAGCAGGCGGGGGGTGACGACGCCTCGGCCAAGTTCCTCACCGCGGCCAAGGCGGGCAACCCGCCGGACCTGGTGCAGGCCGAGTACCAGCACCTCCCGTCGTTCGTGGCCGCCGACGCGGTGGCCGACCTCAAGGCCGAGACCGCCTCGGCCAAGGGCGAGTTCTCCCAGGGCCTGTGGAGCCTGGTCACGCTGGGCACGGAGGGCGTGTACGGGATCCCGCAGGACAGCGGCCCGATGATGCTCTTCTACCGCAAGGACCTGTTCGACAAGCACGGCCTCGCGGTCCCCAAGACCTGGCAGGAGTACGCCGACGCCGCGCGAGCCCTGCGCAAGAAGGACCCGAAGGCCTACCTCGGCACGTTCTCCAGCAAGGATCCGGGAGCGTTCACGGGCCTGGCGCAGCAGGCCGGTGCGCAGTGGTGGTCGATCAGCGGCGAGTCGTGGAAGGTCAACGTCGCCGACGAGCCCACCAGGAAGGTCGCCGACTACTGGGGCGGCCTGGTCAAGGAGGGCGTCATCGACGACATGCCGTACTTCACCCCCGAGTGGAACAAGGCCCTCAACGACGGCAAGCTGCTGACCTGGCCGTCGGCGATCTGGGCGCCGGGCGTGCTGGCGACCAACGCGCCCAAGGCCAAGGGCAAGTGGGCCGTCGCCCCGCTCCCGCAGTGGAACGCGGGCGAGAGCTTCAGCGGCTTCTGGGGCGGTTCGTCCACGGCCGTGTCCGCCAAGACGCCCAACAAGGCCGCCGCCGTGCAGTTCGCCACCTGGCTCAACACCGACCCCGCGGCCCTGGACCTGCTGGTCAAGGAGGCCGCGATCTACCCGGCCGCCACCAAGGCCCAGTCGTCGCTCGGCCAGGCGCCCGACTACTTCGCCAACCAGCCCGACTTCTGGCAGCAGGCCGCCGCCGTCTCAGCCGTCGCGCGCGGCTTCACCTTCGGCCCGAACATCGGCGTGACGTACAACGCCTTCAAGGACAACTTCGACAAGGCTGTGCAGAACAAGACGTCGTTCTCCGACGCGGTGCAGGCCATGCAGGACGCCACGGTCGCCGACATGCGTAAGTCCGGCTTCCAGATCGCCTCATGAAGCAGTCCGCGAGGGGGGCGTGGCCGTACCTGTTCCTGACCCCCGCGATCGTGCTGTTCACGGTCTTCCTGGCCGTGCCCATCGGCTACACGGTCTGGCTGGCGATGCGGCGGACCAAGGTGTCCGGGCTCGGGCTGGGCAGGGGCGCGCGGAAGGAGGTCTTCGTCGGCTTCGACAACTTCTCCGCCGCCCTGTCCGACCCGGAGCTGTGGAACGGGTGGCTGCGCGTGCTCGGCTACGGCGCGCTGGTGCTGGTCGTGATGCTCGGGCTGGCGCTGCTGTTCGCACTGCTGCTGGACTCGGCGCGGGTGCGGCTGGCCAGGTTCTCGCGAATCGCGATCTTCCTGCCGTACGCGGTGCCGGGCGTGGCCGCCACGCTGCTGTGGGGCTTCCTCTACCTGCCCTCGCTCAGCCCCATCAGGGACGTCCTGGACATCGACTTCCTCGGGGCGAGCACCGTCACGTACTCCATGGCGAACGTGGCGGTGTGGGGCGGCGTCGGCTTCAACATGCTCGTGCTCTACACGACGCTCCGCGCCATCCCGCGCGACCTGTACGAGGCCGCGCGGCTGGACGGCGCCTCCGAACTCCAGATCGCGGTACGCGTGAAGATCCCGATCCTGACTCCGGCGATCATCCTCACCACCGTGTTCTCGATCATCGCGACGGTCCAGGTGTTCACCGAGCCCACCACGCTGCGGCCGCTGAGCAACACGATCAGCTCCACGTGGAGCCCGCTCATGAAGGTCTACCGCGACGCGTTCGTCACCGGCGACCTGTACTCGGCCGCCGCCACCTCGATCGTCATCGCGGCGATCTCGCTCGTCCTGTCGTTCGGGTTCCTGCGCGTGGTCCGCAACCGCGCCTTCGGGGAGGGTTGATGGCCACCGCACACCGCAGGTCGGTCGGGCGCACGCCGTGGGGAGTGGCGCCGACCGGGCTGCTCCTGCTCGGCGCGATCTACTGCCTGTTCCCGGTGCTCTGGGTGTTCATCGCGGCGACCAAGTCGCCGGGTGAGCTGTTCAGCACCTCGACGCTCGCCTTCGGCACCGGCTTCGTCGACAACGTGACCCAGCTGTTCGCCTACCGGGACGGGGTGTTCTGGCTCTGGGCGGCCAACACGCTGATCTACGCGGGCGGCGGCGCGCTGCTGTCGACCGCGGTCTCGGCGATCTCGGGGTACGCGCTGGCGAAGTTCCGCTTCCCCGGCCGCAACCTGATCTTCAACCTGCTCATCGGCGGCATCCTCGTGCCCGCCGTGGTGCTGGCGATCCCGCAGTACCTGCTCTTCACCAAGGTCGGGCTGGCCGACACCTACTGGGCCGTCCTGCTGCCGCAGATCCTGCACCCGTACAGCATCTATCTGGCCCGCATCTACGCCACCGCGGCCATCCCCGACTCGCTGCTGGAGGCGGGGCGGATCGACGGGGCGAGCGAGTGGCGGCTGATGTACCGGGTGGCGGTGCCGCTGATGGTGCCCGGCATGGTGACGATCTTCCTGTTCCAGTTCGTGGCGATCTGGAACAACTTCCTGCTGCCGTTCATCATGCTCGGCGACGACGGCAAGTTCCCCCTCACGGTCGGCCTCTTCACGCTGCTGCAGTCCGGGGCCAACCAGCCCTCCCTCTACAACCTGATCCTCACCGGAGCGTTCCTGTCGCTCATTCCCTTGATCGCGCTCTTCCTCACCATGCAGCGATACTGGAAGACCGATCTTTCCTCCGGAG
Source organism: Nonomuraea sp. NPDC049400 (assembly GCF_044466425.1). NCBI lineage: Bacteria > Bacillati > Actinomycetota > Actinomycetes > Streptosporangiales > Streptosporangiaceae > Nonomuraea > Nonomuraea sp. NPDC049400. The sequence goes on from NZ_JBITMP010000011.1 coordinate 139,061, forward strand.
CTGTGAAATGAAGCGCCCCACGATCCACGACGTCGCCGCCGCCGCGGGCGTGTCCCGCGGCACGGTGTCCCGGCTCCTCAACGGCGACAAGTACGTCAGCCCGGCGGCGCGCGTGGCCATCGAGCGGGCCATCTCCGAGACCGGCTACGTGGTCAACCGGGCCGCACGCAGCCTCGTCACCCAGCGCACGGGCTCGGTCGTGATGGTGCTGTCGGAGCCGCACGAGAAGCTGTTCGAGGACCCCAACTACAGCACCACCATCCGGGTCGCCATCAGGATGCTGGCCGAGCGGGACATGTCGCTGGTGATGATGCTGGCGGGCGACGAGGGCGACCGCGAGCGCGTGGTCCGCTACGTCCGCGGCGGACACGCCGACGGAGTGCTGCTGATGTCGACGCACGCCGGCGACCCGTTCATCGACGCCCTGCAGTCGGGACCGCCCGCGGTCTCCTGCGGCGCGGTCATCGGCCGCGAGAGCGTCATCCCGCACGCCGCCGCCGACGAGCGCCTGGGCGGCCGCCAGATGACCGAGTACTTCGTGGGCCAGGGCCGCAAGCGCATCGCCATGATCACCGGCCCGATGGACACGCCCGGCGGCATCCAGCGCCTCGAGGGCTTCGCCGACGTGCTGGGCCGCAAGGCGACCAAGAAGCTGATCGCGCACGGGGACTGGACGCAGGCCAGCGGCGAGCGCGCGATGACCGAGCTGCTCGCCCGCACGCCGGACATCGACGCCGTCTTCGTGGCCTCCGACCTGATGGCCGCCGGCGCCCTGGCCGCCCTGCGCGCCGCGGGACGCAGGGTGCCGGAGGACGTGGCGGTGGGCGGCTTCGACGACTCGTCGGTGGCGCTCTCGACGCACCCGCCGCTGACCACGATCCGCCAGCCGCTGGCGGAGGTGGCGCAGGCGACGGTACGCCTGCTGCTCGCGCTCATCGACGGCGCGGAGCACGTGGACCCGGTGATACTGCCCACGGAGCTGGTGATCCGCGAATCCACCTGATCTCATGTCCCTATGGCGATCAACGAACTGAGCCCGGACGAGCTGCTCACCACCACCCGCAGCGTGCGCAAGCGCCTCGACCTCACCCGCCCCGTGTCCATGGACCTGGTGCGCGAGTGCTTGGAGGTCGCCCTCCAGGCGCCCACCGGCGGCAACCGGCAGGGCTGGCACTGGCTCGTGGTCACCGACCCCGAGCTGCGCAGGGCGATCGGCGACTACTACGGCCGCTCGCTGCGGACCTATTACGAGTCCGGCGCCTCCGCCGCATCGCTGTTCCAGGACGACCAGGTCAGGGCGGCGCAGCAGCAGCGGGTCTCGGACAGCTCCGCCTACCTGGGCGAGCACATGGGCGACGTGCCGGTGCTGGTGATCGGCTGCATCACGCTGCCGGGCGGCGGGCTGCCGGAAGGCAGTCAGGCAGGGCTGTGGGGGTCGTTGCTGCCCGCCGCCTGGAGCTACATGCTCGCCGCCCGGGCTCGCGGGCTCGGCACGGCGTGGACGACGCTGCACCTGGCGTACGAGAGCGAGATCGCCGAGCTGCTCGGCATCCCGGACGACGTCCGCCAGGGCGTGCTCATCCCGACCGCCCACTACCTCGGCGAGACGTTCAAGCCCGCGCGGCGGCAGCCGCTCGACGAGGTGCTGCACGTTGATCGCTGGTAGGCGCACAGCCCGCATCCCGCATGATGAAATGTCCGTGTAAATCGGGGATGCGAATGAGGATCATGGGCCTATTCACCTGACCGAGGAGCCGACAGTGCCCCAGAACGAGCAGGAGCGCGCGCCTCGCGGGATCGACACGACCAAGCCCAGTGTCTCCCGCGTCTACGACTACATGCTCGGCGGCAAGGACAACTATGAGATCGACCGCCAGGTGGCCGCGGCCGTGCTGAAGATCGCGCCCGACGCGCCGGAGGCGGGCAGGGCCAACCGGGAGTTCCTGCGGCGCACGGTCCACCACCTGACGGCGGAGGCGGGCATCCGCCAGTTCCTGGACATCGGCTCGGGCCTGCCGACGCAGGGCAACGTGCACGAGATCGCCCAGGCGGTCGCCCCGCAGTCGAGGGTCGTCTACGTGGACCACGACCCGATCGTGCTCGTGCACGGCCGCGCCTTGTTGGCCGTGGACGCGTCCACCACGATCGTCGAGGCCGACGCCCGCGAGCCGGAGAAGATCCTCGACGACCGGAAGACGCGCTCCCTGATCGACTTCGACAAGCCGGTCGGGCTGCTGATGTTCGGGATCCTGCACCACCTGGCCGACGACGAGGATCCGGCCGGCATCCTGGCCAGGCTCGTGGCGCCGCTCGCCGCGGGCAGCCACGTGGTGATCTCACACTTCCACAACCCCGGCGACGCCCACCCCGAGGTGTCGGCGCAGGCGTACGAGGCGGAGAGGATCTTCAACGAGCACCTCGGCACCGGCCGGTGGCGCACCCGCAAGGAGATCCTCGCCTATTTCGACGGCCTCGAACTGCTGGAGCCCGGCCTGGTGCCGCTGCCCGAGTGGCGCCCGGGCCCGGACGACCGCGCCACGCCGGGCATCACGTACCACACCTTCGTCGGGGGCGTGGGCCGCAAACCCTAGCCGGGCAGCTTGCCGGAGGCGACCACGTCGCGATACCAGTGGGCGCTGTCCTTCCAGGTGCGCTCGAGCGTGCCCGGCTCCACGCGGATGATGCCGAACCGCTTGGCGTACCCGTGCGCCCACTCGAAGTTGTCCATGAGCGACCAGAGGAAGTAGCCGCGCACGTCCACCCCGGCCGAGATGGCCTCGGCCACGGCGGTCAGGTGCCGGCGCAGGTAGTCGACGCGCCGCTCGTCGTGGATCCGCCCGTCGGGCGTCACGACGTCGGCGAACGCGGCGCCGTTCTCGGTGATCATGGTGGGCATGGCGGGGTAGTCGCGGTGCAGCCGCAGGAGCAGCTCGGTCAGGCCGGTCTCGTCGATGTTCCAGCCCATCTCGGTGTACGGCCCCGGCTGCTGGACGAACTCGACGTCCTCGCACGCGATCCACGGTGACGCGGCCCCGTCCTGGTGCCCGTCGGCGGTCGCCCGGTCGGAGGTCCCGTCCCACTGGCGTACCAGCGTGGGGTTGTAGTAGTTGACCCCCAGCACGTCCAGCGGCTGGCCCGCGGTGGCCTCGTCGCCGTCGCGCACGAACGACCAGTCGGTCACCGACGCGGTGTCGGCGATGAGGTCGCGCGGGTAGGCGCCCTCGAGCATGGGGCCGAGGAAGGCCCGGTTGGCCACCGCGTCCACGCGCCGCACCGCGTCGGCGTCCTGCTCGGACATGCCGCGCACGTGGTGCAGGTTGAGCGTGACCGACATCTGGGCGGTCGGGGCGGCGACCGCGCGCAGGGCCTGGACGGCCAGGCCGTGACCGAGGTTCAGGTGGTGCACGGCGGCCAGCGCGGCGGCGGGCTCGGTCCGTCCGGGGGCGTGCACGCCGGAGGCGTAGCCGAGGTAGGCCGAGCACCACGGCTCGTTCAGGGTGATCCAGGTGCGGACGCGGTCGCCGATCGTCTCGCCCATGAGAGCCGCGTACTCGGCGAAGCGGTAGGCGGTGTCGCGGTTGGGCCAGCCGCCCGCGTCCTCCAGCTCCTGCGGCAGGTCCCAGTGGTAGAGGGTGGCGACGGGGGCGATCCCGCGGGCGAGCAGCCCGTCCACCAGCCGCTCGTAGAAGTCCAGCCCCGGCCGGTTGGCCGTGCCGTTCGGGCGGACGCGCGGCCAGGAGACGGAGAACCGGTACGCGCCCACGCCCAGGGCGGCCAGGATGTCCAGGTCCTCCTCCAGCCGGTGGTAGTGGTCGCAGGCCACGTCGCCGGTGTCGCCGCCCGCCACCAGTCCCGGCGTGTGGGAGAAGGTGTCCCAGATCGACGGGCCGCGGCCGTCCTCGTTCCAGGCGCCCTCCACCTGGTAGGCGGCGGTGGCGGTGCCCCACAGGAAGTTCTCGGGGAAGGTGGGCATGGTGCTCCTTACAAATCCTTACAGGGTGATCTCGATGTCGTCGCCCTGGGTGGTCTCCGTCGCCTGGTGGTCTCCGAAGATCCGCAGGCTCCAGGTCGCGGGCGCGCCCGCGACGCGGCGGGCCCTGACGCGCCCGCCCGTGCGGGACACCTCGAAGACGGCTGCGGCGCTTCCGTCCAGGGCGGGCACGGTGACGGTGCGGCGGGCGCCGTCGGGGAGCCGGTAGGCGTTCAGGGTGACGCCGTCGGCGTAGTCGTAGTCGGGCCGGTCCTCGCGGGCGCCCGTCGGCACGACCGCGCCGGGCCGCACCAGCAGCGGCAGGCTGTCGAACCCGTGCCGCTCGGTACGCCACCCGGGCCCGCTCACGCTCTCCCCGCCGAGCAGCGGCGTCCAGATCCCCTCAGGGACGTAGTACGAAATTTCGCCGTCGGCCGACATGACGGGCGCCACCAGCAGGTCGGGCCCGAGCATGTACTGGGCGTCCAGGTAGTCGCAGCCCCGATCCCCGGGGAACTCCAGCCGCATGGCCCGCATCACCGGCAGCCCGTCCGTGGTCGCCTCGACCGCGGCGCCGTACAGGTACGGCATGAGCCGCGCCTTCAGCCGCGTGAACGAGCGCAGCACGTCCACCGACTCCTCGTCGAACAGCCACGGCACCCGGTACGAGCTGCTCCCGTGCAACCGGCTGTGCGACGACAGCAGCCCGAAGGCCACCCACCGCTTGAACACGGCCGGGTCGGGCCGCCCCTCGAACCCGCCGATGTCGTGGCTCCAGAACCCGAACCCGGCCATCCCCAACGACAGCCCGCCCCGCAGCGACTCGGCCATCGCGTCGAACGTCGACTCGCAGTCGCCGCCCCAGTGCACCGGCAGCCGCTGCCCGCCCACCGTGGCCGACCGGGCGAACAGCACGGGCGCGCCCCGCTCGGCCAGCACCTGGTGCACGGTCTCGTTGTAGAGCAGCGTGTAGTAGTTGTGCATGCGCTCGGGGTCGGACCCGTCGGCGTAGACGACGTCGGTGGGGATGCGCTCGCCGAAGTCGGTCTTGAACGCGTCCACCCCCATGCCGAGCAGCCCGCGCAGCTTGCCCGCGTACCACTGCCTCGCGGCGGGGGAGGTGAAGTCCACCAGCGCCCGCCCTGCCTGCCAGTGGTCGTCCTGCCAGACGCTCCCGTCGGGGCGGCGCAGCAGGTGACCGGCCGCCGCCCCCTCGTCGAACAGCTTCGACGCCTGCCCGATGTACGGGTTGATCCACAGGCAGACGCGCAGCCCGCGCTCCTTGAGCCGCCGGATCATGCCCTCGGGGTCGGGGAACACCTCCGGGTCCCACTCGAAGTCGCACCACCGGTACGGGCGCATCCAGAAGCAGTCGAAGTGGAACACGCTGAGCGGCAGGTCCCGCTCGGCCATCCCGTCCACGAACGACGTCACCGTCGCCTCGTCGTAGTCGGTGGTGAACGAGGTGGACAACCACAGCCCGAACGACCAGGCGGGCGGCAGCGCGGGGCGGCCGGTCAGCGCGGTGTAGCGGCGCAGGATGTCCTTCGGCGTGGGCCCGTGGATGACGAGGTACTCCAGGTCGTGGCCCTCGACGCTGAACTGCACCCGCGACACCGACTCCGAGCCGACCTCGAACGACACGCGCCCGGGATGGTTGATGAACACGCCGTAGCCGCGGTTGGTGAGGTAGAAGGGGACGTTCTTGTAGGCCAGGTCGCTGCTGGTGCCGCCGTCGTCGTTCCAGATGTCGACGGACTGCCCGTTGCGCACGAGGGGGCCGAACCGCTCGCCCAGCCCGTACACGAGCTCTCCGGCGCCGAGGCGGAGCTGCTCGACCAGGTAGTGCCGCTGCTCGGCGTCGTGCATGACGCCGAGGCTCTTGCCGCCGCTGCGGGTCAGCTCGCGCCCGCCCGCGCTGAAGGTCATCTCCCACGGCGCGTCCCTGCGCACCCGCACGGTGAGCGCGCCGCTGGTCAGGCTCGCCTGCTCGCCGTCCACGGCGATGTCCACCTCCGGCGCGTCGTCGCGCACCTGGAAGGCGGGGGCGGCGGGGACGGATCCGGCGAAGTGCACCGTACGGACGCGGATCACGTCCGGCATCGGGGACGACAGGTCCACCCGCAGCACCGGGCCGTCGATCGTGTATCCCCGGTGGGTGATTGGCCTGGCCGGGGCCAGGATCCGCAGCGAGGCGGCGTCCGCGGTCACGTCGTGCGCCTGCGCCGCGTAGCCGGCCCGCACCCCGGGACGCAGCCGCCAGTAGCCGTCCTTGAACTTCATGCCGCTCCTTGCACGAGGGCCGCCACGGCCTGCGATGCCAGTGTGATGTGACTGTCCACGGCGGATCCGGTCAGCAGGTCCCTCGCCGGGTGGGGGAGCGGCACCCGCGCCGTCTCCGTGCCGTGGTTGAGCAGGAACAGGACGTCGCCGCGGCGTACCGCCTCGACACCGCGCGGCAGCTCCGGCAGCACCCCGCGCACGCCCGCGTCGGCCAGCACGCGTTCGGCCAGCTCGCCGAGCGCGTCGGGCTCCGGCATCGTCGCGACGTACCAGGCGACGCCCTCCCCGGAGCGGTGCCGCAGCACCGCGGGGCCGCCGTCGGCGAACTCGGCCACCGTCTCGGCGCCCTCCGGGTTGATCAGCTCGGTCCAGGTGTGCGCGGCGAACTCCGCCCCGCCGGCCCACCGGCAGCGTACAGGGCCGTCCACGGGCCGCCACTCCTCGCCGGACGCGCCGAGCACCTCGCGCAGCGGCGCGGGAAACCGCCCGGTACGCACGTTCGCCCGCGGGTCCACGATCCCCGAGAACGGGCCCACGACCAGCACCCCGCCGCCGCGGACGTAGGCGGTCAAGGACGCGGCGTCCGCGTCGCCGATCAGGAAGAGGTTCGGGACCACGACCAGGGCGTAGCCGCCGAGCTCGGCCGACGGGGGCACCAGGTCCACGCTCACCCCGCGTTCCCAGAACGGCAGGTAGTAGGAGAAGAGCTGGTCGGTCGCGTTGAGCCGGTCGCTCGGCCGGCCGCGCTCCTCCAGCGCCCACCAGCTCGGCCAGTCGAACACCATCGCCACCCGCGCCGGCACCGGCTCTCCGGCCACCTCGCTCAGCTCGCGCAGCTCCCGGCCGTGCGCGCGGACCTCGGCGTGCAGGCGGGTGTCCGGGCCCGCGTGCGGGACCATCGCGGAATGGAAGCGCTCGGCGCCGAACCGGGAGGCCCGCCACTGGAAGTAGCACAGCCCGTCCGCGCCCCGGGCGACCGCCTGCAGCGACTCCAGCCTGAGCCGGCCGGGCGGCTTGGGCGGATTGTGCGGGCGCCAGTTGACCGCGCCCGTGGACTGCTCCATCAGCAACCACGGCCTGCCCTTCGCGAGGCCGCGCATGAGGTCATGGGTGAGCGCGGTGCGGGCGGGCGCGAGCGGGTCGGCCGGGTCGGGGTAGTGGTCGTTGGAGACGATGTCCTCCTCCTGAGCCCACGACCAGTAGTCGACCGGTTTGAAGAGACCCATGAAGTTGGTGGTGATCGGGATGTCCGGGGTCCGCTCGCGCAGGACGTCGCGCTCCGCGCGGAAGTGGGCGAGCAGGGCGTCGGAGCAGAAGCGCCAGAAGTCCAGCTGCTGCGACGGGTTGACGATGTAGGGGGCGCGGCGCGGGGTGACGATCTCGGCCCAGTCGCTGTAGTGCTGGCTCCAGAACGTGGTGCCCCATGCCTCGTTGAGCGTGTCCAGGTCGCCGTAGCGCTCCTTCAGCCAGGCGCGGAACGCCTTGGCGGACTCCTCGCAGTGGCAGACCTGGCCGTACTCGTTGCCGACGTGCCACAGGGCGAGGGCCGGGTGGCCCGCGTACCGCTCGGCCAGGTCCTCGACCAGGGCCAGCGCGCGCTCCCGGTAGACGGGCGACGACGGGCAGAACTGGTTGCGGGAGCCGTACCAGAGGCGATGCCCCGACTCGTCGACCGGCAGTGTCTCCGGCCAGCGGTGCCCCAGCCACGGGGGCGGGGAGGCGGTGGGCGTGGCCAGGTCCACCGCGATCCCGGCCGCGCCGAGCAGGTCGAGCACCCGGTCCAGCCAGGCGAAGTCCCTCTTGCCCGGCTCGGGCTCGAGCCGCGCCCAGCTGAAGACGCCGACCGTGACGAGGTTGACCCCGGCCGCGCTCATTAACTCGACGTCTTCCCTCCACACGTGCTCCGGCCACTGCTCGGGGTTGTAGTCGCCGCCGAACAGCAGGCCGCGCCCGGCGGTGAGCGTGTGCATGCCGAGTGTCACGATCTAACTCCTTCACGCGCTGGTCCGGAGCTGTCGCCGATCACCAGGCGGCAGGGCAGCAGCCGGTGCTGGGGCGGCCCGTCGCCCGCCAGCCGGTCGATGAGCATGCGCGCGCCGAGCCCGCCCAGCTCGGCGCTCGGCGGCTCCAGGGTGGTGAGCCGGGGGTGGAACATCTCGGCGACCCCCGCCGAGGACAGCACCAGCAGCAACGTCAGGTCCTCGGGGATCCGCCAGCCGCGCGCCGCCACGGCCGCGATCACGCCGGCCGCCGCGTGGTCGTCCATCACCGCCAGCGCCGTCACGTCCGGATGCGCCGCGACCAGCCGTTCGAACGCCTGCCTGCCCTCCTCGGCCGAGCCCGGCCGGAAGTCGTCCACGTAGCCGATCCCGGCCGCGCGGGCGGCCTCGGCGAACTCCGCCCCGGCCCGGGTCGCGGGACCGTACTGTGCCGCGTACGCGTCGGCGGAGAGGTTGAAGAAGGCCAGTTTGCGGTGCCCGAGCCCGGCCACGTGCGCCACGGCCTGCCTGGCGGTGGCCGCGAAGTCGATGTCGGCGTGGTCGATCGAGCCCGGGTCGCGGGTCCGCCCGATCATGCTGAACGGGACCCCCGCCTCCATGAGGAAGTCCGTGCGCTCGTCGTCCAGCCCGACCTCCATCAGCAGCACGCCGTCCACCAGCCCGAGGCCGGTGAGGTGGCGCAGCTCCTCGACCGGGTCGGCGTGCTCGGGGGAGAGCAGCAGGTGGTAGCCCAGCTCCCGGGCCGCCTCGGCGGCGCCGGTGGCGAACTGCATCTCGGTCAGCCCGAAGCCGCTGCGCGGGGCGGGGTAGAGCAGGGCGAGGATGCGGGTGCGCTTGCTCTGCAGGCCGCGGGCCAGCAGGCTCGGGCGGTAGCCGAGGTCGGCCGCGGCCTGCTCGATGCGCCGCCTCGTGGCCGCCGACACCGGCCGGGTGCCGTTGAGCGCGGCGGACACGGTGCTGACCGCGACCCCCGCCCGCTCGGCCACGTCACGTATCGAAGACATCCCCCTGCCGATTCCCTGGATCGAAACGTTTCGCACAACCTAGGGTCCCGTTTGCGGGGCTGTCAATGGGGTGAAATCGGGCGTCCCAAACCCCCTCAGACGGATCTCACGGCGGGGGAGCGGTGGACTGGCGCTGGATCAGCTGGATCGGCCCGGCCAGCACCTCGGCCACCGTGTCGTCCGGCTTCAGGCTGGCCAGCAGGCTCACGCCGCGGCGGCCCAGCTCGCCCAGCGGCATGCGCACCGTCGTGAGCGCGGGGTGGAGGTAGCTGGCCAGCTCGAGGTCGTGCACGGCGACGATGGAGACGTCCCGGGGGATCTCCAGCCCGGCCGAGCGCACGCCCTCCATCGCCCCGATCGCCGAGGCCACGTTGGCCACGAACACCGCCGTCGGCCGCTCGGGAGCGGCCAGCAGCCGGGCCATCGCCGCCGCCCCGCCCGCCGGCGTGTAGTCGGCCGCCACGATCGGCCCCTCCGGCAGGCCCGCCTCGCGCATCGCCGCCGAGTACCCCGCCGACCTGCGCGTGGCCGTGTCGGCGCGGGACGGGCCCGCGAGGTGGGCGATGCGGCGGTGGCCGAGGCGGACGAGGTGCTCGACCGCCAGCGCGGCGGCCCCCGCGTCGTCGAGGATGACGTACCGCTTGACGCTCCTGCTGCGGTTGTTGAGCATGATCCACGGAATGGCGGCCCGGTCGAGCTGGCTGATGAGCCCCGGCTCGACCCCGGTGCCGGCCAGCAGCAGGCCGTCGATGCGGCCCTGCCCGATCCGGTCCATGTAGTCGCCCAGCGCGGCGCTCGACGCGCTGCCGGTGACCAGCACGTACCCCTCGGCGGCCGCCTCCGCCTCCGCGCCCTTGATGATCTCCGCGTAGACGGGGTTGGCGAAGTCGGGGATGAACAGCCCGAACATGTGCGCCCGGGCCGTGCGCAGGCTCCGCGCGGCCGCGTTGGGCCGGTAGCCGAGCTCCTCGATCGCCGCCAGCACCCGCTCACGCGTCTCCGGCCGGATGTTGAGCGTGGGGTCCTTGTTGATGACGCGGGAGACGACGGCCCGGTCGACCTTCGCGACGGCGGCGACGTCGGTCAGCGTGACCCGGGAGCTCTTCATGCGGGCGATCCTGTCCGCACGCTCTCGCCCGTGTCCATCGAGCGATAAAGGGCGTCGAGCAGGCGCAGCGTGCCGAGGTTGTCCGCGCCGGACGTCTCCGGCTCGCCGCCCTCCGCGACGGCCCGCAGCAGCGACCCCATCGGCCCGGCGACCGCGTCAGGCAGCCAGCGCCGGGTCACCGGGTACGGCAGCCAGCCGTCCGTGGGCAGCGCCCGGCTGTTCACGGACAGGGTGTCGGGGCGGCCGTGCGGATAGTCGTACAGCAGGCCGAGCGTGCCCTTGATCGCGCCTTGCGTGCCGTCGATGCGGAAGGAGGCCTCCTGGTCGCCCGTGCGGTTCTCGTGCGTCACGTGGACGAGTGCCCGCACCTCGCCCGGGTACACCAGCGTGCTCATCGTCCGCGTCTCGCCCTTGGCGAGCTGCCCCGGCGTGCGGCTGCCGGTGCAGAAGACGAGCTCCGGCTCGCCCAGGATCGAGCGGATCGCGTCCAGGTAGTGGATGGAGTGGTAGACGATCTCCAGCCGGTCGGTGGTGACGAGCCAGTCCCAGGCGCTCCAGTCGGTCAGGATGTTCACGGTGAACGTCATCGCCGTCGGCTCGCCGATCCAGCCCGCGCGCACCATGGCGCGGGCGGCGGCGATGCCCTCGTCGAAGCGGAGCTGCTGGTTGACCGCAACCTTCAGGCCGCTGCCCGCGGCCAGGTCGACGATGCCCCGCCCGGTCGCGACGTCCGGCGCGAACGGCTTCTGGCACAGCAGGTGCTTGCCCGCCGCCAGCGCCGCCCGCGCGATGCCGGGCTGCGCCCGCGGCGCGACGGCGATGTCCACGACGGCCACGCGCTCGTCGGCCAGCAGCTCCTCCAGAGACGCGTAGGTCCTGGGCACCCCGTGGCGGCGTGCCACCTCCGCGGCGCGGGCGGCGTCCAGGTCGTACAGGCCGGTCACCTCCAGCCCGGCCTGCCGGTAGGCGGGCAGGTGGGCCACGTCCACGATCGCGCCCGCGCCGACGACGGCGACGGGCAGCCGGTGCCCGGTCGGGATGGTCAGGTCGGCCGCGGCGGCGATGGGCGCGAACACGTCGATCACGCGGCGCCCCCATGGGTCCTGGTCACAGTGCCTCCTGCAGGCCGTAGAAGCGGGTCGCGGTGCCGCCGAGCACGGCCGCCCGATCGGCGGGCGACAGCCCCGAGAGCACGGCGTTCGTCTCCCGCCACACCTTGGCGTAGTCGCCGGCGAGCAGCGCCACCGGCCAGTCGCCGCCGAACATCAGCCGCTGCGGGCCGAACAGCTCGAGCGCGTGCTCCACGTAGGGCCGCAGGTCCTCGCCCGTCCAGGTCTGCGGGTCGGCCGCCGTGTTCAGCCCGGACACCTTCGCATGCACCCCGGGACACTCGGCCGCGCGGGCCAGCAGCGACGCCCAGGGCTCCCAGCCCTTCTCCTTGATCGGCGGCTTGGCGAGGTGGTCGATCACCATCCGCAGCCCCGGCACCCGTTCGGCCAGCACCGGCACGTGCTCCAGGTGCCGCGGCAGCACGGCGACCACGTCGAACGGCAGCCCCGCCGCGGCCAGCAGCCCGAGCCCCTCGATGACCGGGTCCTGGAGCACCCAGTCGGGGTCGGGCTCGTCGTGGATGAGGTGCCGCACTCCCGCGAACCTGGGATGGCGCCGATACCGCTCCAGCGCCCCGGCCGCCTCCTCGGGCCGGTGCAGCGGCACCCACCCGACCACCGCGCCGACGAAGTCGTGCGCGTCGGCCTGCGCGAGCATGGCGTCGGTGTCGGCGTAGGAGTCCATCGACTGCACCAGGACCGTGCGGTCGACCCTCGCCGCCGCGAGCTGCGGGATCAGCTCCTCCGGCTCGAAGGTGCGGTGGATCGGCCCGTGCTCCGGCGTCAGCCACGGGTACGAGCCCGTCTCCAGGTTCCAGAAGTGCTGGTGGGCGTCGACGACGGTCATCCAGCCTCCTCCCTGATCAATCGTTTGAGCGTGCACATATCAGAGCACGTGCGGCGGTTGCACGAGCTCCAGCGTGATGTCGTCGGGGTCGAGGAAGTAGCAGGCGTAACCGCCCTCGTTCACGCCCGCGGTGATCGCCTCGGGCGGGTTGACGAAGCGCACCCCCGCAGCCGACAGCCGGGCGTGCTCGGCGCGGGCGTCCTCGACGGTGAGCGCCAGATGGGCCGCGCCCGGCAGGTGGCGTGCCGGGTCACGGGCCTGATCACTGGGGGCGCCCCTCGGGCGTACGTACTCGACCAGCTCCAGGTCGTGCGTGGAGACGCCGCGCGGCTGGCCGGGCACGGCGAGCTGGGCCACGCGCAGCACGGCGTCGGGGTAGCCGACGAGCCTTCGGGTGTAGTCGTTGTCCTGCTCCTGCCGGTGCACCAGCGTGAACCCGAGCAGGTCGCGGTAGAACGCCACGGACCTGTCGAGGTCGGCGACCGTGAAGGAGAAGTGCCAGACGCCTCTCATGCTCCGATCAACCGCCTGACTTCTTCCGAGATGCGCGCGGCGTCCGGGACCAGGGCCTGCGCGAGGACGGGCGCGGCGGGCATCCGCACGTCGGGGGCGCCGATCCTGACCGGCGGCGCGGCCAGCGGCACTCCGGCTCCCGCGACGCGGGCGACGACCTCGGCGCCGAAGCCGCCGGTGAGGTTCGCCTCGTGGACGACCGCCAGCCTGCGGGTGCGGCGCGCGCTCTCGATCACCGCCCCGGTGTCGAACGGGTTGAGCCACGGCGTCTCCAGCACCTCGGCCTCGACCCCCTCGCGGGCCAGGGCGGCGGCCGCCTCCAGCACCCGGTGCGTCATCGCGCCCCAGGTGACGACGGTGACGTCGGAGCCCGCGCGGCGGGTGCGCGCCCCGCCCATCGGCTGGACGGGGCCGTCCGTCCTGACCGGCTCCTTCGGTCCGGCGTACAGCGTGCGGTTCTCCACCACCAGCACCGGGTCGTCGCAGTGCACGGCCGTCACCAGCAGGTCGTAGGCGTCCTGCGGCGTGCTCGGCATGCCCACCCGCAGCCCCGGCACGTGCAGGAACAGCGCCTCCAGGCACTGCGAGTGCTGCGCGCACGCGCCCGGCGCGTTGCCCTGCTGGGTGCGGATGGTCAGCGGGGCCCGCAGCCGGCCGCCCGACACGTACCGGACGTTGGCCGCCTGGTTGACGATCTGGTCCAGCGCCACCAGGGAGAAGTCGGCCCACATGATCTCGACGATCGGGCGGCGGCCCATCATCGCCGCGCCCACCGCGCTGCCGAGGATCGCCGACTCGCTGATCGGGGTGTCGAACACGCGGTCGCCGTACTGCTTGCGCAGCCCCCTGGTGACGCCGAACACGCCGCCGGGCACGGCGACGTCCTCGCCGTACACCAGGGTCTCGGGCAGCTCCTCCATGAGCCGGTGCAGGGCCGCGTTCACGGCCTCGCCGTAGGACAGTTCACGCATACAGGTGCTCCCTCGCGGTGGCGGGGTCGGCGGGCGGCGCGGCGAGCGCGGCAGCGGCGGCGGACTCCGTCTCGGCGCGCGCCCTGCGCTCCACCGCGTCCACCTCGGCGGCGGGCACCCCATCGGCCAGCAGGCCCGCGCGCAGGCGGGCGATCGGCTCGCGCCGCCTGATCCGCTCCAGCTCGCCGGGCTGCCGGTACGTCTCCGCGTCGCCGATGTAGTGGCCGGCCAGGCGCTCGGTCATGCACTCCAGCAGCGTCGGCCCGCCGCCCTCGCGGGCCACCTCCAGCGCGTCGCGCATGTGGAAGCGCACGGCCTCGGCGTCGTTGCCGTCGATCCGGTGCCCGGGCATCCCGTACGCCGCCGCGCGGTCGGCCAGGCGCGGGTTGCGTACCATGTCGGCGATCGGGGTCAGCTCGGAGTAGCGGTTGTTCTCGCAGACGAACACCACGGGCAGGGAGTACGCGGCGGCGAAGTTCATCGCCTCGTGCACCGCGCCCTGGTTCATCGCGCCGTCGCCGAAGACGCTGACGGCGACCCGGTTGGAGCCGTCGAAGCGGCCCGCCAGCGCCGCGCCGCACGCGATCGGCGCGCCCGCGCCCACGATCGAGTTCTCGCCGTGGAAGCCGTGGTCGGCGGCGGTGAAGTACGCCGAGCCGCCCCTGCCGCCGTTCACGCCGCTCGCCCGGCCCATCAGCTCGGCGAACAGCGGCTGCGCCGGCACGCCCCTGGCCAGCGCCCAGCCGTGCCCGCGGTAGGTGGCGAACAGCGCGTCGTGCGGTTCCAGCACGTCGCACGCGCCGACCGGGACGGCCTCCTGCCCGATGCACAGGTGGACAGACCCCACGATCGGTCCCTCCAGGCGCAGCTCGCGCACCTTCTCCTCGAACGCGCGGATCCGCCACATGGCCAGCAGGTCCGCGAGCCGTCTCTCACTCATCGCCGCTCCAGGCCTCCAGTGCCGCGGCGCAGATCGCCTTGGCGTCGCCGACGTAGGACTCGGGCGGGATGGGCAGTGTGCCCAGGCTCGCGAGGTCCTCGGGCCCCGCCACGTCCCGCAGCGCGTCCGCCAGCGCCCGCCCGCGCTCGCGTGCCTCGTGCGCCGCCTTGTAGACCAGGTCGTGCGCCCGCTCCCGGCCCAGCGCCGGGGCCAGGCGCATCATGTACGCCTCCGCCATGATCAGGCCGCCCTCCGCGCCCAGGTTGGCCCGCATGGCCTCCGGGTAGACCCGCAGCCCGGCGGCGACCTCGGCGGCCGTGGCCAGCGCGCCCGCGGCCAGCTCGGCCAGGAGCGGCACCACGTACCACTCGACCTGCCACTCGCCGGCGGCCCGCTCGTGCCCGGCCTCCATCGCGCGGAACAGGCCCGAGCTGAGCGCCCCCGCGGTGCCCGACATGCCGATGACGGCCTCGCAGCCGATCGGGTTGGCCTTCTGCGGCATCGTGGACGACGCACCCCGGTGGTGGCCGCCCGCCTCGCGCACCTCGCCGACCTCGGTCCTGGACAGGTCCACGACCTCGCGGGCGAAGCGCGCCGCCGTGGCCGCCAGGCTCGCGCAGGTCACGCCGAACTCGGCGACGCCGTCCCTGGCCACGTGCCACGGCACCTCGGTGGCCCGCAGGCCGAGCGTGCCGGCGACGCGCTCGCGTACGCGCCTGGCCTGCTCGCCCATGGCGGCGGACGTGCCGCCCGCGCCGAACAGCGACACGACCCGCACCTGCCGCCCCGCGTCGCCCACCCGGTCGCGCTGGCGCGCCAGCTCGGCCAGCAGCACCGCCAGCTTCGCCCCGAACGTCGTGGGCACCGCCTGCTGGGCGTGCGTGCGCGCGGCGATGACGGTGCCCGCGTGCTCGGACACCAGCCGGGCGAGCGCGTCGCCGAACGAGCCGAGCAGCGCTCCCAGGTGGTCGAGGGCCTCGCCCATCTGCAGGGCCAGGCCGGTGTCCATGATGTCCTGCGTGGTCGCGCCGTAGTGGACGCGGCCGTCGGGGCCCTCGGGGAGCGCGGCGGCGATCATCCGCACCAGGGGCAGGATGGGGTAGCCCACGTTGGCGGCCTCCGACCACAGGCGCTGGAGGTCGATGTTCCCGAGCACGCAGGCCGTCTCGATGGCCTGGGCGTCGGCCTCGGTGATGACGCCCGTCTCGGCCTGGGCGCGGGCCAGCGCGGCCTCCGTGCGCAGCCAGGCCAGCACGGTCCGCTCGGCCGAGAAGATCCCGGCCATGGCGCCGTCGCCGAACAGCTCGGGCAGCAGCTTGAACGTCTGGCGCACGGTCAGTTCATCTCCAGTCCGCCGTCGACGTTCAGCGCCTGGCCCGTCACGAACGACGCCAGGTCGCTGGCCAGGAACAGCACCGCGGACGCGACCTCCTCCGGTAGGCCGGGGCGGCGCAGCGGGGAGCGCTCGCTGACCTCCTTCAGGTAGGTCTCGCCCGCGTCGGGGCCGAACCGCCTGTCGCGGTCGGCGATGATCTCGTCCCACATGGGGGTGAGGAAAACGCCGGGGCAGACGGCGTTCACCCGTACCGGGGCGAGCGCCTCGGCGGCCGACTTCGTCAGGGAGAGCAGGGCCGTCTTGGTGGCCGAGTAGTGGGCGGCGTTGGGCCGGCCCGAGCGGGCGGCGACCGAGGCCAGGGTCACGATCGAGCCGCCGCCCCGCTCGGCCATCCGGCGCCCGACGGCCTGGGTGAGCCAGAACGTGGCGTTGAGGTTGACGTCCACGATCCGCAGCCACTCGCCGGGCTCGATGTCGAGCAGCGGGGTGGTGCGCATGATCCCGGCGCAGTTCACCAGCACGTCGAACCGGTCTCGCGCGCTCGCCAGCGCGCTCACCTGGGCCCTGTCGGTGAGGTCGGCCGCGCGTGCCTCGGCGCCCAGCGCGGCGGCCGCCCCGGCCAGTCGCGGGCCCTCCAGGTCGGAGAGCACGACCTCCGCTCCGGCCTCGGCCAGCGCGCGGGCGCACGCCGAGCCGAGACCGCCGGCGCCACCCGTGACGAGCGCCGTCCGCCCGCTCAGGTCGATCGTGACAGCCATCCCCGATGGACTCCCTTCGGTCAAACGATTGACCAGACCATAACCCGTCCCCACAAACCGGACAAGAGGGAGATCAAGCTCAGTCCCAGCCGAGCTCTTCGTAGAAGGCGTCGCGGGCGCGCCCGAACGAGGCGCGATCCAGCACCGCGCCCCGATGAGGCCCCTCCGTGACGGGCTCGTCGTGCATGCGGGCGGGCAGCTCGTCGGGGCCGCCGGCCTCCCGCGCCGCGTACGCGCGCATCGCGTCGAGCCGTGCCTGACCGGCCGCCAGCAGGTCGTCCAGGGTGAACTCCGCCCCGTGGACGGCGGTGACCAGGGCGGTCAGGCGGTCGATGGTCAGCGGGCGGGTGGGGGAGGAGGCGAAGACACACAGGTTCAGCGCGTCGAGCCCGCTCCACAGCCGCAGCAGCCGGGCGCTGCGCCGCCCCCGCTCGGCGTCGAGCTCGGCGACCGGGGCGGGCTCTGCCCCGATCCGCCGGGCCTCGCCGAAGCTGTAGGCCAGCCCGGCGACGGGGTCGAAGTCGAGGTCGTGCTCCAGCGCGTCGTAGCGCGGCCCGCCCGGCGCGATGGCGTACCCGAGGCCGATGCCGGGCTGGATGCGGGGGTCGAAGCAGGGCAGCTCGGCGCCCTTGACGGTCATCGCGTACGGGGCGGCGCCGGGACCCAGCCTGGCCGCCGCCCGCGCCGCGCCCTCGGCGAGCAGGTCGCCCATGGCGCCGGTGCGCGCCGCGACGTCCCTGATGAGCCCGGGCAGCGCCGCCGCGTCGCCGAACGCGGGCCCGCCGGGCAGCAGGCCGCGCTCGGCGCACTCCATGGCGAACGCCAGCGTCCCGCCGAGGGAGACCGGGTCGAGGCCGAGGTCGTTGCAGAGGGCGTTCGCGCCGAGCACGGCGTCGAGGTCGTCGATCCCGAGGTTCCACCCGAGCGACAGGAACGCCTCCTGCCCCAGCCCGCCGGACCTCCGCTCCGCGGCGCCCGGAGGCGCGTACACCTTGAGGCAGTCGTTCGGGCAGCCGGGGCAGGCGCCGGTGGTCGCCACCGCCCGGCCGTCGTAGTCCCGCGCCTCGGGGACCCGCAGCCCGGACGCGCCGGACACCGAGAAGTTCCGCACCGACGCGTACCCGGGGGCGGGCGGCTCCCCGACCCATCCGGCGAACCCCGGCAGCCCCGCCTGGAGCGCCGCGAGCGGGTTGGTGGTCAGCGCGTCCCGGTAGTAGGCGGCCAGCCGGGCGACAGCCTCGGGATCGGCCACCTCCGCGGGCGCGTCGCCTGCGCACACGATGGCCTTGAGGTTCTTGGCCCCGAAGACCGCGCCGATCCCGTACCGCCCGGCGGCGTAGGCGTGGTCGGTGACCACGCTCGCGTACCGGACGAGGTTCTCCCCGGCAGGTCCGATCGCCGCGACGTGCGCCGCCTGGCCGTGCACGGCACGCAGCGCGTCCGTCGTCGCGGCCGTGCCCAGCCCCCGCAGCCCGGCGGCATCGTGCAAGGACACCTCGCCGCCCTGGACGAGCAGATAGGACAGCCGCTCGGCACGGCCGGCGACGGCCAGCGCCTTGGCGCCCGCCCCGCGCAGCCCCGCCGCGAAAGGCCCGAGCGCGTGCGTCTCACCGGCCACCCCGGTCAGCGGGGACTTGGCCAGGAACACCGCCTTGGCCAGCCCGGGAGCCGCCGTCCCGCCCAGCGTCCCGGCCGCCACGTACAACAGGGCTCGCGGGTCGTACGGATCGAGCCCGGCGGGCGTGCGCTCGGCCATCAGCCGCAGCCCGAGTATCGACCCGCCGAAATGCCCGGCAGAGCGATGCTCTTTCTCCACGTTTCCGCTGGTCAGATCCACGATGAACGGCACGCTCAAGCCTCCTGGACTCGATAAGGGGATCAGGAGCGGACAACATCACATATCACCTTGCGGGCGCAAGTTTTGCCGCAACGTAAACCGCCACTGCCTGCCGGTCCGGCTCCGCCAGACCAGGGATTTGCTGCCATGGATGACATGGCGCTCACTCAGCCGCTTACCCGCCGCGACGCGGCCCGGCTCCTCGGAGCCGCCGTGGTCGTCGCCGCCGCACCCGCAGCGCGGACCGCTCGCCGGGCGGACGTCGACGCCCTGCTCGGGCAGCTGACGCTGGAGGAGAAGATCTCGCTGCTGCACGGCGCCAAGGACCCGGCCGCCAAGGGCCAGGCGGGCTACCTGCCCGGCGTGCCCCGCCTCGGCATCCCCGAGTTGCGCCTGGCCGACGGGCCGGCCGGGGTCCGGGTCACGGCGCGCGCCACCGCCCTGCCGGCCCCGATCGCGCTCGCCTCGACCTTCGCCCCCGACCTGGCCGGCCGGTTCGGCGCGGTCATCGGCCGGGAGGGCCGGGCACTGGGCATGGACGTGCTGCTGTCGCCCATGACCAACATCGTCCGGGTGCCGCAGGCGGGCAGGAACTTCGAGACGCTCGGCGAGGACCCGCTGCTGGCCGCCGTGATGGTCGCCGCCGAGGTGCGCGGCATCCAGGGCGAGGGCCTCATCGCCACGGCCAAGCACTACGCCGCCAACAACTTCGAGCACGACCGCACGACCGTCGACGCCCAGGTGGACGAGCGGACCCTGCGCGAGATCTACCTGCCGGCCTTCGAAGCGGCCGTGCAGGCGGGTGTGGGCGCGGTCATGGCCGCCTACAACCGCGTCAACGGCGTGTACGCCGCCCAGCACCCGCACCTGCTGACCGGGATCCTGCGCGAGGAGTGGCGTTTCGACGGCTGGGTGATGTCCGACTGGTCCGCCACGCACAGCGGCGCGCCCGCCGTCACCGCCGGGCTCGACATGGAGATGCCATCCGGCGTGCACTTCGCCGGCCTCGCCGCCGCCGTGACCTCGGGGCGGCTGCCCGAGTCCGCGGTGGACGCCGCGGTCCGCCGCGTTCTCGTCCAGCTCGACCGGTTCGGCCTGCTCGGCGGCGACAGGCCGCGCCCTTCCCCGGACCCGGCGGCGGGCGCCCGCACCGCGCGGGAGATCGCCCTGGCAGGCGCGGTCCTGCTGCGCAACGAGGGCGACCTGCTGCCGCTCGGCCGCGCCGACCTGGCCGACCTCGCCGTCATCGGCCCCACCGCGGCCAGCCCGCTGGCCGGCGGCGGAGGCAGCGCCCGGGTGATCGCCGCCGGCGCGGACAGCCCGCTGAACGCTCTGCGCCGGCAAGCCGGGACGGGCAGCCGCATCCGCTGGGCGACCGGCGTGGACCTGGAGGGCGTCCCGGTGCCCGCCTCCGCCCTTTCCCTGCGGCGTGCCCGGAAGGGCGGCACGCCGCGGCCCGCCGACCGGATCGACCACACCGGCGCGAACGCCCTGCCCGCCGGCTCCTCGTGGACGTGGACCGGCACGCTCACCGCGCCCGCGACCGGCGACTACGACCTGCGCGTCCAGGGCGCCGGCGGCGTGCCCGCGTTCAACGGCTCGATCTCGCTGACCGTCGACGGCGTCAGGATCGGCTCGGTCGGCGCCCTCATCGGCGGCAACAGCAGCCTCATCGCGACCTCCGGCGGCCTGACCAACGCCGGCGGCGTCGTCCGCCTGAAGTCCGGCCGGCCCACGCCGATCGCCGTCGCGGCCACCGGCGCGGCAGGCACGCCGCTGCAGGTCAGGCTGGCCTGGATCACCCCGCAGCGCCGCCAGGAGGCGCTGCGGGAGGCCGCCGCCCTGGCGGGGCAGTCGCGGGCGGCCCTCGTGTTCGCCTTCAACGAGGGCACCGAGGGCGCCGACCGCGAGAGCCTCGCCCTCCCGAAGGACCAGGACCCGGTCATCGAGGCCGTCGCCGCCGCCAACCCCCGCACCGCCGTGGTGCTCAACACCGGCGACCCGGTGCTCATGCCCTGGGTGGAGCGCGTGCGGTCGATCCTGCAAATGTGGTACCCGGGCCAGGAGGGCGGCGACGCCACCGCCACGCTCCTGCTCGGCGGCGCCGTGCCCGGCGGCAGGCTGCCGGTGACCTTCCCGCGGCGGGCGGAGGACGCGCCCACCGCGGCGGCCGAGCGCTACCCGGGCACGGGCGGCGTCGCCGTCTACAGCGAGGGCGTCCTCGTCGGCTACCGGCACTACGACGCCAACGACGTCGAGCCGCTCTTCCCCTTCGGCCACGGCCTGTCCTACACCCGCTTCCAGTACGGCGACCTGTCGGTGCGGGCCGCGAGCGGCGGGCTGAGCGTGTCCTTCACCCTCACGAACACCGGCCGCCGCGCGGGCGTGGAGGTGGCCCAGGTCTACCTCGGCCCGCCGCCCGCGCCGCCGGTCCCGATGCCGCCGCGGGCGCTGGCCGGGTTCGCCAGGGTGCGGCTGTCGCCGGGCGAGCGGCGCCGCGTCACCGTGCCGGTGGCCAGGCGCGCGCTGCAGTACTGGTCGGACGGCCGATGGGTGCTCGCGGGCGGCCGCCGTACGGTCCACGTGGGGTCGTCCTCCAGGGACCTGCGCCTACGCCAGGAGGTCATGGTTCGATGACGCGCCTCACGACAGCTTCTCGAAGAAGAACTCGTGCTTCAGGAACGACGTGTCGTACTCGTGCCCGGGATACGGCGGGATGAGCTGGGACGCCTGGAACAGCCGCCAGCCGTCCCGCAGCGCATCCACCCCGGTCTCGTACGGCGGCTCGTCCCCGTCGCCCGCCGTCGGGTCGGTACGCCCCGTGCCGTCGTAGCGCGACCAGCCCACCACGGGGGCGTCGAGCGCGGAGGTGGCCAGGTAGAGAACGAGCACCTGCTGCTTCATGCGACCCTCCCGGGGCGGTTGTTCACGCGAGTCGTCCAGTACTCGATGTCGAACGAGGGATCGTTGGTCATGGCCCGCCACAACCGCACCCGGTTGTGCACCTCAAGCCGCCCGGTCGCCTGCTCGTACCAGGGGAAACGCCGTCCCAGCTCGGCCACCACGGCGGGATCGTCCAGGTCGGAGGTGTCCCAGAGCCGCACCTGCGGCACGGTCGGGTTGAAGCGGATCTTGAACATGTAGCGCCGGACGGAGCTGTCGTTGCGCCGCCCGCCGTGCCAGATGCCGTGGTGGAGCAGCATCACGGTCCCGGCCGGGCAGGTCAGCCGGGTCTGGCCGCGCAGGTTCTGGTAGCGGCCGGTGTCGCTCTCGTTGGTCCGGCGCAGATGGCTGCCCGGCACCACGAGGGTGCCGCCCATGTCCGCGGTCACCTCGCGCGGGTAGTACATGAGCTGCACGTCGAACGCGTCCATGCGGGTGTCGATGATGGCGTCGGCGTGCAGCGGCTGCGCGTGGCCCTCGCGCGGCTCCCGCACGTGCACGGCGTGGTGGTCGACGGTCGGATCCGGGCCGACGAGCGAGCGCAGGGCGCCCGCGACGGCCGGCAGCCCGATCAGCCGGCGGGCGAAGGACCCCTCAGGGAAGGCCCGGGCGGCAGGAGTTCCGTAGGGCGAGTGCGGGATGCCCGCCTCCAGCACGTCGATCGCCTGATCGTTGAGCTCGTCCGGCACGACCCCGTCGAGCCGCAGGTAGCCGGCGGCCACGAATCCGGCGACCTGTACGGAGGTCAGCAAAGTGGTTCGCATGCCTCGAAACTAGAATCGGACATCAGCCGTGTCGTGGGTTGTAATCATCAACTACTGGTCCATTCTCCCCGGCTGGTGTAGACAAGGCGCTGTGCGGCAGGTGGAGATCGCGCTCTCCGAGCCGCCCGCGGTGGCGGGGGCGGGGGTGGGCGTGCACGGTGTGGTCAGTCCGCACGACGTGTTCCGGCTGCCCGACCTCTGGCAGCTCCACCTGTACGGGTACGCCGCCGAACTGGTGCTCGAGGGCACCACGCACGCGATCAAGCCCGGCCACGTGAGCCTGATCCCGCCCGGCGCGGAGGTGCACTACCACTACCGGGGCCGGTCAGAGCACCTGTACGCGCACTTCAGGCTGCCCGGCGTGGACGAGCGGCGGGTCGTCGCCGTCATGCGGGACGCGGGGGACCAGGCGCCGCTCATCGCCGCCTCGCTGCGGCAGGCCATCGCGGCCGTCCCCGACACCAGGGCGCGGGCGTCGGCGGAGGTGTGGACGGTGCTGTGGCGGGTGGCGAACCTGCCCGTGGCCGGCAGCGCGCACGCCGTCGTGGCGGCCGCCATGGCGCACATCGACGCGGACCTCGCCGCGCCGCTGACCGTCCCCGGCATCGCCCGCGCGGCCGGCGTGTCGCACAACCACCTCACCCGGCTGTTCCGCGCCCAGACGGGACACACCGTGGTGGCCTACATCCGCCGCAGGAGGATGTCGCGCGCGCTGCACCTGCTGCGCGAGTCGACCCTCGCGATCCCCGCGATAGCGGCGGCGGTGGGGATCCCGGACCTGCAGGCGTTCAACAAGGCGTGCCGGCGCGAGCTGGGCGCCTCACCCCGGGCCCTGCGCGCGGGCAGGCCCGCCGCCTGACCCCGCGGCCCACCGGCCTGACGAGAGATGCCGCAGTTACGCGTGTGTGAGGCGCAGCACGGGCGGCGGAACCGGGTAGGTTGGCCGACCATGGAGGAACGCCAGGACAACCACGCCCGCCCCGCCCGTACGACGCGCGCCGTGGCCGCAGTGGCGCTCGCGGCCCTGTTCGGCGCGGCGGCCTGCGGCGAGCTGGCCCCGCAGTCGGCAGCCCAGTCCGCGGCGGGCCGGCAGACCTCGCCGGCCCCGCCCACGCCCACACCGACCGTCCAGGCCGCGAGCGAGACGCTCCCCGCCCCCGGCGAGCCGATCCCCCAGGACGCCGCCGGGCTGGCCGCCGCGCTGAAGCGGACCAGCGCCGCGCTCGACGCCGCCATCGACGCCTGGCCCAAGACCGGCAAGCCGCCGCAGAACGTCGAGCTTCTGGCCCTCCACGAGCAGCGCATCTACCGCTACGCCGCCCGCCACCCCAAGCTCGC
This sequence comes from Nonomuraea sp. NPDC049400, assembly GCF_044466425.1. NCBI lineage: Bacteria > Bacillati > Actinomycetota > Actinomycetes > Streptosporangiales > Streptosporangiaceae > Nonomuraea > Nonomuraea sp. NPDC049400. The sequence continues at coordinate 162,782 of NZ_JBITMP010000011.1, forward strand.
CGCGCAGGCCTTCGCCCGCCTCCCGGCCCCGCTGGCCGCCGAGGCCAAGGACAACACGGCCGCCATCCGCGGGCTGCTCTCCCTGGCCCACCCGGTCAAGCCGTCGGCCACGTTCAAGGTCCAGGCTCCCCGGCCCGCGGCCGAGCTGCTCGGCCACTTCAAGAAGGCCGAGCGCCGGTTCGGGGTGGAGTGGGAGGTGCTGGCGGCGGTGATGTTCGCGGAGACCAAGTTCGGCCGGGTGAAGTCGGACAGCCACACCGGCGCCCAGGGCCCGATGCAGTTCATGCCCGGGACGTGGAAGGCGTACGGCATGGGCGGCGACGTGCAGGACCCGCGCGACGCCGTCATGGCCGCCGCCAACTACCTGCGTGCCTCCGGCGCGCCGCGGGACTACCGGCGGGCGCTGTACGCCTACAACCACTCCCAGGCGTACGTGAACGCGATCCTGCTGCACGCCCGCCAGATCAAGCGGGACCCGCGCAACTACTACGCGTACTACAACTGGCAGGTGTTCGTGATCACCACGGCCGGCGAGCGCCGCCTCACCGGCCCGTAGCCGGGGGCCTACGACAGCGCGCGGGCGGCGTGGATCAGCGGCACGTGGCTGAAGGCCTGCGGGAAATTGCCGACCAGCCGTCCGTAGCGCGGGTCGTACTCCTCGGCCAGCAGGCCCACGTCATTGCGCAGCGCCAGCAGCCGCTCGAACAGGTCCTTGGCCTCCTCCTTGCGACCCTGCATCGCCATCACCTCCACCAGCCAGAAACTGCACGCCAGGAAGGCGCCCTCCCCGCCCGGCAGGCCGTCCACGTCGTTGTCGGCCGCCAGCGGGTAGCGCAGCACGAACCCGTCCGACATGAGCTCCTTCTCGATGGCCGCGACGGTCCCCACCATCCGCGGGTCGTCGGCCGGCAGGAAACCGACGACGGGCATCATCAGCAGTGCCGCGTCCAGCTCCGACGACCCGTACGACTGGGTGAAGGTGTTGCGCCGCGCGTCGAACCCCTTGGAGCAGATCTCGGCGTGAATGGCGTCCCGCAACCTCCGCCATTCCGCCACCGGCCCGGTCCGCCCGAACCGCTCGACGTATTTGACCGCCCGGTCCATCGCCGCCCAGCACATCACCTTCGAGTGCACGAAATGCCGGCGCGGCCCCCGCACCTCCCACAGCCCCTCGTCCGGCTCGTCCCAGTGGTCGGCCACGTAGTCGAGGAGCTGCCGCTGAATGGTCCACGCCCGGTCGTCGGCGGACAGGCCGCGGGTGCGCGAGACGTAGAGGCAGTTCATCACCTCGCCGTACACGTCGAGCTGGAGCTGCTTGACCGCCTCGTTCCCGATGCGCACGGGGCGGGAGTCCTCGTAGCCGTCGAGCCAGTCCAGGCGCAGCTCCGGCAGGCGGCGCTCGCCCGCGACCCCGTACATGATCTGCAGGTCCTGGGGCCGCCCGGCGATGGCCCGCAGCAGCCACGAACGCCAGTCCGCGGCCTCCTCCAGGTAGCCGGAGCTGATCAGCGCGTCGAGCGTCATGGTCGCGTCCCGCAGCCAGCAGAACCGGTAGTCCCAGTTGCGCACCCCGCCCAGGTCCTCGGGCAGGGACGTGGTGGGCGCGGCGACGATGCCGCCGGTCGGGGAGTAGGTCAGGCCCTTCAGCGTGATCAGCGACCGGACCACGGCCTCCCGGTACGGGCCCTCGTAGGTGCATCGGGACACCCACTCCGCCCACATGGCCTCGCTCTCGCGGAGCTGGGTGTCGGCGTCGATCTCCCGCGGCATCGGCTCGTGCGACGGGTGCCAGGTGAAGACGAACGGCATCCGCTCGCCCTCCTTCACCGTGAACGTGGCCCGGTGCGCGTAGTCGCCGCCCTTCAGCGGCACGGGGGAGTGCAGCCACGCCGAGTCGGGCCCGCCGATGGCCTGCAGGTGGCCGTTGCTGCGGCGCACCCACGGCACGATCCTGCCGTAGTCGAAGCGCACCCTGAGCTGCGTGGAGACCTCCACGCTCCCGGAGACGCCCTCGACGATGCGCACGACGTCGGGGTTCCGGTCGCGCGGCGGCATGAAGTCGATCACGCGGACCGTGCCCGTCGGGGTGTCCCACTCGCTCTCCAGGATGAGCGTGTCGGGGCGGTAACGACGCCGCGTGGCCGGCCGCCGGCCCGTGGGCCCGAGCCACCAGTGCCCGTTGCGCTCGCTGCCGAGCAGCGCCGCGAAGCACGACGGCGAGTCGAACCTGGGCAGGCAGAGCCAGTCGATGGATCCGTCTCTGCCGACCAGCGCCGCGGACTGCATGTCTCCGATCAGGGCGTAATCCTCGATCCGCATGCCTTGACGTTACTCGCGCTTGGGGTGATCCGTGACCGGGTTCGATCATGTCGCGTCATGCCCGGCCCGGTCACGGTGATCACGTCAAGGGGAACCAGCGGGTGAACAGCTGGGTCAGCGGGCCGATGGCCAGCGCGAACACCAGGGTCCCCACGCCCACGGTGCCGCCGAGCAGCCACCCGGCGGCCAGCACGGTGATCTCGATGAGGAACCGCGCGAGCCGTACCGACAGGCCGAGGCGCACCAGCCCGGTCATGATGCCGTCGCGCGGACCCGGACCCATCCCGGCGCCGATGTAGAGCACGGTGGCCAGAGCGATGGCGACCACGCCGAGCACCACGTACAGGGCCTGGACGGCCAGGTGCGACGGGATGGGCAGCAGGAAGATCGCGGCGTCCGCGAACAGGCCCAGGAAGAGGACGTTGCTGACGGTCCCGAGCCCGGGCTTCTGCTTCAGCGGGATCCACAGCAGCATCACCAGCGCGCCGATCCCGATGATGACGGTCCCGATGGACAGGCCCATCTTGACGGCCAGTCCCTGGTGGAACACGTCCCACGGGTCGTTGCCCCGCCCGGACTCCACCTGGAGGCCGATGCCGGTGCCGTACAGCGCGAGCCCGGCGTACAACCTGACGAGACGGGCGGGGAGGGAACTGGCCCTGGGCATGGTCGCTTCACTCATAGTGGCCCCAGAGTGGCATCCATCCGATTTGCCAAAACAGGGCCAATCACGAAAAGTGGCCTTCATGAGGCACTTGTCGGCGACTCAGGTGGCGCGGCTCGTCGAGATCGATCCGGCGGCGCGCCCGTACTACCGCGCGCTCGCCGACGGCGTGCGCGCCCGCATCATGGACGGCCAGATCCCGGTACGCGTACGCATGCCCGCCGAACGCCACCTCGCCGAGACGCTCAAGGTCAGCCGCACCACCGTGACCTCGGCGTACGACCTGCTGCGCGAGCGCGGCTACCTGGAGAGCCGCCAGGGTTCAGGCAGCTGGACCGCCCTGCCCGACCCGGCCACCACGGCGGACAACCCGTGGCTCGGCACCGACGGCGACGGCCTCGCCCAGATCCAGTGCGCCGCCCCGCCCGCGCCGACCGCCCTGCGGCAGGCGGTGCTGGAGGCGGTGGAGGACCTGCCGAGGTACGGCATGGGCAACGGCTACGACCCCATGGGCCTGCCGGTGCTCAGGGAGCGCATCGCCGCCCGCTACACCGCCAGGGGACTGGCCACCAGGCCGGAGCAGATCCTCGTCACGACCGGCTCCCAGCACGCCATCCAGCTCGTGCTCGGCCTGCTCGTCGGCGCGGGCGACCCGGTGCTCGTGGAGTCGCCGACGTACCCGCACGCCATCGACGCGGCCCGGCAGCGCGGCGCGCGGATCGTCCCGGTGGGCATCTCGCACGAGGGCTGGCAGGCCGACCTGGTGGCCGGGGCCATGCGCCAGTCGGGGGTGCGGCTGGCGTACCTCATGCCCGACTTCCAGAACCCGACGGGCGCCCTCATGGACGACGCCACCCGCGCCGCCATCGTGGGTGCGGCCCGGCGCGCCGACACGGTGCTGCTGGTGGACGAGACGTGGTCGGAGCTGGTGCTGGACGAGGTGCCGCGGACGTCGCCCATGGCGGCGTTCGACACCGACAGCCGCGTGATCAGCGTCGGCTCGGCCTCCAAGCTGTGGTGGGGCGGGCTGCGCATCGGCTGGGTGCGCACCACTGCCGCGCTGGTGCGGCGGCTGGCCATGTCCCGCGCCGCCGTGGACATCGCCAGCCCGGTGCTGGAGCAGCTCGTGGTGGCGCGGCTGTTCGACCGGCTGGAGGAGACGCGGGCCGAGCGCCGCCGCACGCTGCGCGCCGCACGCGACGCGCTGGTGTCGGGGCTGCGCGAGCAGCTGCCGGAGTGGACGTTCACGGTGCCGCGCGGCGGCGGCACCCTGTGGGTGCGCCTGGACGGCCCCGGCGCCACCCCGCTCGCGGAGGCGGCGGCCCACCACGGGGTACGCCTCGCGCCCGGCCCCTGGTTCGGCCTCGAGGGCACCCTGGAGAACTACCTCCGCCTGCCCTTCACCCAGCCGCCCCAGGTCCTGGCCGACGTGGTCACCCGCATCCGCGCCGCCCGCGACCACGGCCCCACCGGCATCCCGCGCCCGTCGGAGGCGCTCATCGCGATGGTGTGAGGGGGCAGACCGCGCGGGTCACTCGCCGGTGCCCCTGGCCAGCGGGGCGCGCCACTTGCGGCGCATGGCCGCGATCCGCAGCCCGAACGCCAGCACCGCCGCCGCCAGCGTGGCCGGCCACCCGTGCAGCCCGTGCGAGGCCAGCGCGGCCATCGCCCCCGAGCCCAGCATGGCGGGCACCGCGTAGAGCTGCCGGTCGTAGAGCAGGGTCGGGATCTCGCCGGCCAGCACGTCGCGCAGCATTCCTCCGCCCACGCCCGTCATGACCCCCAGCAGGGCGGCGTGCAGCGGGCTGAGGCCGTACTCCAGGGCCTTCTGCGTCCCCACCGCGCTGAACAGCCCGAGCCCCGCCGCGTCCAGCACCAGGATGACCGGCATCACCCGGGCCACGTGCGGGTGCCAGAAGAAGACGATCACCGTCGCCACCAGCGGCACCAGCACGTATCCGAGGCTCTGGAAGGCGGCGGGCCGGACGTTGAGTATCAGGTCGCGTACGACGCCGCCGCCCAGGGCGGTGATCTCCGCCAGCACCCCCATTCCGACCACGTCGAGCCGCTTGCGCACCCCCATGAGCGCCCCCGTCAGGGCGAAGACGAAGATGCCGACGAGATCGAGAAGCTCAGTCACACTGGGAATGTCTATCGCATGGCCGGTTCGTGGTGCTCGGCCATCATCACCCGCAGCTGCCGCGTGAACATGAACAGCGCGAGCCCCGCCACGACCGCCATCGACGCCAGCACCAGGTAGTACGCCGGATCGGACAGCACGCGACCGAGCCGCCCGGTCTGCCCGCCGATCGCGTCGCCCACCGAGAACGCGATGAACCAGACCCCGAGCATCTGGCTCTTGAACGCCTCAGGCGCCAGCTTCGTCGTCACCGACAATCCGACCGGGCTCAGCGACAGCTCCCCGAACACCTGGATGAGGTAGACGAGCACCAGCCACCACACCGACACCCGCCCGTCGCCTGCCAGGGCGGCCGCGACCGCCATGACCACGAAGCTCAGCCCCACCATGACCAGCGCGAACGCGAACTTCTGCGGGGTGCTCACCCGCGTCCCGAGCTTGACCCACAGCGCCGCGAACACCGGCACGAAGATCATGATGAACAGCGGGTTGAACGCCTGCGTGGTGGCCGGTGTGATCGCGATGCCGAAGAGCGACAGATCGGTGTGGTCCCTGGCGAAGAACAGCAGCTTGCTCGGCGCCAGGTCGTAGATCATCCAGAAGATGGACGCGGCCGCGAACAGCCAGATGTACGCCTTCATCCGGATCCGTTCGTCCTCGGTGAGGTCGTGGCTGCCGAGCATGATGTAGGCGAAGTACCCCACGGTCACGAGCACGATGACCACGGTGATCGCCACGGTGAGCCGGTCGATCGTGAGCGTGCCGGTCGCCGCCCAGGCGGCCAGGGCGATCGCCGGCACCGCCACGCCGAGTGCCACCAGGCGGCCGAGCCGGCCGTGCTCCACGCCGGGCGGCGGCTCGCCGATCCCCTGCAGGTCGCGGCCGCCCCGGACGTACTGGATCAGGCCGAGCGCCATCCCGACGGCGGCGGCGCTGAACGCCAGGTGCCACCGGTCGCCGCCGGCGAGCCAGCCGACCACGATGGGCGCGACGAAGGCGCCGATGTTGATGCTGAGGTAGAACAGCGAGAATCCGGCGTCCCTGCGCCCGTCGTCCCCCTCCGGGTAGAGCCTGCCGACCATGGCGGACATGTTCGGCTTGAGCAGGCCGGTGCCGCTGACGATCAACAGCAGGCCGAGCCAGATGAAGAGCGGCGACGTCACGGGAACGGCCATGCTGACGTGCCCGAGCAGGATGAGCGACCCGCCCAGGAACACCGACCTGCGCGCCCCCAGGATCCGGTCCGCGATCCAGCCTCCGGGCAGCGCGACCAGGTAGATGAGCGCTCCATAGACGCCCACGACCGCCTGCGCCGTCTCGTCGGGCAGGCCGAGGCCCTGCTGGGCGGGTGAGGCCGCCATGAAGGTGGCGAGAATCGCCCGCAGTCCGTACCAGCTGAACCGCTCCCACATTTCGGTGCCGAACAGCGTGGCCAGGGCACGTGGATGCCCAAAGAACGTTTTGTCCCGCATTCGTTCCCCCTGTACGAATTTGGCACGATTACTTTACGTGATCGACGTAAGTGTTTTTCCTCGAGCTCTTGCCGCTCTTCTGCGCGTGTGGTGCGATGCAGGCCACTCACGCAAGTGAACACTGACTGGAGGCGGGTGCCATGGCCGAAGTCCTCGAAGTCCGGGCCGAGATCGAGCGGGAGATCGCCGGCCGTACCGTCTGCGGGCAGCTCAGGCACGCCGCCGAGCAGCACCCGGACGCGCCCGCGTACTCCGACCCGGAAGGCGACGGCTGGGCCACGCTGACCTACGCGCAGGCACGCCAGAGGGTCCTGGAGATCGCCGCGGGCTTCGCCGCCCTGGGGCTGCTGCCCGGCGAGTCGGTGGCGCTGATGATGGTCAACCGGAGCGAGCACGTGCTCGCCGACCTCGGCGCGGTGCACGCGGGCGGCGTGGGGTGCACGGTCTACTCGACGTTCGCGCCGGAGCAGATCGCGTTCGTGGCGGGGGACGTGGGCGCCAGGTACGCGGTGCTGGGCGGTCCCGCCGAGCTGGCCCGCTGGCAGCCGGTGCTGGACCGCCTCGACGGCCTCCGCAAGATCATCATGCTTGAGGGGGCGCCTGCCGGCGATCGGTTCATGGCCTGGCAGGACTTCCTGGAACTGGGCCGCGCCCGGCTGGCCGTCGACCCGGGCGAGGTCGAGACCCGCTGGCGCGCGGTCACCTCCGGCGACGTGCTCACCGTGCTCTACACCTCCGGCACGACCGGCACGCCCAAGGGCGTGCCCCTCACGCACGCGAACGTCTTATACGAGGTCGCCGCCACTGACCGCATGGCCGAGCTGCCCGTCCTCGGCACGCAGGTCTCCTACCTCACGTACGCGCACATCGCCGAGCGGATCCTCAGCCTCTACCTGCCCCTGGTCAAGGTCTCCCACGTGCACTTCTGCACCGACCTGGCCAACCTGGGCGCGACGCTGGGACAGGTCAGGCCGATGATGTTCTTCGGGGTGCCGCGGGTGTGGGAGAAGATGATGGCCCGCCTGCTCGCCGTGCTCGCCACCCAGCCCGAGGAGCAGCAGGCCGCCGTACGCCAGGCCATGCAGGCGGGCGCCGCGTACGTGGAGGCGGGCCAGTACGGCCGGACGATCACCCCCGAGATCCAGGCCGCCTACGACCGGGCCGACGCCGCACTGCTGTCGGTGATCCGCGGCATGATCGGATTCGACCGCGCCGAGTGGACCGCCACCGGCGCCGCGCCGCTGCCCGCCGAGGTGCAGCACTTCTTCGCCGGGCTCGGGCTCAAGGTCATCGACGTGTACGGCATGACGGAGACGACCGGCGCGTTCACCGGCAACGGCCCCTCCTGCTACCGCCTGGGCACGGTCGGCAGGGCCGAGCCGGGCGTCGAGATCCGCATCGCCGAGGACGGCGAGATCCTCACCCGCAGCCCACTCAACACCCGCGGCTACCTCAACCGCCGAGAGGCCTCCGCCGACCTGCTCGACGCCGACGGCTGGCTGCACACCGGCGACATCGGCACGGTCGACGAGGACGGCTTCTACCGGGTGATCGACCGCAAGAAGGAGCTGATCATCACCTCCGGCGGCGAGAACATCTCCCCGGCCGAGATCGAGAACCACCTCAAGGAGCACATGCTCATCGGCCAGGCCCTCGCGTACGGCGACAACCGGCCGCACCCGGTGGCCGTGCTGACGCTGGACGGGGAGGTGGCGCCGGGCTGGGCACAGGCGCGCGGCATCGCCTTCGCCTCGCTCGCCGAGCTGGCCGGGCATCCGGAGGTGCTCAAGGAGGTGGAGGCCGCGGTCGAGGCCGCCAACGCGAAGCTGGCCAGGGTGCAGCAGGTGAAGAAGTGGGCCCTGCTGGGCGTCGAGTGGACGGCCGAGACGGAGGAGCTCACCCCGAGCCTGAAGCTCAAGAGGCGGGTCATCCACGCCAAATACGCGGACATCATCGAGGGTCTCTATGGTGGTCCGCGTTCAGCGGGCCGCCACAGGTAGCGGAATCCGCACCTATGGGGGGGCCGCGTGGGGGGTGCCGACTGATCCTGGCTTTGCCATTCGTGGCGTGTGTCGAGGTCCTGGCCATTACCGGGTGGTTCCTACCGTCTCGATCATGATCAGAAGCCTTCTTCTCGTCTCGCTCGCGGCGGGGCCGCTCACCATGCCCGCGTCCCCGCCCGAGACCGAGCTCGCCATCCGCGCCATCACGGTACGTCCCGAGGAGCCCGTGGTGGGGGCGTACGACTCCATCCGCCTGGTGATCGACGTGGTCGCCATGGGGGCGAAGGGCAAGGACGGCGTCACCGTGAAGGTCGAGCCCGGCGCCCCGCCCGGACCCGTACTGGCCGACAAGCTGCCCGACGAGCCGCCGGCGCCGTCCCCGGCCCCCACCCCGAGCGCGACCCCGTCCGCCGTGCTCGCTCCCGAGGCGAATGACCAGCCCGTGGGGGCGGTGCGGCTCGCCCCGTCACTGGCGCTGCACGCCACGGGCGCACTCCAGGCGGCACCGGCCGGCGGCTGGGAGACCTGGCGCTTCCTGCCCGACAAGAGGCTGAACCGCTACTACCCGACCGGCACGTGGACGATCACCGCCACCGCCAAGGGGGCGCACGGCGCGACGGTCACCGAATACGCCTCGTTCCAGCTCAGGCGCGCCACCAAGCTCACGTCGGTGATGGCGGAGAAGGCCGGGCGCTCCGAGGGGGTACGCCTGAGCGGCTCGCTGAGGCGGGTGGATCCGCGCGGCTACACCGGGTACGGTCCGTTCGCCAAACAGCCGCTGGAGATCCTGTGGCGCCCGGACGAGTCCTCCGGCTGGGAGAAGGCGGGACAGACGACGACGGACGCCTCCGGCGCCTTCGAGACGACGGTCACGGACCGCACGGACGGCCTCTGGCGCGTCCGCTACCTCGGAACGGGACACTACGCATCAGACCTCTCTAAGTCCCAACAAATTACGCAATAGCCGAAATATGGCCGTTGGTGTGGTCTTAAACCGTCGTTGCGGGATTGTGATCTTCTTTATCGCAACTTTTCCTTACCCTTACGCGTCATTGGCGTTGACGTGCCCCGACTCGGGGGGCGCGTTCCAGACGGGGAAGGAAATTCGATTTGAAGATGCGACGCCTAGCCGCCGGCCTGGCGGTTGCCGCCCTGGGCGCGACGATGGTGGCCACCGCCGCCTCGCCCGCTCTCGCGGACCCGGGCCTGGACCCGGATGCCGCGGGCTACACCAGCCTGCGGTTCGACGCGAACCCCGAGCCCGCATGGCGTGGCCGGCCCATCAACCTCGAGGGCAAGCTCTCCGTGCAGTGTGACGAGGACTACATCAGCGGCCTCGTCTCGGTGCACCACGCCGACTACTGCAAGGACGAGGAGCGCTGGCACCGCCTGGGCTGGAAGCGGATCGTGATCCTCTTCCGGCCCGACGGCAGCGGCCGCTGGGAGTACGTGGACACGGTCAGGACCAGCGGCAGCGGCTACTTCTCGACCAGGGTGCCCGCCGAGACGTCCGGTACGTTCCGCGCGGTCTTCAACGGCTCCCGCTGGCTCTCCCCCGCGGAGGGCAAGGACTGGGTGCGGGTCGTCGGCCACCGCCACTGACCACATTCGAGAAACGCCCGGCCACTCTCCGGCCGGGCGTTTCCCATGCGAAGGCCCTGTCCAGTACGAGGTCTAGTACGAGACGGCGACCTGGACACGGTGGTGTGCGGGCCGCTCCACCTCGTCCACCACCGCCACCGCCAGGTCGGCGAACGACAGCGGCGGCTCCAGGGCAGGCACCTGCCCGCCGCCGATCCGGTAGCGCCCGGTCCTGGACGCCGAGTCGTCGAGGAACACGGGCGGCGGCGCCAGCACCACCCAGTCGAGCTCCGCCCCCTCGAACACCGCCAGCTCCGCCGCGTGCCCCAGCGAGAACGCCCGGGCGTCGGCAGGGAAGTCCGGCGTGTCCACGAGCCGGACCCCGGGCGAGACCTCCAGCAGGCTCCCGATCCCGAGCGCCACCAGCCTGGACACCCCGGCCCGAGCCAGCCCGCCGGTCAGGGCCCGGGCCGCGGCCGTGTAGAACTCCTCCGACGGCATGTCCATCCGGGCCGCCGCCTGGACGGCCGCATCGTGCCCCGCGGCCGCTTCCGCCACGCCGCCGAGGTCGGTGACGTCCCCGGCGACCACGCGCACCCTCGCGCCCGGCGAATCCACGAGTGCCGGGTATTTCGCGGGATCCCGCACCACGGCCGTCACCTCGTGCCCCCGCCCGGCCGCCTCCGCGACCACCCGCCTCCCGGCCCGCCCGCCGGCGCCGAAAACCACGATCTTGCTCACTCTCACCACACTCCCTCCGCGTGCCGGACTCCCCGGCCACGCGCAGACGGTAAATGGCGAGATGTCGCTTTCCGCAACGATAGTCACCCCACCGCAGGCAGCGGGGGTTCGCGCTTATGGTGGGTCGCGTTCAGCGGCCCGCCACAAGTAGCGGAGTCTGCACTTATGGTGGGTCGCGTTCAGCGGCCCGCCACAAGTAGCGGAGTCTGCACTTAGGATGCCGACATGGCCGAGCCACTCGATCCGGACATGTTCGCCGGATGCCCGCCGGTAGTCGCGCCGGTCCGCATCGGCGACAAGTGGACCGCGAAGATCATCCGCTGCCTGGAGCTGGCCCCGCGGCGCTTCACCGAGCTCCAGGCGACGCTGCGCGGCATCACCCCGAAGGTCCTCACCGAGTCCCTGCGCGCCATGGAGCGCGACGGCCTGCTCACCCGCACCGCGTACGACGAGATCCCGCCGCGCGTGGAGTACGAGCTGACCGAGCTCGGCCGCAGCCTCATCGAGCCGATGAACGCGGGCTGCGAGTGGTCGAGGCGGCACCTGGCCGAGATGATGCACGCCCGGGAGGCCTGGCACGAGGCCGCGCGGTAGGCGGCACCCGCCGCCGCGTGCCCGGGCTGTCCGGTGTGGAATCGATCTATGGGCCGATGCGTTACTCGTGCGAGGAAGGGCGATTTTGAGGGCCGCCCGACGGGCGTCGTAGTCTGGCCCTCTGGCGAACGAACAGGAGGTGACGCCCCGTGTTGCGAGACTCGTTCGGACGGGTGGCGACGGATCTGCGGGTGTCCCTCACGGACAAGTGCAACCTGCGCTGCACGTACTGCATGCCGCCGGAGGGCCTCGACTGGCTCCCCAACGCGCAGCTCCTCACCGCCGACGAGATCGTCCGCCTCGTGACCATAGGCGTCGAACGCCTGGGCATCACCGAGGTGCGCTACACCGGTGGCGAGCCCCTCATCCGGCGCGAACTGGTCGACATCGTCGCCCGCACCACCGCGCTGACCCCCAGGCCGCAGGTCTCGCTGACCACCAACGGCATCGGGCTGGCCCGGCTCGCCGAGCCGCTGGCCGCCGCCGGGCTGGACCGGGTCAACGTCTCGCTCGACACGCTCGACCCCGACACGTTCAAGCGGCTCGCCCACCGCGACAGGCACGCCGACGTGATCGCCGGGCTGGCCGCCGCCTCCGACGCCGGCCTGCGCCCCGTCAAGGTGAACTCGGTCCTCATGCGCGGCCTCAACGACCAGGAGGCGGTGCCGCTGCTGCGGTGGTGCCTCGAGCAGGGGTACGAGCTGCGCTTCATCGAGCAGATGCCCCTCGACGCCCAGCACGGCTGGACCCGCGAGGGCATGGTCACCGCCGACGAGATCCTCGAGCGGCTGTCGGCCGCGTTCGACCTCACGGCCGACGACCTGGAGGAGCGCGGCAGCGCGCCGGCCGAGCGGTTCCTCGTGGACGGGGGGCCTGACCGGGTCGGCGTGATCGGCTCGGTGACGCGGCCGTTCTGCGGGTCGTGCGACCGGGTCCGCCTCACGGCCGACGGGCAGGTGCGCAACTGCCTGTTCGCCACCGAGGAGTCCGACCTGAAGACGGCCATGCGCGACGGGGCCTCCGACGAGGAGCTGGCCGCGCGGTGGATCGCCGCCGTCGCGCGCAAGCGCGCCGGGCACGGCATCGACGACCCGTCCTTCCTCCAGCCGTCCCGGCCGATGTCCGCCATCGGCGGCTAGCGACGTGGCGGCCTCGGCGCCCGGACCGGTGCCCTTCGACGCGGTGATCCTGGCCGGGGGAGAGGCGCGCCGGCTGGGCGGGGCCGACAAGCCCGGCCTCACGGTGGGCGGCAGGTCCCTGGTCGAGCACGTCGTGGCGGCCGTGTCCGGCGCGGGGAAGACCGTCGTGGTCGGCCCGGAACGCCCGATCCCCGGCGTGCTGTTCGCCAGGGAGGACCCGCCCAGGAGCGGCCCGGTTCCCGCGCTGGCCGCCGGGCTGGAGGAGGTTACCGCGCCCTGGGTGGTGCTCCTCGCGGGCGACCTCCCGTTCATGACGGCCGCCCACGTGACGGCCCTCCTGGACGCCGTGGCACGGACGCCCGACGTTGAGGCGCCCCGCGGGGTCGTGATGGTGGACGACGGCGGGCGGGAGCAGTGGCTGGCCGGGGCGTGGCCGGCGGCCCCGCTCAAGGCGGCCCTGGCCGCCTACCCGGGACGCTCGCTCAAGGGGCTGCTCGGCCCGCTGGCCGCCGTCCGGCTGGCGCTGCCCGGCAGGCCGTGGTTCGACTGCGACACAATGGACGACCTGGAGGAGGCTCGCATGAACGTGCTCAACGAATGGACCGTCCTGGCCTGCAAGGAGCTGGGCATCGACCCGGCTCGGGTGGACCGCGACCTGATTCTCGACCTGACCAAGGAGGTCGCCCACGGCGTCGCCAGGCCGGCCGCGCCCCTGACGGCGTACCTGCTCGGCCTGGCCCAGGGCGCCGGCACCGCCCCCGACGACGCCGTGGCGAAACTGATCACATTGGCGAAGAACTGGGGACAGGCCACGGCCGAGACGCTGACAGACAGCTGAGACTCGAACGAACTCTTGAAGTCAAGATCGCTCCCGCCTGAAGATTTCCTGTGAATAACGGGGCGGGTGGGAGCGAAAACGATTTCGGGAAAGCGGCCCTACCGACCGGCCCGGCGGCCGTCGCGCTGATCAATAGTCTGGAGAAAAGGCGACGCCGGGTGGTTACGGGGGCAAACCACCCGGCGTCGCGTCATCGGCGTTCCGACGGGGGCCCGGAACGCCGGCACCAGCACTCCGACGGGGGACCGGAGCGCTATGGCTAAAGCGTACACCTACAACCCATGGGATGCGTCAAGACTTAGTCACGACCCGATCTCGCGTCGATGCAGCGGTATCTCGGTTTGGTTAGCTTCAGGCGACTGAAAGGTAGGCGGAGGGGTGCCCTTCCCCCTCTCATTGGCCCCGATTACGGCTATGTATGGCAAAAAGACGGCGCCGGCGATGAAGAGCAGCCGGTACGGCCACGGCACCGGCAGCACGACGGCCAGGATCAGGCAGAGCGTCCGGATGCCCATCTTGATGAGGTAGCCGATCTCGCGCTTGCGGATGTCGGCCGTCAGGGACGGTTCGGCGTCCGTGACCTGGTGAACGACTGGTCTCTTACGCCATCCCTTCATGTCTTCCACGGTAGACCCAGTGGGAGGAGGGCGCGAAAGCGCCCCGGCTCGGGGAAGGGGTCATGCGATCATGGCCTTCGAGTAAGGAGGATGTGGAGATGACGGATCGTACGTACCGGGTCACCGAGATCGTGGGCACGTCCAAGGACAGCGTCGACCAGGCCATCCGCAACGGCATCAAGCGGGCCTCCCAGACGCTGCGCCACCTCGACTGGTTCGAGGTGACGGAGATCCGCGGCTATCTCGACGCGGGGGAGGTCGCGCACTTCCAGGTCGGCATGAAGGTGGGCTTCCGCCTCGAGGACGCCTGACCCGCTGCGCCTCTCCGCGGCCCTGTGACGGCCCTGGAGGCGCCTGTGACGCATCGAGGGTCAAATCCCCCGTGCGGCGGCTCAGTGAGCGCCAGGGGGACGACTGGCCGGCGCGGGGGACGGCGGACGGACGCACGCAGGCCCGCCGGAGGGCCAAAAGGGGCGCCCGCCCGAGGTGACGACACGGGCGGGCGCGGCCGGAAAAGGGGTGTCAGCTGGCCTGGCTGACTGTGGACATGTTGAAGTCGGGCACCCGGACCGGCGGCATGACGGTGCGCTGGAAGTAGTCGTTCCACTCCCGCGGCAGTGTGCGCTCGGCCGCCCCCACCTCGGTGAGCCGCCCGAGCAGGTCCACCGGGCTCTCGTTGAAGCGGAAGTTGTTGACCTCGCCCACGACCTCACCGTGCTCCACCAGGTAGACCCCGTCGCGGGTCAGCCCGGTCACCAGCAGCGTCTGGGGGTCGACCTCGCGGATATACCACAGACAGGTGACGAGCAGCCCGTGCTGCGTCGAGGCGATCATGTCCTCAAGCGACCCGCCGCCCCCAGGCCCCGACATGATCAGGTTGCCGATCCCCGGCGTGACCGCCAGCCCGCTCAGCTCCGCCGAGTAGCGGGTCTGCAGCAGCGACGCCAGCGTGCCGTCCTTGATCCAGTCGGTCGGCCCCAGCGGCAGCCCGTTGTCGAACACCGAGCTCTCCCTGCTGGAGGCGTGCGCCGTCACGAACGGCGAACACGCGATGCCCGCCGCCCCCGGATCGCTGGACAGCGTGACAGGAAGCGTGCCCAGCCGTTCGCCCACCCGGGTGCCCCCGCCGGGCTTGGAGAACACCGAACGCCCGTCGAGCGCGTCCCTCGCCCCGGCCGACCAGAACAGGTAGATCATCAGGTCGGCCACCGCGCTGGGCGGCAGCAGCGTCTCGTAGCGCCCCGCCGGCAGGTCCACCCGGGTCTTGGCCCACTCCAGCCGCTGGGCCAGGGAGGAGCCGAGCGCCGCGACGTCGACGTCGGTGAAGTCCTGCGTGGACACGCCCGTCCACGCCGAGCGCTTCAGGTCGGCGGACTTGGCGTTGAGCTCCAGCCGCCCGGTCGGCTGGTCGTGGCGCAGCCGCAGGCCCGTGGAAGTGCCGAGGAACGTCGAGGTCAGCGAGTGCTCCGCGAACCCGTACAGCTTCCTGCCGCCGGCCTCGGCCGCCGCGAACGCGTCGCCGAGCGCCGGCGCGAACGCCTCGAACACCCCGATGTCGGTCGGCTCGACAGACGAGCCCCAGTGCGGCGACTCCGGCACGCCCTCGACGAGCGGGCGGGCGTCCTCGGCGGGCTGGGCGTCCCGCGCCGCCGCGTCGGCCGCCGCCACCACGTCCGCGAGCTGCTCATCGCGTACGACCGAGCGCGACACGGCCCCGACGCTCTCGCCGGCGATCGAGATCACGGTCACCCGCGAGGAGCGGGCCACGCCGTTCGTGGTGAGCGTGTTGCCCGCGAAGCGCAGGTTGGCCGTGGAGCCCTCGTCCACGAGCACGATGCAGTCGTCGTTCGCCGAGAGCTCCAGGGCCTTCTCGACCATCTCCTGAGGCGTCACTTCCCGCCCTCCTGAACGGTGTTGAGGATCCGCACGCCCCTGAACAGCGCCGAGGGGCAGCCGTGGCTGACCGGCGCGACCTGGCCCGGCTGGCCCTTGCCGCAGTTGAACGCGCCGCCGAGCACGTATGTCTCAGGCCCGCCGACGGCCTCCATCGACCACCAGAAGTCCGTCGTGGTCGCCTGATAGGCGAAGTCCCTGACCTGCCCGGCCAGCTTGCCGTGGGAGATCTTGTACGCCCGCTGCCCGGTGAACTGGAAGTTGTAGCGCTGCATGTCGATCGACCAGCTCTTGTCGCCGACGATGTAGATGCCCCGCTCCACGCCCGCGATCAGCTCGTCGGTCGAAGGGCCGCCCGGCGCCGGCGCCAGCGACACGTTGGCCATGCGCTGGATCGGCATGTGGCCGGGCGAGTCGGCGAACGCGCAACCGTTGGAGCGCCCGAGCCCCTTCATCAGCGCCATCCGGCGGTCGAGCTGGTAGCCGACCAGGATGCCGTCCCTGATGATGTCGAAGCTCTGCCCCTGCACGCCCTCGTCGTCGTAGCCGATCGTGGACAGGCCGTGCGTGACCGTCCTGTCGCCGGTCACGTTCATCAGCGGCGAGCCGTACACCAGCTCGCCGAGCTGGTCGAACGTGGCGAAGCTGGTGCCCGCGTACGCCGCCTCGTAGCCCAGCGCCCGGTCCAGCTCGGTGGCGTGGCCGATCGACTCGTGGATCGTCAGCCACAGGTTGGACGGGTCGACGACCAGGTCGTAGTCGCCCGCCTCGACCGAGGGCGCCGCGATCTTCTCCGCCAGCAGCTCAGGCAGCCTGGCCAGCTCGCCCTGCCAGTCCCAGCCCGTGCCCGTCAGATATTCGTAGCCGCGCCCGACCGGCGGGGCGAGGGTCGACATGTCGTCGAAGCCGCTCTCGTGCGCCTTCATCGCGTTGAGCTTGGGATGCACCCGCACCCGCTGCTGCGTGGTCACCGTGCCGGCCGTGTCGGCGTAGAACTTCTGCTCCTTGACCTGCAGCAGCCGCGCCGACACGTGGTCGGCGCCCTTCATCAGCCCGGCCGACCAGTCGGCCAGCAGGCTCACCTTGTCGGCCGGGGCCACATCGAACGGGTCGACGTCGTACGACGACACCCACACCGCCTCGGCGTGCACCGGCTCGGGCGCCAGCTCGATGGGCTCCCTGTTGATCGGGGCGCTCACCTCGGCCACCCGCACCGCCTGCTCGGCCACCGCCGCGGCCGCCTCCGGCGTCAGATGGATGCCCGCGGCGAACCCCCACGTGCCCCCCTTGACCACGCGCACGGCGTAGCCCAGGTCGTCGGCGTCCATGGCGCCTTCGAGCCGGGCATCATAGAGGCTGAGCGTCTCGGCTCTGACGCGTTCCAAACGGAAGTCGGCGTGCTCGGCGCCGAGGTCACGAGCGCGTTGCAAGGCGGCGTCCGCGAGCTGCCGCAGTGGCAGCTCCAGGAAGTCGGGATCGATCTGGCGCATGTCCACGATCCTATCCCTGCGATCTTGTCTGACCCGGACAACCGGATACCCGCCGGTAGGAGATACCGTCAGATGCCATGGCACGCTCTGTACTCGTCACCGGGGGCAATCGCGGCATAGGCCTCGCGATCGCCCGTGAACTCGCCGCGGCCGGCGACGCCGTCGCGGTCACCTACCGATCCGGGGAGCCGCCCGAGGGCCTGTTCGGCGTGCGCTGCGACGTCACCAGCATGGCTGACGTCGAGGCCGCGTTCGACAAGGTCGAGGCGGAGCAGGGCCCGGTCGAGGTCCTGGTCTCCAACGCGGGCATCACCCAAGACACGCTGCTGGCGATGATGAAGGAAGATGCCTTCACCAACGTCATCGACGCCAACCTGACCGGCGCGTACCGCGTCGCCAAGCGGGCCATCCGCCCGATGATGAAGCTCAAGCGCGGCCGGATCATCCTCATCTCCTCCGTGGTCGGCCTGTCCGGCCAGGCCGGACAGGCCAACTACGCCGCCTCCAAGGCCGGGCTGGTCGGCTTCGCCCGCTCCCTGGCCCGCGAGTACGGCTCGCGCAACATCACGGTCAACGTGGTCTCGCCCGGCTTCGTCCAGACCGACATGACGGCCGACCTCGACCACGAGGCGATCGTCTCCCAGATCCCCCTCGGGCGGCAGGCGGCGCCCGCGGAGGTGGCACGCGTCGTACGCTTCCTGGCCGGCGACGACGCCTCTTACATCACCGGGGCCGTGATCCCGGTCGACGGCGGACTCGGAATGGGGCACTGACATGGGAATTCTCGAAGGCAAGCGGATCCTCGTGACCGGCGTGCTCACCGACTCCTCGATCGCGTTCGCGGTGGCCAAGCTGGCCCAGGAGGAGGGCGCCACGGTGGTCCTCACCGGGTTCGGCCGCCTGAGCCTGGTGGAGCGCATCGCCAAGCGCCTGCCCAGCCCGGCGCCGGTGCTGGAGCTCGACGTCCAGAACACCGAGCACCTCGACACGCTCGCGGCGCGGGTGGGCGAGCACGTGGACGGCCTCGACGGGGTGGTCCACTCGATCGGCTTCGCCCCGCAGACGGCGCTCGGCGGCAACTTCCTCAACACCTCGTGGGAGGACGTCGCCACGGCCCTGCACGTGTCCACCTACTCGTTCAAGTCGCTGGCGGTGGCCTGCCTGCCCCTGATGAAGGAGGGCGGGGCGGTCGTCGGCCTAGACTTCGACGCCTCCAAGGCGTGGCCGGTCTACGACTGGATGGGCGTGGCCAAGGCGGGCCTGGAGTCGTGCAGCCGCTACCTCGCCCGTGACCTCGCCCAGCACAACATCCGCGTCAACCTGGTGGCGGCCGGCCCGCTGCGCACGATGGCGGCCAAGTCGATCCCGGGCTTCAAGGAGTTCGAGGACAGCTGGCCGGAGAAGGCCCCGCTGGGCTGGGACCTGACGGACACGGCCCCGACGGCCAAGGCCTGCCTGGCACTCCTGTCCGACTGGTTCCCGGCCACGACCGGCGAAATCGTCCACGTGGACGGCGGCGTCCACGCCATCGGCGCCTGACGCCCGGCACTCTCGGGCATCGCCCCGGCACGGTTTCCGGCTGACGTCACCCGACTCTGGCGCCCCAAGGGGCCAGGGTGCTCAATGGGAGGTTCGGCGCCATTGAGCACCGTTCCCGGTGCTCCTTGGCGCGCCGCGTCGGCGGCCCCCGGGGTCAGGCCAGGCGGTGGCGGCCGTTGTTGGCGCGGCCCGGTTCGAAGGGGATCGATTCCGTCGGCTCCGTGCGGTGCCGCCGTTGCTGGACGATCCGCGTGGCCAGCACCGCCGACGCCAGCAGCGCGATCGTCAGCACCGTCCCCAGCACGTCCGAGGCAGGCGGGCTGGGCCGAACCACCCGCTGGTCCTGCATCGGCACCGTCAGCTCATGAGCGAACGGATTGGGCCACAGCAGATCCACCCGGGGCTCGTCCGTGTCCACCGTCTTCTCCTCGGAGACCGGCCGCCCCGTGTCCACGAGCTCCGGCCGCTGTTCCGGCGGTGTGGGCGGCGTCGTGGGCAGGGACTCCACGCCCCACTCCCTGGGCCGCGACGTGCGGCCGGGGGAAGGCGAGGGCGTGGGCGACAGCCGCTCCACCGTGCCCTGGTCCTGGCACGCCAGCACCGGCAGGCACACGCCGTCCAGCGCGCTGTCCAGCCCCGTGGGGGAGGGGGAGGGGGTGTGTGAGGACTTGGTGCCCGGTGAGGACTTGGTGGTCGGCACCGCTTCCCCGACGCGGCCGAGCACCTCGCCGGTGGTGTCGTCGACGCCGTCGGTGACCTTGTCGGTCGTCCCGCCCGACAGGGTGTCGACCGTGTTGGTGATCCCGTTCACCACGTCGCACAGCGTGTTGGTCACCCCGGAGAGCAGGCCCCCGCCGCGCGTGCAGTCCTGAGGCGCGGCTGAGGCGGCAGGCGCCGCCACTGGGACGGCCACCAGCGCCACCGCGAGGACTCCAGCCGAGATCGCGGTCCTGCTCCCCATCCATCCCCTCCTGCGTCGCTTCCAGGGGAAATCTTTATGGACATCGCACATGGGACGCAGGCGTTTGCCGGGTAAAGTTGCGATTCGGTATCGACTAGTGATACGCGAGAGAGCCTCTCGTTCCAGGGGCGAGTGGTCAGTCGAGTGACGACACGTCATCGAGGGCCTCGCGGATCTCTATGGGCAGCACCACGTCCTCGGCCGGCAAGGCCCCAGTGAGCTGCGCGTGTGTACGGGCCCCGACGATGGCCGAGGCGATCCCCGGCTGGTCGCGTACCCAGGACAGGGCGACCGCCAGCGGCGACACGCCGAGCCCGTCGGCGGCGGTCATGACCGACTCGACGACCCGGCGGCTGCGCTCGTCCAGGTAAGGCCGGACGAAGTCGGCGAAGTGCGGGGTCGCGGCCCGGGAGTCGGCGGGGATGCCGGTGCGGTACTTCCCGGTGAGCACCCCGCGGCCCAGCGGCGACCAGGCCAGCACGCCCACGCCCAGGTGGGCGGCGGCGGGCAGCAGCTCGCGCTCGGGCTCGCGGGCCAGCAGCGAGTATTCGACCTGCGCCGAGGTGATCGGGATGCGGCCGGGGATGGTGCGCTGGGTGACCGCGGCCGCGGCCAGCTGCCAGCCGGTGTAGTCGCACACGCCGGCGTAGACGGCGCGACCGGAGGAGACGATCGCGTCGAGCGCGGCCAGGGTCTCATCCAGCGGCACCTCGGCGTCGTACGTGTGCAGCTGCCACAGGTCGACGTAGTCGAGCCCGAGCCGGTTGAGCGACTCGTCGACCGCGGCGATCAGGTGGCGCCTGGAGGCGTCGCGCGGCCTGCGGCCCGACGGCGTCACCACGGCCTTCGTGGAGATGACCAGCTCCGAGCGCGGCACGGAGTCGCGCAGCATCCGCCCCAGCAGCCGCTCGGCGTCGCCGCCGGTGTAGACGTCGGCCGTGTCGACGAGGTTGCCCCCAGCCGCCAGGAACGTGCGGAGCTGGGCGGCCGCCTCCTCCGCGTCGGTGTCACGCCCCCAGGTCATCGTGCCGAGCCCCAGCCGGGACACCGACAGCCCGCTGTGGCCGACATAGCGCTGCTCCATGATCCCGCCAGGGTACCAACAACAAACCTGCTCAGCGGGCTGCCGCTCCACTGTCGTTCGTGGTCAGCGCGGGGGCGGCAGCCCGTCTCGGTCATTGGCCGTACAGCTGGATGAAACGTGGTGATAGCCGCCTGCGACACTTACCGGATGACCACGCTGCTTCTGGCCCGGCATGGGCTGACGGACCTCACCGGCCCGGTGCTGGCCGGGCGAACCCCGGGAGTGCATCTGAGCGAGGCCGGCCGGGCGCAGGCGGCGGCACTTGCCGCCCGCGTCGCGGGCGTCAGGCTCGACGCCATCGTCTCCAGCCCGCTCGAACGCTGCCAGGAAACGGCCCAGGCCGTGGCCGAGGGGCGCGAGCTGGACGTGCAGACCGACGACCGTTTCATCGAGTGCGGGTACGGCGGCTGGACCGGGCGGCCGCTGAAGGAACTCGCCAAGGAGCCGTTGTGGCAGGTGGTGCAGGCGCACCCGAGCGCGGCGACATTTCCGGAAGGGGAGTCGCTGGCCGGAATGCAACATCGGGCCGTCTCGGCGATCAGGGAGTGGAATCAACGCCTCGGGGAGAAGGCTGTCTACCTGGTTTGCAGCCACGGCGACGTGATCAAGGCGATCGTCGCGGACGCTCTCGGGCTCCATCTCGATCACTTTCAGCGGATAACAGCTGATCCCGCGGCCATCACCGTCGTTCGCTATGCCCCCCTGCGCCCCTTTGTTCTCAGGCTTAACGATATGGGGGAATTGAGGCTTCCCGAGGATTCGGAGGAGAAAGACG
This sequence comes from Nonomuraea sp. NPDC049400, assembly GCF_044466425.1. NCBI lineage: Bacteria > Bacillati > Actinomycetota > Actinomycetes > Streptosporangiales > Streptosporangiaceae > Nonomuraea > Nonomuraea sp. NPDC049400. The sequence continues at coordinate 184,632 of NZ_JBITMP010000011.1, forward strand.
GGGGAGAAAACATCACCGGGAGCGATGCCGCCGTCGGTGGCGGACCCGGAACCACGTAAGGTCAGCGTATGCCGGTCTTCGACTACGACCCACCAGAGAGGTTCGTCGCCGGTGCCTTGGGGCAGCCGGGCGCGCGGGCCTTTTTTCTGCAGGCCAGGGCCGAGGGCAGACTGACCACGGTGGCGCTGGAGAAACTGCAGGTCGCCGCGCTCGCGGGCAGGCTGGACGAGCTGCTCGACGAGGTGCTGCGGCTCAGCGGAGGCACCGCGCACGTCCCCGCGCTGGCCCCCGCCGACCTGACCGACGACGCGCCTCTCGAGACCCCGGTCGCGGAGGACTTCCGCGTGGGCACGATGGCGCTGGCCTGGGACTCGGAGAAGTCCCAGGTGGTGATAGAGGCGCAGGAGGTCGTCGACGAGGACGACGTCGACGGCCCGGACCCGGCGGTGCTGCGTGTGCGCATCAGCCCGGGAGCCGCCCGCGCCTTCACCCAGCGGGCACTCAAGATCGTCGCGTCGGGCCGACCGCCGTGCCCTCTGTGCGGACAGCCACTCGACGCCACCGGGCACGTCTGCGTGCGTCTCAACGGATACCGCGGGGGTGAGGCGGCTTCATGACCGCTCCTGAGAGCGAACCGGCCATCAAGCCGTCCCGACAACAGCCGTCCATAAAAGACGATGAGGCTCTCGCGCTGCTCCGCGACGGCCGCCTGGAGGTGGCAGGACGGCTCGTCGAGGCCACCAACATGACGCTGTACTGCTCGGTCAAGCTTGGCTCCCGCTCGGCCGCGTGCGTCTACAAGCCGGTACGCGGTGAGCGCCCGCTCTGGGACTTCCCCGACGGCACCCTCGCCGCCCGTGAAGTGGCCGCGTTCGAGGTGTCGCAGGCCACCAGCTGGAACATCGTGCCGCCCACGGTCTACCGCGAGGGCCCCTTCGGTCCCGGCATGGTGCAGCTGTGGATCGACACCGAGCGGGAGATCGACCTCACGCGACTGGTCAAGAGCCGCAACCCGCTGGTGCGCCGGATGGCGGTGTTCGACGCGGTGGTCAACAACGCCGACCGCAAGGGCGGGCACCTGCTGCCCCTGCCCACGGGGCACGTCTACGGGGTCGACCACGGGGTCTGCTTCTCCGTCGAGGACAAACTCCGTACCGTGCTCTGGCAATGGCGTGGCAAGCCCCTCGCGCGTGAGGCGGTGGCCGTGCTGGCCAAGCTCGAACGCGACATCGAGTCGGGCTCGCTCGGGCGCAGGCTGCGCGAACTCCTGACGCTGGAGGAGGTGGAGGCCACCTGGCGGCGGGTCCGCCGGCTGCTCGACACGGGTGTCCACCCGTACCCGTCGGAAGGATGGCCCGCGATCCCCTGGCCCCCGATCTAAGCGCTCATTGCCCGTTTATTACCCTTTGCGCCATGTGCACGCTGATCGTGAGAACCGGGCGGCCGCTGACCCTCATGGGCGTGCGGGACGAGTACACCGATCGCCCATGGGAGGGACCGGGGGAGCACTGGCCGGAATACCCGGGCGTGATCGGCGGGCGCGACCTCAAGGCCGGCGGCACCTGGCTGGCCGTCAACCCCTCGGCCCGCCGCGCCGCCGCACTGCTCAACGGGCGCGGCAAGCAGGCCGAGGAGACGACCAGGATCTCCCGGGGAGACCTGGCGCTGCGGGCCGCGTACACCGGACAGGCGCCCGGCGGCGACCTCACCCGCTACGACCCGTTCCACCTGGTGCTCGCCGAGCCGGCGCGCGTCCGCCTGTTCAGCTGGGACGGCGACCGGCTGACCGTCACCGGCCTGACCGAGGGCACCAGCATGGTCGTGAACACGGGGCTCGACCCGGCGGACGCGCGGGTGGCCGCGTACCTGCCCAGGTTCGAGAGCGAGCCGTGGGGCGAGCTGATCAAGGCGGAGCCGTCCGCCGACCCTGCCGCGCTCATCGTCCGGCACGAGTTGCCCGACGGCCGGATCTTCGCCTCCCTGTCGGTGATGGAGGTCACACTCGCGCAGGACGCGGTGACGTACGACTTCGCAGACCTGACCGCTGATCGGGACGGATAGGCTCAAACACATGAGATCGTGGGCTGCCCAGAACGTTCCAAAGCTCCCAGGTGAGAGCATTCCGCTGAGTCTCTACGACACGTCGGCCAGGCAGGTGAGGCAGACCGATCCGGGGCCGACCGCCAGGATCTACGTCTGCGGCATCACCCCCTACGACGCCACCCACCTCGGCCACGCCAACACCTACCACGCCTTCGATCTCGTCGGGCGGATGTGGCGCGACGCGGGCCACGAGGTCCACTACACGCAGAACGCCACCGACGTGGACGACCCGCTGCTTGAGCGGGCCGCGCAGACCGGCGTCGACTGGCGTGACCTCGCCGAGCGGGAGATCGAGCTGTTCCGCGGCGACATGGAGGCGCTGCGGATCCTGCCGCCCCGCGAGTACGTCGGCGTCACCGAGGTCGTCGGCCGGGTCGCCGACCTGATCGCCAAGCTGTCGGCCAAGGGCGTCACCTACGTCCTCGACGGCGACGTCTACTTCAGCGTGTCCGACGCGCCCAAGTTCGGCCAAGTGTCCGGCTACGACGAGGCCGAGATGACGGCCATGTTCGCCGAGCGCGGAGGCGACCCCGGCAGGGCGGGCAAGCGGCACCCGCTCGACTGGCTGCTGTGGCGGGCCGAGCGGCCCGGCGAGCCGGCCTGGGAGTCCCGGCTGGGCAGGGGCCGCCCCGGCTGGCACATCGAGTGCACCGCGATCGCCGTCGACAGCCTGGGCTCCGGCTTCGACGTGGCGGGTGGCGGCTCCGACCTGATCTTCCCGCACCACGAGTGCGGCGCCTCCGAGGGCCACGCGCTCACGGGCGAATGGCCGTTCGCCAAGTTCTACACGCACGCCGGCATGGTGGCGCTCGACGGCGAGAAGATGTCCAAGTCCAAGGGCAACCTGGTGTTCGTGTCCAAGCTGCGGCTGGCGCACGACCCGATGGCGGTCCGGCTCGTGCTGCTGGCCCACCACTACCGCGCGGACTGGGAGTACGTCCCGTCGCTGATCGCCGACGCCGAGCGCCGGCTGGCGACGTGGCGCTCGGCGGTCGCGCTGTCCTCGGGGCCGCGCGCCGACGACCTGCTGGCCACGGTGCGTGCCCGGCTGGCCGACGACCTCGACTCGCCGGGCGCCCTGGCCGCCATAGACGCCTGGGCGGCCGAGGCCCTCACCGCCGGCGGCCCCGACCCCGACGCCCCCGGGCTGGTCCGCGACCTCGCGGACGCCCTCCTGGGCGTCGCGTTGTGACGGTCGTCGTGCGTGGGGCCGCGCTCTGACGGTGCTTTGGGGGCCGCGCCGGAAAGGGACGCACTGGCCCCCATCTCGCCGACGCGGCGCGCGCGAGGGCAGTGGCGGCTAGAGCGACGCCTGGCGCAGGCCGGGCGCGTCCCTCAGAGCCCGGCGGCCGGCGAGGGCCTCGTCGTAGCGGTGCCAGATCAGCTCCGCCACGTCCGGGTCCGCGCCCAGCGGGTCGCTCACCAGCCCGGCCCCCGCAGCCGCCAGCCGCCCGTGGAAGAACCCGGGCGCGAGGACGTACGAGGCGATGGCCACGCGGGCGGCCGGGGTCGAGCCGAGCCGTTCCATGGCCTCATCGAGTGACGGCGACCCGGCCGAGGCGAAGGCGGCCGTGACCGGACGCGCAAGGCGTACGGCCAGCAATTGGGCGGCGGCGCGGACGTCGGCCAGCGCCGACGGGTCGGAGGAGCCGGCGGCGCCCAGGATCACGGCGTCCGTGGAGCGCAGGCCGGCCCGGGCCAGCTTGCGCGCCAGCGCCGACGTCAGCAGCCGGTGCGGTCCCAGCCAGCCGGCCACCACGGCGTCGGGACGGCACGCGGCGATGACCTCGGGCAGGTCGATGTGGACGTGGTAGCCGCCCGCCAGCAGCAGCGGCACCACGACCACCGGGCCGCGGAGCGCGGTCAGCACGTCGGACAGCAGGGGGGAGCTGATCTCGAGGTAGCTCAGCTCGACGCGCTGCCCGGGACGGGCTCTGCGGACCGTCTCCGCCAGGGCCGACAGGGTCTGCTCCCCGGCCGCGCTGCGCGTGCCGTGCGCGGCCAGGACGAGTGCGGGCCGGACAGGCCCGGCGAGCGAGTCACGGGGGGTCAAAGGCCCGCCTCGTACAGGCAGGCGAGGCGGTAGCCGCGCTTGACCACCGTCTCCACGATCCCGCTCGGCCCGAGCGCGCGCCGCAGCCGCGTGATCGCCATCTCCACCGCGTGCTCGGCCGACTCGCGCGCGACGCTGCCCGGCAGCACGGTACGCAGCTCGGTGCGGGACACCACGTGGCCCGGCTTGTCCGCCAGGCGCTTGAGCACCGCCATCGGGGCCGGGGGCAGCGGGCGCAGCTCCCCGTTCACCACCACGGCGTGACCGCGGATCTCCAGCCGGTGGTCGCCGGCCACGAGCCGGGTGACGCCGTGTTCGGGCAGGTGCCGGGCCAGCGCGCGGGCCAGCGCGCCGAGGCGCGAGCGCTCCGGCTGCAGGGTCGGCACGCCGCGCGAGGTCAGCGGCTCCGCCGTGACAGGCCCCACGCAGGCGGCCACGACCTTCCCGCTGAACGCCGCCAGCAGCGTCTCCTCCAGCCCCTCGGCGCGAGCCGCCCCCAGCATGGCGTGGACGGCGGGCGCGCTGGTGAAGGCGACCGCGTCCACCGAGCCGGAGATGGTCTGGCTGATCAGGCGGCGCAGCGGCGAGATGTCGCGGTACGGCAGCCACCGGTAGACCGGGATCTCGATCACTTCGGCCCCCGCCTGGCGCAGGTCGGTCACGAAGTCGCTGAGCGGCTCGCCGTGCTGCTGCACCGCGATGCGCCGTCCGCGCAGGTCCTGGGCGAGGAGGTACTGCTTGACCTCCTCGCACGACTCCGTGGCGGGCGTCCAGTGGTCGTTCAGCCCGGCGGCGCGCACCGCTCCCCTGGCCTTGGGGCCGCGGGTCAGCAGGCGCGAGTTGGCCAGGTGCTCGCCCAGGTCGGCCGACAGTCCCCAGCCCTCCGCGGCGGCCATCCAGCCGCGGAACCCGACGCCGGTGGTGACCACCACGTCGTCGAGCGGCCCTGCCAGGCTCTCCCGGGTCGCGGCGAGCAGGTCGGCGTCCTCGGCCAGGGGGACCAGCCGGATCGCGGGGGCGCTGACCACGCGGGCGCCGCGCCGCTCCAGCAGCGCGCCGAACTCCTCGCGGCGCCTCGTCGCGGTCACTCCGACCGTGAAGCCCGCCAGGGCATCGGGCGCCGTCTCCGGGGAAGAGCCGCCCTCAAGGGCAAGCACACTCATGCCGGCACCTCCAGGTAGTCGGTGATGCCTGGCCAGGCCCCGAGCACCCGGCCAGGCATCACAGGCACGTGTGACGCAAGTGAGATCACCCTCCGATACTGCTTTGGGGTGGTTTCGCCCACGGGTCTCTTCTGTTACCGCTGTGCTACATGGCAGAAGCTTGGGGATTGGCGAGGGGCGGTCGCGGGAAGCGTTCACCGTGACGACGCCGCCTATCGGGGAGTTGCGGGTGACGGTCCGGCCTATTCGCATGTTCGATGATCCGGTGCTCCGCTCGGTCGCGGCGCCGGTCCATGACTTCGACCGCGAGCTGCGGCTGCTGGTGAAATCGCTGACCGCCACCATGCGCGCGGGCGCGGGCCGGGCGGGCCTGGCGGCGCCGCAGATCGGGGAGCCGGTACGGGTGGTGGTCTACTCGTACGACGGCAAGTCCGGCCATCTGGTCAATCCCCGCCTGGAGCTTTCGGAGCGGCGGGTCACCGCCGACGAGGCGTGCCTGTCGGCGCCTGGGGTGTGGTGGCCACTGGAGCGTTCCTACGCGGTCACGGCGCGTGGCCGCGACATGTTCGGCAAGCCTGTGACGGTGCGCGCCCTGGGGGTGCTGGCCCGGGTGCTGCAGCATGAGGTCGACCATCTCGACGGCGTGCTGTTCAGCGACCGCCTCGAGGCGGCCGAGCGCGAACGCTTTCTCGCCGAGGCCCTGCCGACCTGAGTCACCTGTGGTGCGCCGGCGTCAGGCTCAGCTCTCGGCGCTGGGCGGCGTCGGTGCCGCCCCACACGCCGTACGCCTGCCTGGTGGCCAGCGCGTACTCCAGGCACGGCTCGCGAACGGGGCAGCCGGCGCACACATGTTTGGCCTGCTCGACCTGGGACTGGCTCGGCCCTTCCACGGAGATCGGGAAGAACAATTCCGGGTCCAAGTCGAGGCAGGCGGCCCTGCGGGTCCAGTCGAGCATCATCATGACCTTGGCGCCTACCCACCCGATCAGCTCTCATACCTCGGCCAGGAGCCGATCCCAGTCCGACAGGAACCTGCCGAGCCCGTAGCGGGCCAGCGCCGCCGCCCGCGCGGCCTTGCCCGCCTGCGCGGCGCGCTCCGGGTCCGCCACGAACGCGTGCAGCGCGTCGGCCAGCACGTTCACCTTCGTGGACAGCACGCCGGCCTCCTGCGGCACGGCCTCGATCGCCTCGGTCGCGGCCAGCGCGACCACCGGCAGGCCCAGGGTCATGGCCTCGATGAGGGCGAGTCCCAGCGAGGTCCACCGGTAGGGGTGCAGGTAGACCCGGCGCCGGGCCAGCTCGGCGTGCATGACGTGCTGCGGCAGGTCCTCATGGGTGCCGTACGGCAGCCCGTCCACCTTCATCCCGAACACGTCCAGCGGCACCCGTTCGGCGAAGCGCGGCAGCAGATCGGTCCCGGCGACCCTGGTGCGGCGTACCGGCTCGTTGACCACCACGCCCGCCCTGGGCAGCTCGCCCGTGTACAGGTGGCCGGGGTCGGGGACGCCGTGCTCGACGACGCGGGTGCGCGCCCGGCCGTTGTCCCAGTACAGCTCGTTGAAGTGGGTGACGTGCACCAGCGTGATGTCGCTCTGGTCGGCCAGCGGGTGCCGGGTGCGCGGCACGTCGCCCGCCGGGGTGTTGTGCTCCACGTACACACCGGGCACGTCGCGGCCGAGCCATTCGCGGGCCAGATCGGGCTCGTGCGGGCGCTGGTAGACGGCCACGTCTATGGGCTCATGGCGGAGCCGGTCGAAGGGCACCTCGCGGGCGGTGCCGGGCCAGTCGAACGTCTGGGCGCGTCCCCGGCCGTCGGGACCACGGCCGGGGACGAGCGGAAGGACGTATTCGTGGCCGCCCCTGATGAAGGCGCTGGTCCACGAGCCGTGTACGTGCCAGATGAGGATCCTCACCAGCGGCTCCAGCCCAGAGCCCGGGCCCACGGCGCCGAGGCGGCCGGCACGGGGCCCTCCGCGTCGCTCAGCACGCGCTCCACGACGTCGGTCAGGTCGTCCGCGACCTCGGCGGCCTGATCGATCTCCTCGCGTCGCGTCTGCTGGGTCGGCACCAGGATGCCCCTGGCTCCGGCGGCCCTGGCCGCCTCCATGTCCCTGCCGATGTCGCCCACGACCACGCAGTCGCGGGGGCTGACGTCCAGGATGGCAGCGGCCCTGATCACGAGCCCGGGCGCGGGCTTGCGGCAGGTGCAGCCGTCGGCGTCGTCGTGCACGCAGATCGCCCACGCGTCGAACGGGCCGAGCAGCTCCTCCACCTTGGCGTTCACCTGGTCCATCTGGTCCGCCGACAGCAGGCCCTTGGCCACGCCCGACTGGTTGGTGACCACGGCCACCGGCACGTCGGCGCGTCTGAGCCTGGCCACCGCCTCCATCGCGCCCGGCATGGGCTCGACGAGGTCCGGGTCGCCGTTGTACGGCACGTCCCTGATCAAGGTTCCGTCCCGGTCGAAGAGCACGGCGCCGGGACGTCGCTTTTCGAACACCTTTCACCTCCGTCGCGTGTCCGCCAGCTACCCGGCGCCTGACCCCGCAAACAACTACTCAGAGTGACGAATCCCAGGCGGTTACGCCTGTTTGCGCACCTCCTCGGCCTGGGGGATGTTTGGGCGTCGCTTCTCTCGGTAGCGGTTCTCGACATCTTCTGGGGGAGGAAAGATGAGGTTTCTCGGCATCAACGCGATCTTCCATGACCCGGCCGCCGCCCTGGTGGCCGACGGGAGGATCGTGGCCGCGGCGGAGGAGGAACGCTTCAGCCGCCGCAAACACGGCAAGCGGCCGCTGGCGTTCTCCGCGTGGGAGCTGCCCGAGCTGGCCGCCGCCTGGTGCCTGCGCGAAGCCGGGCTCTCCCCGGAGGACATCGACGCCGTCGCCTACTCCTACGACCCGTCGCTGGTCGTGCAGCGGCCGGAGGGCGACTGGGAGGACCTGCGCACGAAGTACGCCGTGCGCGCCCCGGCGTTCCTGGCCACGGCGCTGCCCGGGCTGGACCCCGGCCAGGTGACGTACGTGCCGCACCACGTGGCGCACGCCGCGTCGGCGGGGCTGGCCTCGCCGTGGCGGGACTGCGCGGTGCTGGTGTGCGACGGGCGGGGCGAGAACGTCTCGCACCTGGCTGGCCGCTACCGGGGCGGCGAGCTGGAGGTGCTGGCCACCCAGGAGCTGCCGCACTCGCTCGGCCTGATGTACGAGGACGTCACCCAGCACCTGGGCTTCCTGCGCTCCAGCGACGAGTACAAGGTCATGGCGATGGCCTCCTACGGCCGCCCGCGGCACCTGGAGGCGCTGCGCGAGGTGATCTACACGACCGGGGACGGCGGGTTCCGCGTCGAGCCGGTCGACTGGAACGGCTACGCCAAGGCGCTGCGCAAGGGCGCGCCCTGGACCTCCGACCACGCCGACCTGGCCGCCAGCGTGCAGGTCCGGCTGGAGGAGGTGCTGCTGGAGCTGGTGCGCTGGCTGCACGAGCGCACCGGCGAGCGGCGGCTCGCGCTGGCCGGCGGCGTGGCGCTGAACTGCGTGGCCAACACGCGGCTCCTGGACGAGGGGCCGTTCGACGAGGTGTGGGTGCAACCGGCGGCCGGCGACTCGGGCACCGCGCTGGGCGGAGCGCTCCATCTCGCGCAGGTCCACGGCGAGCCGGCCGGGCCCATGCCGGGCGCGGCGCTCGGGCGCGGCTTCACCGACGAGGAGCTGGGCGCCTGGCTGGACGTGGCCCGCGTGCCGCACACCCGCCCCGCCGACCTGGCCGCCGCGGTGGCCGCCGAGCTGGCCGCCGACAAGATCGTGGCCTGGTTCCAGGGACGGTCGGAGTACGGGCCGCGGGCGCTCGGGCAGCGGTCGCTGCTGGCCCATCCCGGGCACGCGCACAACACCGAGCGGCTGAACGACGTCAAGGGGCGCGAGCAGTTCAGGCCCGTCGCGCCGATGGTGCTGGAGTCGCGGGCCGCCGAGATCTTCGGGCGCGGGCCGGTGCCCTCGCCGTACATGCTGTTCGTCCACGACGTGCACCCCGGCTGGGCGCCGCGCATCCCGGCGGTGGTGCACGTGGACGGGACCGCGCGCATCCAGACCGTCTCGCCCGGCGCCCAGCCGCTGATGGCGCGGGTGCTGAGCGAGTTCGAGGCGCGCACGGGGCTGCCCGTGGTGGTCAACACGAGCCTCAACACCGCCGGGCGGCCCATGGTCGACGAGCCGCGTGACGCGCTGGAGTGCTTCGGGTCCGCGCCGGTGGACGTGCTCGCCCTGGGGCCGTACCTGGTGCGGCGCGGGGAGGTGTTCGCGGCGTGATCACCGTGGTGATCCCCACGGTCGGACGGCCCACGCTGCGTGACACGCTGGCGGGCCTCGGCTCCGGCGTGCCGGTGATCGTGGTCGACGACACGCCCGCCTCCGACCTGTCCCTGCCCGATCACATAGGACCCGTACAGATCGTCCGGTCCGGCGGGCGCGGGCCCGCGGCGGCGCGCAACGCCGGGTGGCGGGCCGCGCAGACGCCGTGGGTCGTGTTCCTGGACGACGACGTGGTCCCGTCGCCCGGATGGGCCGAGGCGGTCTGGAAGGACCTGGTCGACCTGCCCGACGACGTGGCCGGCAGCCAGGGGCGCATCGAGGTGCCGCTGCCGGCCGACCGACGGCCCACCGACGCCGAGCGGAACACCGCCGGGCTCGCCGGCGCGCTGTGGGTGACCGCGGACATGGCCTACCGGCGGGCGGTGCTGGAGTCGGCCGGGGGGTTCGACGAGCGCTTCCCCCGGGCGTACCGGGAGGACGCCGACCTGGCGCTGCGCGTGTCGCGGGCGGGGCACCGGCTCGTCAAGGGCTCCAGGGTGACGACGCATCCGGTGCGCGCGGACGGCTTCTGGGCGAGCGTGCGCTTCCAGCGGGGCAACGCCGACGACGCGCTCATGCGCCGCCTGCACGGGCCCGGCTGGCGCACCGCCATCGGAGGTGGGCGCGGCCGCCTGCCCGTCCACACGGCCGCCACGGCCGCCGGTCTCGCCGCACTGACCCTGGCCACGGCCGCCGCCCTCCGCACCCGCGAGCGCTCCGGCGGTGCGGGGGTACGGGTGCCGGCCGCGGTGGCGGGTGCCGTGTGGGCCGCGATGACCGCCGAGTTCGCGTGGCGGCGCATCGCGCCGGGACCGCGTACCCCACGGGAAATGTGGCGGATGGTCGTCACCAGCGTCGTGATCCCGCCGGTCGCCTGCGCGCACCGGCTGCGGGGGGAATGGAGGGCGCGGCGATGAGCGGTCGCATGCCAGGAACGCTGTGCGGTCCGAGGCGGTGCAATACGGTGGGCGCCGCCACGCGCGGGCCTGCCGCCGAAGCCGTGCGCGAGCCCGCCACGGCGGCGTCCGCCCAGCCGCAGCGGCGCCGGGACGCCCAGGACCGGGGCCGGGTGCTGGTGGCGCGGCTGGACGACGTGGGCGACGTGCTGCTGGCCGGACCGGCCGTCAGGGCCGTGCGCACGCTGGCCCGCGAGCTCGTCTTCCTGGCAGGACCGAACGGCAGGCAGGCCGCCGAGCTGCTGCCCGGCGTGGACCAGGTCATCGAGTGGCGGGCCCCGTGGATCGACCACACCCCGCCGCCCGTCAGCAAAGGACAGGTCGCCGACCTGATCGCCAAGCTCGCAGACGTGGACGAGGCGGTGATCCTCACCTCGTTCCACCAGTCGGCGCTCCCGCTGGCGCTCCTGCTCCGGCTGGCCGGGGTCCGCAGGATCACCGCCATCAGCAACGACTACCCCGGCTCGCTCCTGGACGTCCGGCACGTCGTGGACGAGAGCGTCGACGTGCCGGAGGCCGAGCGGATGCTGTCGGTCGCCAGGGCGGCGGGCTTCGAACTGCCGAAGGGCGATGACGGCAAACTCGCTGTTCAGCAGCCATTGCCGGATATAGGCCAAGAAATGGGGCACTTGCTCAGCGTCGGCGCCGACGCCGGCAAAGGCGCGTATGTCGTGGTGCACCCCGGGACCTCGGCCCCCGCGCGGACCTGGCCGGCCGACCGGCATCGGCAGACCGTGCGGGAGCTGGTCGAGGACGGGCACCGGGTCGTCGTGACCGGCACAGAACGTGACCTCACCGCCTACGTGGCCGGCGACCTCGCGGCCGACCTCGGCGGCGTGACCACTTTCGCCCAACTGGCCGCCGTGATCGAGCGTGCCGGCGTGCTCGTGGCGGGCAACACCGGCCCCGCGCACCTGGCCGCGGCGGTCGGGACGCCGGTCGTGAGCCTGTTCGCCCCCGTCGTTCCCGCAGTGCGGTGGGCCCCGTACGGGGTGCCCGCGGTGCTGCTCGGCGACCAAGAGGCGCCCTGCCGCGGAAGCAGGGCGCGCATCTGCCCGGTACCCGGACACCCGTGCCTGTCCCACGTGACAAGTGAGCAGGTGGTCAAGGCAGTGAGGGAGCTGGTCCAGTGAAGGTCGATCTCATCTCCGAGCACGCGGATCCGCTGGCGGCGATCGGCGGCGTCGACGCGGGCGGCCAGAACGTCCACGTCGCCGCGCTGGCGCTCGCGCTGGCCGGCCGCGGGCACACGATCGTCGTCCACACCCGGCGCTCATCGGAGCGGCAACCCGAGTCGGTGACCATGGCGCCCGGCGTCACGGTCGAGTACGTCCCGGCAGGTCCCCCGGCCCCCGTCCCCAAAGACGAGCTGCCCCCGTACATGACGGAGTTCACCGAGCGCCTGGCCGAGCGCTGGGCCGCGAGCCCGCCGGACGTCGCGCACGCGCACTTCTGGATGAGCGGGCAGGCCGCGCTGCAGGCGGCGGAAGGCGTGCCGGTGGTGCAGACGTTCCACGCCCTCGGCACGGTCAAGCGGCGCTGGCAGGGCGACGCGGACACCAGCCCCGAGCACCGGATCCCCACCGAGTGCGAGATCGGCAAGCACGCCGACGCCGTCCTGGCGACCTGCGGCGACGAGGTGAACGAGCTGCGCGCGATGGGCATCCCCGAGCAGCGCGTCACGGTCGTGCCGTGCGGGGTGGACCTGCGGGCGTTCTGCCCAGAAGGGCCGATTGCGCCGCGCAATGCGGGCAAGCTGATCCTCTGCATCGGCAGGATGGTGCCGCGCAAGGGCGTCGACACCGTGATCAGGGCGCTGCGCCAGGTATCCGGCGCCGAACTGGTGATCGCGGGCGGCAGCCAGGACGACGACGAGGCGGTCAGGCTGCGCGAGCTGGCGCAGGCGTACGGGCTCGAACGCCGGGTGCACGTGATCGGCAGCGTGCCGCGCGAGCACGTCCCGGCGCTGATGCGCTCGGCCGACGTCGTGGTGACGGTGCCGTGGTACGAGCCGTTCGGCATGGTGCCGGTCGAGGCGATGGCGTGCGGCGTACCTGTCGTGGCCTCGGCGGTCGGCGGGCACCTGGACACGGTCGCCGGCTGCGGCGTGCTGGTGCCGCCGCGCCGCCCGCGCGCCCTGGCCAGGGCGCTGCGCGACCTGCTCGGCGACCCGGACAAGCGGGCGGCGCTCGGCGCGGCCGGGGCGCGCAGGGCCCGCGAGAGGTACGGCTGGCCGCGCGTGGCCGAACTGACCGAGGCCGTGTACACGCAGGTGATCGATGGCAAGGTATGCCGCCTGGCCGCCCTGGGGGGTTGATCGTGGACGCACATCTGGAAAAGCTCTGGACGACCCTGGAGAAGGTCGATGACCAGGCGGTCACCGTCCGGGCCTGGGGCGGGAAACTGGCCGGCGTGCTGTCCGCCGGGGGCAGGCTGCTGGCCTGCGGCAACGGCGGCTCCGCCGCGGAGGCGCAGCACCTGACGGCCGAGCTGGTCGGCAGGTTCAGGGCGGACAGGCAGCCGTACGCGGCGATCCCGCTGCACGCCGACGGGTCGTCGCTGACGGCGATCGCCAACGACTTCGGCGCCGAGCAGGTCTACGCCCGCCAGGTGCGCGCCCACGGCAGGCCCGGCGACGTGCTGCTGTGCCTGTCCACCAGCGGCACCAGCCCGAACGTGCTGGCCGCGGCCAGGGCGGCGCAGGAGTGCGGCATCCTCGCCTGGGCCATGACCGGGCCCGCGCCGAACCCGCTGGCCGACCTGTGCGACGAGGCGGTCGCCGTGCCGGGGGAGGAGACGGCGACGGTGCAGGAGGTGCACCTCGCCCTGATCCACCTGCTGTGCGACGCGGTCGAGGAGGCACTATGACGGCGGCTCCGAACCCGGGCCCGCTCGTCGTCATCGGGGACACGCTGCTGGACGTGGACGTCGAGGGCGACGCCGAGCGGCTCTGCCCGGAGGCGCCGGTCCCGGTGGTGGACGTCTCCGCCGAGCAGGCCCGCCCCGGCGGAGCCGGGCTGGCGGCGCTGCTGGCCGCCCGCGACGGCGCGGACGTCGTGCTGATCACGGCGATCGGCGACGACCCCGACGGCCGCCGCCTGTGCGGCCTGCTGTCGGAGGAGGTCGACCTGGTACGCCTGCCGCTGCGCGGCGGCACCGTGCGCAAGACCAGGGTCAGGGCGCGCGGCCAGACCCTGCTCCGGCTGGACTCCGGCGACGGCACGGCCAGGTACGCCCCCACGGAGGAGGCCGTGCGGGCCGTCGGGCAGGCGGGCGCGGTGCTGGTCTCCGACTACGGCAGGGGCGTGGCCAGGATGGCCCGCGAGCTGCTGCGCGACACCGGCGTGCCGGTGGTGTGGGACCCGCACCCCAAAGGCGCCCATCCCATGCCCGGGTGCGCGCTGCTCACGCCGAGCGAGGCGGAGGCCAAGGTGCTGTGCCGGTCCGGCTACCACGGCCCGGACCAGGCGGCCCGCCGCCTGGTGCGGGAGCTGCAGGCCGGGGCGGTGGCCGTCACGACCGGCGAGCGCGGGGCCGCGCTGGCCGTCAAGGGCGGCCCGCTCACCCAGGTCCCGCCGCCGGTCCTGGCCGGTAACCGGGACGCGTGCGGCGCTGGCGACCGGCTCGCCTCCGCCGCCGCGCTCGCGCTGCGCGACGGCAGCGGCGTCCAGGAGGCGGTCATCATCGGCGTCGGCGAGGCGTCGCGCTTCGTGGAGCGCGGCGGGTCCGCCGGCGTGAAGGTCCAGGAGCAGCGGCTCGGCGACCGGCCGCGCACGGCGGTGGAGGTGGCCAGGCTCACCCGCGCGTACGGCGGCCGCCTGATCGCCACCGGCGGCTGCTTCGACCTGCTGCACGCCGGGCACGTGAGCCTGCTGCGGCGGGCCAGGGCGCTCGGCGACGCGCTCGTCGTCTGCGTCAACTCCGACACGTCGGTGCGCAGGCTGAAGGGCCCGTCCAGGCCGATCGTGGACGTGCGCGACCGGGTCGAGGTGCTGCGGGCGCTGGGCTGCGTGGACGCGGTGCTGGTGTTCGACGAGGACACCCCGGCGCGCGCCATCGAACTGCTACGTCCCGACGTGTGGGTGAAGGGCGGCGACTACGAGGGGGAAGTGCTGCCCGAATCCAAGGTCCTGGCCGCGCTCGGCGCGGAGACCGTCGTGCTGAGCACGCTGCCGGGGCGTTCGACAACGAATCTGATCAGGGAGATCCAATGAACATATTGATCACCGGGGGAGCCTCCGGGCTGGGCCTGGCCACCGCCGAAGCCGTGGAGAAGGAGGGCTGGCGGGCGCTGGTCGTCGACAAGCGCCCGCCCGGCCAGCACTTCGAGCACGTCACAGCCGACCTCGCCGACAGAGGGGAGGCCGAGCGGGCGGTACGCGAGCTGGCCGAGCGGGCCGGCGGGCTGGACGGCGTGGTGACGGCCGCGGGCATCGACGCCTGCGGGCGGCTGGAGGACGTGGCCGCCGACGACTGGGAGCGGGTCATCCGGGTCAACCTGCTCGGCACGGCCTCGGTCGTGCGGGCGGCGCTGCCGTACCTCAAGCACACCCGCGGCAAGATCGTCACCTGCGCGTCCACGCTCGGGCTGCGGCCGCTCAGCGACGCCTCGGCGTACTCGGCGTCGAAGTTCGGCGTCGTCGGCTTCACCAGGGCCCTCGCCGTCGAGCTGCGCGGCGAGGTCGGCGTGACGCTGCTCGTCCCGGGCGGCATGCGCACGCCCTTCTTCGACGGCCGGCCGGAACAGTACAAACCCGGCCCGGAGGCCGGGCTGAACGATCCGGCCGACGTCGCCCAGACCGTGGTCTTCGCGCTGCGGCAGCCGGCCGGATGCGAGGTGAGAGAGCTCGTCGTCTGCCCGTCCACGGAGACGTCATGGCCCTAGAACTCCTCGCGCTGCGCGGGCTCGGCCTGGGCGACCTGCTCACGGCCGTGCCCGCGCTGCGGGCGCTGCGCCAGGCCTTTCCCCGGCACCGCATCACGCTGGCCGCGCCGCGGTCGCTGGCGGCCCTGCTGCCGCTGACCGCCGCCGTGGACGACCAGGTCGACGTGTCGGGCCCGGGACCGGTGCCGTTCGAGCGGCCCGACATCGCGGTGAACCTGCACGGCAAAGGACCGCAGAGCATCGAGGCGCTGCGGCGCACGGACCCGGGCCGGTTGATCAGCTTCGGCACGGGGCCGCCGTACTCGGAGGGCGTGCACGAGGTGCGGCGCTGGTGCGGGCTGCTGGAGTGGCACGGCATCGCCGCCGACCCCGGGGACCTGACGCTCGGCATCTCCGACCGTACGGGGCCCGCGATCGTGCATCCGGGCGCTGCCTATCCCGCGCGGCGCTGGCCGCCCGAGCGGTTCGCCGAGGTGGCGGTGGCACTCGAAGACGTGGTCGTCACGGGGAACGCCGAGGAGGTGCCGCTGGCCAGGAAGGTCGCCGAGCTGGCGGGGCTGCCGCCGGAGCGGATGCTGGCCGGGCGCACCGGGCTGGCGGACCTGATCGACCTGGTGAGCAGGGCGCGGCTGGTGGTCTGCGGGGACACCGGCGTCGCGCATCTGGCGACGGCGTTCTGCGTGCCGTCGGTGGTGCTGTTCGGGCCGGTGTCACCCGCTTTGTGGGGGCCGCCGCCCGGCTGGCGCCACGTGGCGCTGTGGGCGGGCAGGAACGGGGATCCGCACGGGCAACGGCCCGACCCCGGCCTGCTGAAGATCGAGGTTTCCGAAGTCGTCGACGCTGTCTTGGAGGTCACGTCATGAGGGCTCTGGTCACCGGGGGCGCCGGGTTCCTCGGCTCCTACCTGTGCGAGCGGCTGCTGGAGGAGGGTGCGGAGGTCATCTGCATGGACAGCTTCCTCACCGGCGGCCCGCGCAACGTCGAGCACCTGATCGACCGGCCCGAGTTCCGGATCATCGAGTGCGACCTGACCGGGTACGTGCACGTGCCGGACCGGCTGGATCTCGTCCTGCACTTCGCCTCGGCCGCCTCGCCGGCCGACTACCTGCGCTACCCGATCGAGACCCTGCGGGTCGGCAGCGTCGGCACGCTGCACGCGCTCGGGCTGGCCAGGGAGAAGGGCGCCAGGTTCATCCTGGCCTCCACCAGCGAGGTGTACGGCGATCCGCTCGAGCATCCGCAGCGCGAGACGTACTGGGGCAACGTCAACCCGGTCGGCCCGCGCAGCGTCTACGACGAGGCCAAGCGCTTCGCCGAGTCCCTGACCACCGCCTACCGGCACTCGCGCGGCACCGACACCGGGATCGTGCGCATCTTCAACACCTACGGGCCGCGCATGCGCCCGTTCGACGGCCGGGCGATCCCGACGTTCATCAGGCAGTCGTTGAAAGGCGAGCCCATCACGATCACCGGCGACGGCTCGCAGACGCGCTCCATCTGCTACGTCGAGGACACCGTCTCCGGGATCCTGGCCATGGCCCGCAGCGACTTCGCCGGGCCCGTCAACATCGGCAACCCGGCCGAGCTGACCATGTTCGAGCTGGCCACGATGATCCGGGACCTGGCCGGGTCGTCGTCGGAGATCGAGTTCATCGACCGCCCGGCCGACGATCCCCGGGTCCGCCGCCCCGACACCGCGCTGGCGGCCGATCGGCTCGGCTGGCAGGCGCGGGTGCCCGCGGAGGAGGGGCTGCGCCGCACCATCGAGTGGTTCGCGGCCGAGCTCGCCACCGCCGAGCAGCTCGAGCAGCTCCAGGTCTGAGCATGCCGCGGACCGCCATGGTCGTCACGGACATGCTCAACCCCTACCAGCACCGGGACGCCGAGCAACTGCAGCAGGGCGTCGAGCCGATCGTGCCCCGCCTGGCCGAGCTGATCGGCCGGGCGCGGAAACGGGACGACGTGGACCTGATCTACGTCAACGACAACTACGGTGACTTCGCCGCGACCCGGGACGACCTCGTGGCACGGGCACTCGAAGGGGCCCGCCCCGACCTGATCGAGCCGATCGTGCCACCCGCCGACTGCGCGTTCCTGCCCAAGGTGCGCCACAGCGCGTTCTTCGGGACGTCGCTGGAGTACCTGCTGAGACAGCGGGACGTGCGCACGGTGCTGCTGGCCGGGCAGGTCACCGAGCAGTGCGTCCTGTACAGCGCGCTGGACGCCTACATCCGGGAGTTCTCGATCATGGTGCCGCCCGATTGTGTCGCGGCGATCCACGAGGACCTGGGCCGGGCGGCGCTGCGCATGATGGAGCGCAACATGTCGGCCGAGATCGTCCAGGCCCGCGACTGCCTGGCTCAGCGCTCGTTACCCGCGCGCAGCCAGGCGAGGTAGTCGGCGACCGCCCGCTCGGTGTCGTACGCGGGCTCGTACCCCGTGTCCTCGCGCAGCCGGGTGGTGTCGAGCCAGAAGCCGGGCGCCGCGGGGTCACGGCCCTCGGGGAGGTCGGCGCGGGCATCGGGGACCAGCTTCCTGATCGCCGCGACGACCTCGCCGTTGGTCGTCAGCCTCCCTGAGGCCACGTTGTACGTGCGATGCGCCAGCCGGTCGGCGAGCTGGAGCAGCGCGATCGCGCGGCCGCAGTCCTTCACGTAACACATGTCGATGCCGTCGCCCAGGTGCGCGCCGGCGCGCAGCGTGGACAGGTCGGGCTCGGCGCCCCGGGCGGCGGCGTGCACGAGCTGGGGCGCGGCGAAGAACGGCGACGGGGTGTGGCCGAGCGGGCCCCAGATGGCGGCGATGCGGTAGTTGACCACGTCGAGGCCCATGGCTCCCGCGAGATGGTCGCCGAGCAGCTCGCCGATCTTCTTGAACGCCGGGATCGGATGGCCGGCCGTCATCGGCAGCGGCACGTCCTCCTTGAGCGCGCCCTCGCCGGGCACGCCGCCGTACACGCCGATCGTGCTGGCCACGCCGACCCGCGCCACCTGCCACTCGCTCGCGGCGCGGAACACGTTCATGAGGCTGCGCACGGCCTGCTCCGCGCCCTCCAGCGGCTGGTACGCGCCCGGCGGCCACGGGACCGAGCCGGCGAGGTGCACGATGCCGGTGATCTCGTGGCGCTTGCCGAGCTCAAGGAGCGACGACTCCTCGGTGAGGTCGGCCTGCTCGACGACGACGGGCTCGCCGGCGAACGCCTCGGGCACCACGGCGGGCCTGCGCTGGACGAGCAGGCAGGACTCGCCGAGGTCGAGCAGGGCTCGGGTGGTGTGCGTGCCGATGAAGCCCAGCCCGCCGGTGATCAGAATCATGGTCAGCTCCACAAATCATCAGTGCTACTGACGATCAGTCTATCCCTAGAAGAGGTAGTGGAGAATCACGTTGCCTTTCCGCGACAAGGCCGCGCTGGGCGCGGACAGGCGGGTCAACAGGCGCAGGGCCGAGGGAACTCGGCGACCTCGGGCTCCCGCGTCATCAGGATCTCCTTGACGAGCTTCAGCTTGGGGTGCCAGCGTTCGGGCTCCCTGGGGTCGTCGAGGCCGGGGAACTTGGAGACCTCCACGATCTTCTTGGCGACGGCGGCGTGCTTCTGGGCCCAGACGGCGAACTTGCTGTAGCCGTTGAAGGGCAGGGCCTCCAGCCACGCGGGGTCCAGGATGTCTGCGCCGATGTCGTGGGGCCTGGCGCGCTCCGGCAGCAGCCGCTGACGTGCGGTGACGAACTCGGGGAAGTCGACGTCGTGCCAGTCGGCGGTGGGTGGCGGGGCGATGCGAAGCGCCCGGCTGTCCAGCCCGTCCCCGCCTGACGCCTCGCGGGCCGGGGCGTCAGGCGGGGACGGGCTCCAGCCGCAGCTCGCGCACGATCTCCTCGGCGCTGGCGTCGAGCGACGGGCCCGCGTCGCCGCCGATGAACATCTCGATGTAGGCCCGGTGGAAGCAGCCCGCGATCAGCAGCCGCGCACTCGCCTCCGGGTCCACGTCCGGGCCCACCCGGCCCAGCTCCTTCTCGGCCGCCAGGTACGCGGCCAGCGGGGCGGCCTCGGTGCTCGGCCCGAGGCCCGTGTCCCGGATGGCCTCGCGGAAGCGGACCGTCACATTGGGGGAGGTGAAGGCGGGCAGGGCCGCGCTCTGTACGTCGATGTAGTACTCGATACCTGCTCGCGCGACGGGGAGAAGATTGTCCGCCACGCACCCTTTACCGATGCGGTGGGAAAGATCGTGAAGAATGCTCAGCCAGAGCGGGAGCCGGTCCTGCAGTAGTGCGAGGAAGTAGTCCACGGAGCCGCCGGGGCGGTCATCCCGGAGGGAGACGGCCATCTCGAGAACGCGGCGCCGGGTGTCCTGACTTCTTTGGTACGGGTCTACATGGGAAGTCGCCATGGCGTGCCTAACGTGCGCGGTCGGTTGAGCAGGCATCACGGCGCGAAGCCGAGTTTTCAGGACTTCTCGTCGGAATCCGGAGTCCCGACTTGGGACAAATCTTGTTGGCCCCGATTATTACTCGAAATCCCGAAAAAATGGCGGTTTTTGTTTCTGAGGGTTAGCTGTCAGTGTCCCTGTCTCTGCGCCTCAGGTAACGCTCGAACTCGGCCGCGATCGCGTCGCCGCTGGCCTCGGGCAGCTCGGCGGCGTCCTTGCGCTCCTCGAGCTCCTTGACGTACTCGGCCACCTCGCTGTCCTGGGAGGCCAGCTCGTCGACGCCGCGCTCCCACGCGCGGGCCTCCTCGTCGAGGTCGCCCAGGGGCATCGGGATCTCCAGCACGTCCTCCAGGCGGCGCAGCAGCGCGAGCGTCGCCTTCGGGTTGGGCGGCTGGGCGACGTAGTGCGGCACCGACGCCCACAACGAGATGGCGTCGAGCCCCGCCTCGCCGAACGCGTGCTGCAGCACCCCGACGATCCCCGTCGGGCCCTCGTAGCGGCTCAGCTCGAGGTTCGTCGAGCGGGCGAGCGCCGCGTCCGTCGCACCCCCGAGGATGGGCACGGGACGGGTGTGGGGCGAGTCGTTGAGCAGCGCGCCCAGCATCACGGCCAGCTCCACGCCCAGCTCGCGGCAGATCTCGATGATGTCGGCGCAGAACGAGCGCCAGCGCATGTTGGGCTCGATGCCGCGCAGCAGCACGACGTCGCGCTCCAGACCCAGCGGTCGGGCGCGCAGCAGCCGCGTCGTCGGCCACACGATGGACCGCGTCAGCCCGTCGCCCGTCTCCACCACGGGCCGGGTCACCTGGAAGTCGTAGTAGTCGTCGGGGTCGAGCGCGATCAGCGGCTCGGCCTTCCAGGCCGACTCGAGATGGGCGATCACACCGCTGGAAGCCTCGCCCGCGTCGTTCCACCCCTCGAACGCGGCTATGAGCACCGGGTCAACGAGCTCGGGGAGCCCTTCGAGCTCTATCACGTGTCGCCTCCTCTCTTCACCGTCCCGCTTAGCCTATGCGGTCGGGGGGAGTCAGCGTCACCGATCTCCCCGTGAACCCGGGCCTCGTCTTCCCGGCGCACGCGCGAGCCGCGCATTCGCCGTGCCGCCTTCGTCCCCCGGCGAAGGCCCCGGCACACCCGCCGCCCGGCGCGCGTCCGCATCGCGGGGTGAGCACCCAGTGCGCCTCCTCGCACACCCACCGTCCAACCCGCGTCCGCATCGCGGGGTGAGCACCCAGTGCGCCTCCTCGCACACCCACCGTCCGGCGCGCGTCAGCGTCACGAGGTGAGCACCCGTTGCGCCTCCTCGCGCGTGCGCGGGCGCCAGCGTCTCAAGAGGTGCGAGGGGAGCCCAGGGGTGCGGTCAGCGGCCGCCGTCCGTGGTGTGGACGATCAGCACGTCGCAGGAGGCGCGGTGGGAGACGGCGGACGGCACGGACCCGAGCAGCCGCCCCGCCAGGCTGTTGAGCCCGCGGTTGCCCACCACGAGCAGGTCGGCGCGGTGCCTGGCGGCCAGCGAGACGAGCACGTCCACGGCGTCGCCCTGCTCGGCCGCCAGCACGATGTCGGAGGCGCCCGCCGCCGCGGCGTGCCCGCGCGCCGCGCGCAGGGCGTCGTCGGCGGGCGTGGAGCCGCTCACCTTGTACGCCAGCTCGCCCAGCCGTTCGGCGGCCGCGGCGCGCTCGCTCTCCCGCATGGGCAGGTACGCGCAGGCCAGCACGAGGGTGGCGCCGGTCGCCGCGGCCAGGGACGCCGCCGCGGAGACGGCGCGGAAGGAGGAGGCCGAGCCGTCGGTGCCGACGACGACGGTGCGGTAGGCCATGGAGCCCCCCAATTGGACGCGATGTCAATTGATGGTGAGTACGATAGCGTCGGCGGCCACGCGGGCCCCGTCCAGGGTGCCCGAGCCGCGCGCGAGTGGCGCTCGAGGCGCACCCGATAAGCTCTACCCCATGAGCATCTCCTCGTCCTTCCGCGAAGTGTTGTCCCAGCGCGTCATCGTGGCCGACGGGGCGATGGGCACGATGCTCCAGGCCCAGGACCCGACGCTCGACGACTTCCACGGTCACGAGGGCTGCAACGAGGTGCTCAACGTCACCAGGCCCGACATCGTGCGCGGCGTCCACGACGCCTACTTCGCCGTCGGCGTCGACTGCGTCGAGACCAACACGTTCGGCGCCAACCTCGCCGCGCTCGGCGAGTACGACATCTCCGACCGCGTCTTCGAATACTCCGAGGCGGGCGCCAGGATCGCCCGCGAGGCCGCCGACCACTGGTCCACGCCCGACCAGCCGCGCTTCGTCCTCGGCTCCATGGGCCCCGGCACCAAGCTCCCCACCCTCGGCCACCTGCCGTACGCGAGGCTGCGCGACGCCTACCGCGACAACGCGGCGGGCCTGATCGCGGGCGGCGCCGACGCGCTGATCATCGAGACCTGCCAGGACCTGCTCCAGGTCAAGGCCGCCGTCGTCGGCGCCAGGCGGGCCATCGAAGACTCCGGGCGCGACATCCCGATCATCGCGCAGGTGACCATCGAGACCAACGGCGCCATGCTCCTCGGCTCCGAGATCGGCGCCGCGCTGACCGCGATCGAGCCGCTCGGCGTCGACATCATGGGCCTCAACTGCGCGACCGGCCCCGCCGAGATGAGCGAGCACCTGCGCTACCTCGCCCGCCACTCGCGGCTCAAGCTCTCCTGCATGCCCAACGCCGGCCTGCCGGTGCTGACGGCCGACGGCGCGTACTATCCGCTGAGCGCGCAGGAGCTGGCCGACGCGCACGGCACGTTCACCCGCGACTACGGCCTGTCGCTGGTCGGCGGCTGCTGCGGCACCACGCCCGAGCACCTGCGCCAGGTGGTCGAGCGGGTGCGCGGCAAGGAGGTTCCGGCGCGCCGGCCGCATCCCGAGCCGGGCGCGTCCTCGCTCTACCAGACCGTGCCGTTCCGGCAGGACACCTCCTACCTGGCCATCGGCGAGCGCTGCAACACCAACGGCTCCAAGGCCTTCCGCGAGGCCATGCTGGAGGGCCGCTGGGACGACTGCGTCGAGACGGCCCGCGAGCAGGCCCGCGACGGCGCCCACCTGCTCGACCTGTGCGTCGACTACGTCGGCCGCGACGGCGTGGCCGACATGAAGGAGCTGGCGTTCCGGTTCGCCACGGCGTCCACCCTGCCGATCATGCTCGACTCGACCGAGCCCGCGGTGCTGCAGGCCGGGCTCGAGATGCTCGGTGGCCGCGCCGCGGTCAACTCCGTCAACTACGAGGACGGCGACGGCCCCGACTCCCGCTTCCAGAAGATCATGCGCCTCGTGCGCGAGCACGGCTCGGCGGTCGTCGCGCTGACCATCGACGAGGAGGGCCAGGCCCGCACCGCCGAGTGGAAGGTACGCGTGGCCACGCGGCTGATCGAAGACCTGACCGCCAACTGGGGCATGCGGGTCGAGGACATCATCGTCGACTGCCTGACCTTCCCCATCGCCACCGGCCAGGAGGAGACCCGGCGCGACGGCCTGGAGACCATCGAGGCCATCCGCGACCTCAAGCGCCGCTACCCGGGCGTGCAGACCACGCTCGGCCTGTCCAACATCAGCTTCGGCCTCAACCCGGCCGCCCGCATGGTGCTCAACTCGGTCTTCCTCAACGAGTGCGTCAACGCCGGTCTCGACTCCGCCATCGTGCACGCCTCCAAGATCCTGCCGATGGCCCGCATCCCCGACGAGCAGCGCCAGGTCGCGCTCGACATGGTCTACGACCGGCGGCGCGAGGGCTACGACCCGCTGCAGCGGTTCATGGAGCTGTTCGAGGGCGTCGACGCGGCCGTCATGCGCGCGGGCAAGGCCGAGGAGCTGGCCGCGCTGCCGCTGTGGGAGCGGCTCAAGCGGCGCATCATCGACGGCGAGCGCAAGGGCCTGGAGGCCGACCTCGACACCGGTCTCGAGCAGCGCCCGGCCCTTGAGATCATCAACGACGTGCTGCTCGACGGCATGAAGACCGTGGGCGAGCTGTTCGGGTCGGGGCAGATGCAGCTGCCGTTCGTGCTGCAGTCGGCCGAGGTGATGAAGGCCGCCGTCGCCTACCTCGAGCCCCACATGGACCGCGTCGAGGGCGAGACGAAGGGCCGCATCGTGCTGGCCACCGTCAAGGGCGACGTGCACGACATCGGCAAGAACCTCGTCGACATCATCCTGTCCAACAACGGCTACCAGGTGGTCAACCTCGGCATCAAGCAGCCGGTCTCGGCCATCCTGGAGGCCGCCGACGAGCAGAAGGCCGACGTCATCGGCATGTCGGGCCTGCTGGTGAAGTCGACGGTCATCATGAAGGAAAACCTGGAGGAGATGAACTCCAGGGGCCTGTCGGAGAAATACCCCGTGCTGCTCGGCGGCGCCGCGCTCACCCGCGCCTACGTCGAGCAGGACCTGGCCGGGCTGTTCGAGGGCGAGGTGCGGTACGCGCGCGACGCGTTCGAGGGGCTGCGGCTGATGGACGCGTTCATGGCCGTCAAGCGCGGCGAGAAGGGCGCGACGCTGCCGCCGCTGCGCGAGCGGCGTGTGAAGACCGGCGCGGTGCTGCAGCGCACCCCCGTCGAGGAGCTGCCCGCCCGCTCCGACGTGGCCGCCGACAACCCCGTCCCCACGGCGCCCTTCTACGGCGACCGCGTCGTCAAGGGCATCTCACTGGCCGACTACGCCGCCTTCCTCGACGAGCGGGCCCTGTTCCTCGGCCAGTGGGGCCTCAAGCCCACCAGGGGCGGCAGCGGACCCGACTACGAGGAGCTGGTCGAGACCGAAGGGCGGCCCCGGCTGCGCATGTGGCTCGAGCGCATCCAGACCGAGGGCCTGCTGGAGGCGGCCGTCGTCTACGGCCACTTCCCGTGCGTCTCCGAGGGCGACTCGCTGATCATCCTCGAC
Source organism: Nonomuraea sp. NPDC049400 (assembly GCF_044466425.1). Taxonomy (NCBI): domain Bacteria; kingdom Bacillati; phylum Actinomycetota; class Actinomycetes; order Streptosporangiales; family Streptosporangiaceae; genus Nonomuraea; species Nonomuraea sp. NPDC049400. Next base: position 209,469 of record NZ_JBITMP010000011.1, read on the forward strand.
GACAACGGCGGCGAGCGCACCCGCTTCACGTTCCCGCGCCAGCGCCGCGACCGCCACCTGTGCCTGTCCGACTTCTTCCGCGCCAAGGACTCCGGCGAGGTCGACGTGATCGGCTTCCAGGTGGCCACCATGGGCTCGAAGATCTCCGAGGCCACGGCCGAGCTGTTCGCCAAGGACGCCTACCGCGACTACCTCGAGCTGCACGGCCTGTCGGTGCAGCTCACCGAGGCGCTGGCCGAATACTGGCACGCCAGGGTGCGCTCGGAGTGGGGGATCGGCGGCGAGGAGTCGCTCGACGACATGCTCAAGGTCAACATCCAGGGCTGCCGCTACTCGTTCGGCTACCCCGCCTGCCCCAACCTGGAGGACCAGAAGCAGCTGTTCGAGCTGCTCGACCCCGAGCGCATCGGGGTGACCCTGTCGGAGGAGTTCCAGCTCCACCCCGAGCAGGCCACGTCGGCGCTGGTCGCCCACCACCCCGAGGCGAAATACTTCAACGTCTGATCCGCGTCGTGCCGCCCGCCGTTCACCGGCGGGCGGCACGATGGCGGGCACGCACTACGATCGGGGGCAGGTTTGGAAGCGGTCTTCTTCGACATGGACGGGCTGCTGGTCGACAGCGAGCGGGTCTGGCTGGAGATCGAGACCGACGTGATGGCCAGGCTCGGCGCCCAGTGGACGCCCGCCCACCAGGCCCACCTCGTGGGCGGGTCGATGGAGCGCACGGTCGACTACATGCTGGCCGTGTCGGGCTCCGACATGCCCGCCGAGACCGTGCGGGAGTGGATGACCGGCGGGATGGTGCGGCGGCTGTCGGCGGGCGTCCACGTCATGCCCGGAGCCGCTGAGCTGCTCGACGCGCTGCGGGCCGAGAACGTGCCGGTGGGGCTGGTCACCTCGTCGCTGAAGGAGATCGCGGACGCGGTGCTCAAAGGCGTGGGCCGCGACCGGTTCGACGTGGTGGTCACGGCCGACGACGTCGAACGCACCAAGCCGGACCCGGAGCCGTACCTGACGGCCGCGCGGCTGCTGGGGGTGGAGCCGGTGCGTTGCGTGGTGCTGGAGGACTCGCCCAACGGCGTCGCGGCCGCCACCGCGGCGGGCTGCGCGGTGGTGGCGGTCCCGAGCCTGCTGGCCATCGACCCCGCGCCCGGCCGCCTGGTGGTCCCGTCGCTGGAACTGCTCGGCGTCGCCGACCTGCGCGCCCTCATCACGGTCTGAGCCTCGCTCCGCCCGCCACGCGCGCGCCGGAGCACGGCGCCGTCCGCCCTTCCATGTGTGCGCCGGAGCACGGCGCTGTCCCTCCCTTCCATGTGCGACCCGAGACTACGGTGCCGTCCTGCCAGGCGCCGGGAGCGGATGGTGCGAGCCGCGGGAGCGCCGCCACGGGCCGGGTGGCGATCAACAACCCCTAGGGGGCAAGTGGTCCTCGCGGAGGAGGGGTGGGCGGCGTTTCACGTGCCAGGATGGAGATGTAGTCGATACGAGGGGCGGCGTGATGTTCGAACAGATCGCGTGGTTGCCGCTGTGCGCAGGAGTGACCGCGGTGGGCCTGGTGCTCAGTTTCCTGGCCTTCAGGCGCAGGGGAGCGGCCGCCGGCATGCGGATGGCGGCATGGGCGTTGCTGCCGGTGGCGGCCTACCTGACGGGCGCGCTGCAGGCCTTGTGGACCATCGGCGCGACCGCCGTCGGTTTCGTCACCGGGCTGGTGTTCAATCCGCTGGTCTGGGCGGGCGTCGCCGTGACGGGGTTGTCCGTGGTGCTGTTCGTCGTGTCGGGCGTGATCCGCGGCAGAAAGCTCTCGACCGTACGAAAGAAGACCGCCACCGAGGCCCCCGAAATTCAGCCTTCAGCGAACAAATCGCCCACGAAACCACAGCAGCCCGCCGTGGCCGCCAAGCAAAAGCCGAAGAGCGATGACGACTTCTCCGATATCGAAGAACTGCTCAAACGCCGCGGCATCAGCTGAATGCACGGCGAAACCGGCTCTGTCACAGTTCCGAGACGTAAACGGGACGGCTCGTAGACATTCTTCTCAAGATCGATACGAATGAGTTTCTGGTCAATCACAGTTGAGCCACATAGGGCACAGAGGGACTAGTCACACCAGCTCAGGCCATAGATTCTGCCTCCTGGGGCCGCGACACGCGGTTCGCACTCGCATGGGCGCACTACCCTGACCGGGACCGCGCCGACACGGACGATGTCGTCTGGAATCCAGGGGGCTTACTGGCATGACCGCACCGCTCGATGTTCCGGAATCGGCCGTCGAAGCCGGGCCGGAGACCGTTCTTGAGGGGGCGGAGTCTTCAGTCATCCGGGGCCGTTCCCTGGGGCAGATCGCCTGGATGCGCCTCAGGCGCGACCGCATCGCGATGATCGGCGGCATCGTCATCCTGCTGCTCATCCTCGTCGCGATCTTCGCCCCGCTGCTGGTGTCGTGGTTCGGGCACCCGCCGGCGGAGTGGCACCGGGAGAAACTCGATCCCTCCATCGGAGCTCCGCTGGGCTCCTTCGGCGGCATCAGCGGGGACTTCCTGTTCGGCGTGGAGCCGGACACGGGCCGCGACCTGTTCAGCCGCATCCTGTACGGAGCCCGCATCTCGCTGCTGATCGCGTTCTTCGCGACCCTGCTGTGCGTCGTGCTCGGCACGGTGCTCGGGATGATCGCCGGCTTCTTCGGCGGCTGGATCGACACCGTCATCAGCCGGCTCATGGACATCTTCCTGGCCTTCCCGCTGCTGGTGTTCGCGCTGGCGCTGGCCGGCGTCATCCCCGACAAGGCGTTCGGCCTGTCAGGCGACACGCTGAGGATCAGCCTGCTGGTGTTCATCATCGGCTTCTTCAACTGGCCCTATATCGGGCGGATCATTCGCGGCCAGACGCTGTCGCTGCGCGAACGGGAGTTCGTCGACGCCTCCAGGAGCCTGGGGGCGCGCAGCCACACCATCCTGTTCAAGGAGATCCTGCCCAACCTCCTGGCGCCGATCCTGGTCTACTCGACGCTGCTGATCCCCTCGAACATCCTGTTCGAGGCGGCGCTGTCCTTCCTCGGCGTGGGCGTGCGGCCGCCGACCCCCACCTGGGGCGGCATGCTGTCGGATGCCGTACACAACTACCAGGTGGCGCCCAACTTCATGATCTTCCCTGGTCTCGCGATCTTCGTCACCGTGCTGGCGTTCAACCTGCTCGGTGACGGCCTCAGGGATGCCTTCGACCCGAAGGCCCGATAGACCTCGTGATTTTCCGCAAAGTTCTCAACTCCTAGATACAAGGGGTGTGTCAGGTCGATGAAGACAAGATCCAAGGCGTCGGCAGTGGCGATGACCGCCGCTCTCGCCGTGGTCGTGTCCGCGTGTGGCGGCGGCGGCGGCAAGAGCACCGGCGGCGGCGGAAGTGACGACAAGCCCGCCAGCCAGTACAACGCGGGCGTCACGCAGATCATCAACCCGTCGGACAAGACCGGCGGCACCCTCCACATGGGCATGCCGGGCGACTTCGACTCGGTGGACCCGGGCGACCAGTACTACGGCTACGCCTGGAACTTCTCGCGCCTCTACACGCGCGCGCTGACCATGTTCAAGCCGGTGCCGGGCGAGGAGGGCCTGCAGCTCGTCGGCGACCTGGCCGAGGACCTCGGCAAGCCCAGCGACGGCGGCAAGACGTGGACGTACAAGCTGCGCAAGGGCATCAAGTTCGAGGACGGCACCCCCGTCACCTCGAAGGACGTCAAGTACGCCGTGGCCCGCTCGCTGGACAAGGACATCCTGCCCAGCGGCCCGACGTACTTCAACGACTGGCTTGACCTGCAGGGCTACACCGGCCCGTACAAGATGAAGGACAAGCTCGACGACTTCAAGGCCGTCGAGACGCCTGACGACTACACCGTCGTCTTCCACCTGAAGAAGGCTTACGGCGGTTTCGACTACTTCGCCATGCTCCCGCAGACGGCCCCCGTGCCCGCTGCGAAGGACACCGGCTCGAAGTACAAGGAGCACCCGGTCTCGACCGGTCCCTACATGTTCAAGTCGCACGAGCTCACCAAGCGCATCGAGCTCGTGAAGAACCCCAACTGGGACGCGGCCACCGACCCCAACCGCAAGCAGCTCAACGACTCCATCGAGGTGCTGCTCGGCCAGAACGAGGACGACCTCGACCAGCGTCTGCTGTCCGGCAAGATCGACGTCAAGATCAACAGCACCGGTGTCGCGGCCAACGCCCGCAAGACGGTACTGACCGACCCCAAGGTCAAGCAGTACGCCGACTCGGCCCCGATCGACCGGACCTGGTTCACCAACATCAACAGTGACGTCAAGCCGTTCGACAACATCCACTGCCGCAAGGCGGTCATGTACGCGGCCGACCGCTCCGCGATCCAGGGTGCCTACGGCGGCCCCGACGCCGGTGGCGACATCGCGCTCAGCCTCATGCCGGCGAAGATGACCGGCTACCAGAAGATCGACCCGTACGGCGTCGAGGCCAACCCGACCGGCAACGTCGCGAAGGCCAAGGAGGAGCTGGCGGCCTGCGGCCAGCCCAACGGCTTCAGCACCACCATCTCCTACCGCAACGAGCGCGCCGCCGAGAAGCTGACCGCCGAGTCGCTGCAGCAGTCGCTCGGCCGCGTCGGCATCAAGCTGGAGATCAAGGGCTACCCGCAGGGCGACTACTTCAAGCTGTACGCCGGCAAGCCCGACTTCGCCAAGAAGAACGGCCTCGGCCTCATGGTCTACGGCTGGGGCGCCGACTACCCCGAGGGCTTCGGCTTCTTCCAGCAGATCGTCGACAGCCGCGTCATCCGCGACGCCGGCAACACCAACCTGAGCGTCAAGGACCCGAAGATCGACGCGCTCATCGACCAGGCGGCCGCCGAGACCGACGCCACCAAGCGCAACGCCATCTGGGCCGAGGTCGACAAGCAGGTCATGGACTCGGCGTTCATCCTGCCCTACGTCTGGGCGCACGGACTGTTCTACCGGCCGCCGACGCTGAAGAACGTCTTCGTCAGCCAGAACTGGGGCATGTACGAGTACCTCACGCTGGGCACCCAGTAACAGGTCAGGCGACCCCGCCGGACACGTACGTCGAAAGCAGGTGAAGGCTCCGGCGGCCGGGCTCACGAGGCCCGGCCGCCACGGCCGAGATCAGTGTTCACATACATTCTCAGACGGTTGATAGCGGCCGTCATGTTGCTCTTCGTGGTGAGCATCGCGACGTTCGCCATCTTCTTCCTCGTGCCTCGGCTCGCTGGGATGTCCGCTGACGACCTCGCCTCCCGATACGTCGGCAAGGCCGCCAACGAACAGGTCATCCACGACACGGCGATCCGGCTGGGATTCTACGATCCGCTCGTCGTCCAGTACGGCCGGTTCGTGAAGGGCATCTTCGTCGGCGTGGAGCGCAACTACGGCCCTGGGGTCGAGGTGTGCCCGGCGCCCTGCTTCGGCTACTCGTACGTCACCCAGAACCCGGTTCTGCCCGACCTGCTCGACCGCATACCGATCACGCTGTCGCTGGCGCTCGGCGCGGCCGTGGTGTGGGTGGTCTTCGGCGTGGCCACCGGCGTGGTGTCCGCGCTGCGGCGCGGCAGCTTCTTCGACCGCTTCTCCATGGGCATCGCCCTGGCCGGCGTCTCGCTGCCGATCTTCTTCACCGGCATCGTGTCGCTGGCGATCTTCCGAGACCAGCTCGGCCTCGTCGGCGACGTCGCCGACTGGGTCCCGTTCACCGAGGACCCGCTCACCTGGGCCAACAACCTGATGCTGCCCTGGGTCACGCTCGCCTTCCTGTACGCGGCCGGTTATGCCCGGCTCACCAGGGCGGGCATGCTCGAGACCATGTCGGAGGACTACATCCGCACGGCCAGAGCCAAGGGCCTGCCCGAGCGGGCCGTGGTGCTCAAACACGGGCTGAGAGCCACGCTCACCCCGGTGCTGACCATGTTCGGCCTGGACCTGGGCCTGCTGCTCGGCGGCGCGGTGCTGACCGAGAGCACCTTCTCGTTGCCCGGCATCGGCAAGTACGCCAGGGACGCCATCGAACGCAACGACCTTCCCCAGGTGATGGGCGTCACCCTGGTCGCGGCGGCGTTCATCATCGTGGCAAACCTGATCGTCGACCTGCTCTACGCGGTCGTGGACCCGAGGGTGAGGCTGGCGTGAGCAGTTTCCTCGAGGTCAAGGACCTCAAGATCCACTTTCCGACCGACGACGGCCTGGTCAAGTCCGTCGACGGGCTGACGTTCAACCTCGAACGGGGCAAGACGCTCGGCATCGTCGGCGAGTCCGGCTCCGGCAAGTCGGTCACCAGCCTCGGCATCCTCGGCCTGCACAAGGGCAAGGGCGCCAACATCTCCGGCGAGATCTGGCTCGACGGCGAGGAGCTCGTCGGCGCCTCCCAGGAGCACGTGCGCGGGCTGCGCGGCAAGAAGATGGCGATGATCTTCCAGGACCCGCTGTCGTCGATGCACCCGTTCTACACGGTCGGCGACCAGATCATCGAGGCGTACCGCATCCACCACAAGGTCACCAAGGCCGTGGCCAAGAAGCACGCCATCGACATGCTCGGCCGGGTCGGCATCCCCGAGCCGCAGCGGCGCGTCGACTCCTACCCGCACGAGTTCTCCGGCGGCATGCGCCAGCGCGCCATGATCGCCATGGCGTTGTCGTGCGACCCCGAGCTGCTCATCGCCGACGAGCCGACCACCGCGCTCGACGTGACCGTGCAGGCCCAGATCCTCGACCTGATGGTCGAGCTGCAGCGCGAGTTCAACTCCGCGCTGATCATCATCACCCACGACCTGGGCGTGGTGGCCGAGCTGTCCGACGACATCCTGGTCATGTACGGGGGCAAGTGCGTCGAGTACGGCAGCGCCGATGACATCTTCTACCGTCCCGAGCACCCCTACACGTGGGGTCTACTGGGATCGATGCCCCGGCTCGACCGGGAGCCCACCGAGCGGCTGCTGCCGATCAAGGGCTCCCCGCCGTCGCTGATCAACGTGCCGCCGGGCTGCGCCTTCTCACCCCGCTGCCCGTACGCCGAGCGCACCGGGGGCAAGGCGAAGACCGAGGTGCCCGACCTGCTCCAGACCGCGGGCGGCCACCTGGTGCGCTGCCACATGGACAGGACGGAGCGGCGGGAGCTGTGGGAGAACGAGATCAAGCCACTGCTGGAGACTCAGTGACCGAGCCTGACAAGAGCCCCGCGAGCGGCGAGCCGCTGCTTTCCGTACAGGGCATGGAGAAGCACTTCCCTGTCACCAAGGGCCTGCTCAAGCGGCAGGTCGGCGCCGTCAAGGCCGTCGACGGGATCAGCTTCGACGTGTTCAAGGGCGAGACGCTCGGCCTGGTGGGGGAGTCCGGCTGCGGCAAGTCCACCACCGGCCGCCTGGTCACCCGCCTGCTCGAGCCCACCGCCGGCAAGGTGATCTTCGAGGGCCAGGACATCACGCACATGGGGCAGGGCAAGCTCAGGCCGCTCCGCCGCGACATGCAGATGATCTTCCAGGACCCGTACTCGTCGCTCAACCCCCGCCACACGGTCGGCACCATCGTCGGCGCGCCGTTCCGCATCCAGGGCGTGCAGACCGAGCACGGCATCAAGCGGGCCGTCCAGGACATCCTCGCCCTGGTCGGGCTCAACCCCGAGCACTACAACCGCTACCCGCACGAGTTCTCCGGCGGCCAGCGGCAGCGCATCGGCATCGCCCGCACGCTCGCGCTCAAGCCCAAGCTGATCATCGCCGACGAGCCGGTCTCCGCGCTCGACGTCTCCATCCAGGCGCAGGTCGTCAACCTGCTCGAGGACCTGCAGAACGAGCTGGACCTCACCTACGTCGTCATCGCCCACGACCTGTCGGTGGTGCGGCACATCAGCGACCGGGTGGCCGTCATGTACCTGGGCAAGATCGTGGAGATCGCCGACCGTAAGCAGCTCTACGGCTCGCCGATGCACCCGTACACCAACGCCCTGATGTCGGCCGTGCCCGTGCCCGACCCGAGGGCGCGCAAGGGACGCGAGCGCATCCGGCTGACGGGCGACGTGCCCAGCCCGCTCAACCCGCCACCGGCGTGCCGCTTCCACACGCGGTGCTGGAAGGCGCAGGAGATCTGCAAGAAGGTCGAGCCGCCGTTGGAGGAGCTGGCCAGCGGGCACCGCGTCGCCTGCCACTTCCCGGAGAACGTCCCGGAAACCACCGCCAAGGCCTCCTGACCCCGCCTGGGCCCGCCTGGGCTCGTCACCACCCCGTGCGGCCCTCGTGCCACACGGGGTGCGGTCTTTGCGCGTGGGCGGTCCGGAGGAGCGTCTTGGTCAGGAGTAGGTGCCGGGGGTGATCAGCCCGGTCTCGTAGGCCAGCACCACGGCCTGTACGCGGTCCCGCAGCCCCAGCTTGGTCAGCACATTGCCCACGTGCGTCTTGACCGTCGTCTCACTCACCACGAGCTTGGCCGCGATCTCCGCGTTGGACATGCCCTTGGCGATCAGCCTCAGCACCTCCAGCTCCCGCTCGGTCAGCCGGTCGAGCCGCGCGGGGGCGGGCTGCTCGTACGCCGACGGGAGCCGCGTGGCGAACCTGTCGAGCAGCCGCCGCGTCACGCTCGGCGCGACGATCGCGTCTCCGGCCGCCACCACCCGGATCGCCTGCACCAGCTCGTCGGGCGGCACGTCCTTCAGCAGGAACCCGGACGCGCCCGAGCGCAGCGCCTCCACGATGTACTCGTCCAGGTCGAAGGTCGTCAGCACCAGCACCTTGGGCACATGCGCCGTGGGCGCCGCCTCCCGCACGATCCTGCGGGTCGCCTCGATGCCGTCGACCCCGGGCATGCGGATGTCCATCAGGACCACGTCCGGCAGCAGCGCGCGCGTCTGCTCCATCGCGTCCTTGCCGTCGCCGGCCTGGCCCACCACCGTGATGTCGGGCTCGGCCTCCAGAATCAGGCGGAATCCCGTGCGCAGCAGCGGCTGGTCGTCCACCAGCAGCACTCTGATCGTCATTGGCCGTCCTTCAACGGGAACCTCGCCCGCACTTCGAAACCGCCCCCCGGTAGCGGACCGATGCTCAGGATTCCACCATAGAGCGCGACCCGTTCGCGAATTCCCACCAAACCGTGCCCTGGCCGCGAGGACAGCCCGGCCGCGCCCCGCCCGTCGTCCTCCACCCGTACGTCCAGCTCATCGAGGTCGTGGTGGACGGTCACCACGGCCTTCGCCCCCGGTCCCGCGTGCCGCAGGCTGTTCGTCAAACCCTCCTGGACCAGCCGGTAGGCGGCCAGGTCGACGCCGGCGGGCAGCGCCCGCGGCTCGCCCTCCACCAGCAGCCGCGTGGGCAGCCCGGCCTCGCGCATCTGCTCGATCAGCGCCGGCAGGTCCCGCACGCCGGGCTGCGGGCCCAGCTCGGCCCGTGCGTCGGTACGCAGCACGCCGACGATGTTGCGCATCTCGGTCATCGCCATCCGGCCCGTGTGCTCGATCGCCGACAGCGCCTCGCGCGCCAGGTCGGGATCGGAGGCCAGCACCCGGCGCGCCGCGGCGGCCTGCACGGTCATCACGCTGACGTGGTGGGCGACCACGTCGTGCAGCTCGCGGGCGATCCGGGAGCGCTCCTCGGCCCTGGCCGCCCTCGTGTCGGCGGCGTGCGCCCGCTCCAGCCGCTCCGCCCGGTCCTTGAGCTCGTCCAGGTACGCCCGGCGCAACCGCAGGCTCCGGCCCGCCCCCCACACCGCCACCAGCACCATGGCCACCACGACGTGCTCGCTCCAGCTCGCCACCCTGATCGGGCCCGCCGCGGCGCCGAGCGCGTACGTCACCAGCGAGATCACCAGCCCGCCCAGCGCGACCGCCAGCCCGCGGTAGGACGCCACCGAGTAGAGCAGCACCAGGCTGGCCAGCCCCGACACGCCGGTCCCGTACCCCAGCACGGTCAGCAACGTCTCCGGGACCAGCCCCGCGCACATGGCCGCCAGCGGCCACCGCCTGCGCACCGCCACGGGAACGCACGCCAGCACCAGCAGCAGCCCGCCGAGCGGGCCGGGCGCCTGCACGCCGTCGACCGGCAGGCCCTCCGACTGCAGCCGCGCGGGGCTGTAGAGCACGGACAGCGCCACCGACGCCGCGGCCACCACCCCGGCGAGCACCGTGTCGTGGAACGTGGTCCGGTCTATGCGCACCGCTTCACTGTAGGGGCAGGTGAGAGGCCGTAACCTCCTCCCTCGGGAGGATTACCACCCATACGACCCCCCACCTCCGCCGGCCGCCGCCCGTTCCGGCACACGCGCCCGCCCGCACGTAGCTCGGCCGCACGTAGCTCGGCCGCACGTAGCTCGGCCGCACGTAGCCGCAGGTGCCCCGCCCGTCTGCGGCCCGCCGCACGTAGCCCGCCCGTAGCCTGCTGCATGCGCCCGCCCGCACGCTCGCGCACAGTCCCATGGCGGGCGCCGCCATCCTGCGCCGCCAATCCCGGTGTCTCGTGCCAGGGGCGCTCGCCGGGCCCTACGGGAGCGCTCCTCCCCGCCCACTCACGCGCAGGAGACGCGCCAGGGCGGCCCAAGGCGCGGGTTGCCGCGGCCCCCGAGCAGCCGGCGGGTCAGAGCTCGTCGGTGGCCGAGCGGCGGTGGCCGCGTACCGTGTCGCCGGGCTGGCGGTCGGGGACCGGGGGCGGGGTGCCGCCGAACTCCGGGCACAGCGCCTGGTGGTCGCACCAGTCGCACAGCCGGCTCCGGCGCGCCCGCCACTCGCCCGACTCCAGCGACCGCTCGATCGCCGCCCACAACGCCATCACCTTGCGCTCGGTGGCCAGCAGGTCGGCCTCGTCCGGCGCGTAGCGCAGCACCTCGCCCTGGCCGCCCAGATAGACCAGCTGCAGCAGCCGGGGCACCTGGCCGCGCAGCCGCCACAGCACCAGCGCGTAGAACTTCATCTGGAACAGCGCCTTGGCCTCGAAGTCGGGCCCCGGCGCGCTGCCCGTCTTGTAGTCGACCACCCGGACCTCGCCGGTCGGCGCCACGTCGAGCCGGTCGACGTAGCCCCGCAGCATCAGCCCGCCGTCGAGAACCGCCTCCACGTAGAGCTCGCGCTCGGCGGGCTCGAGCCGCGACGGGTCCTCCAGCGTGAAGTAGCGCTCCAGCATGCCGCGCGCCTGCGCCAGCCACTCCGCCTGCTCGGCCTCGTCGGCGAACATCTGCGCGTACTGCGGGTCCTCGGCCAGCAGCCGCTGCCACTGTGGCTCTAACAGCTCCAGCGCCGCCTGGACCGAACGCCGCGGCGCCGGAAGGTCGTAGAGGCGCTCCAGGACCGCGTGCACCACCGTGCCCCGCACCGCCGCCTGCGACGGCTTCTCGGGGAGCTGATCGATCACCCGGAAGCGGTAGAGCAGCGGACATGTCATGAAGTCGCCCGCCCGGGACGGGGAGAGAGCTCCGATGATCACCGGTTCGGTCAACGTCATGCACCGCACTCTAGGTCAAGACCACGACAGAATGGCTTGCGTGAAACGATGATCACTCGATCGGGCGCGTAGCATCAAGGCAGCAACAGCACGTAATGGACGTTCAAGGAGTGCGGTGAGCGAGCAGAGCCCGCGGCAGGAGTTCTCCGGTCTTCGGATGGGGAAGCCGTTCGGCATTCCGGTGTATGTCTCGTGGTCGTGGTTCATCGTCGCGGTGTTCATCACGGTGATGTTCGGCCCGCGCTTCCGGCAGATGCTGCCCGAGCTCGGCAGCACCGCCTCGTACGCGGTGGCGCTGGTGTTCGCGGTGCTCCTGTACGTGTCGGTGCTGCTGCACGAGCTGGCCCACAGCGTGCTGGCCAAGTGGTACGGCCTGCCGGTGCGCCGGATCACCCTCTACCTGCTGGGCGGCGTCTCGGAGATCGAGAAGGAACCGCCCACGCCGGGCAAGGAGTTCCTGGTCGCCGCCGCCGGGCCGGCGCTCTCGCTCGGCCTGGGCGGGCTCGGCCTGGCCGCCGACGTCTACGCGGTCAACAACGGCGGCATCCTCGAGGTGCTCGTCTGGCAGCTGTGGGTGGCCAACCTCATCGTCGGCGTGTTCAACCTGCTGCCCGGGCTGCCGCTGGACGGCGGCAGGATGCTGCGCGCCGGGGTGTGGAAGCTCACCAGGAACCCCGGCTCCGGCACCGTGGTCGCCGCCTGGGGCGGGCGGGTGCTGGCCGTGCTGCTCGTCGTGTTCCCGATCGCGACCGCCCTGCGGAGCGGCCAGGAGATCGATCTCGCGGACCTCATCTGGCCGTTCGTGCTGGCGTCCTTCATCTGGCTCGGCGCCTCGCAGTCGCTGCGCGTGGCCAAGATCCGGGCCAGGATCCCGCAGGTCAACGCGCGTGCCCTGGCTCGCAGGGCCATCCCGGTGACGGCCGAGACGCCGCTGTCCGAGGCGCTGCGCCAGGCCACCGAGCGCGGGGCGGGCGCCATCGTCGTGGTCGACCACGAGGGCCAGCCCATGGCCATCGTCCATGAGGCCGCCGTACAGGCCACCCCGGAGCACCGCCGCCCCTGGGTGAACGCCGGCTCCGTCGCCAAGTCCCTGGAGCCCACCATGGTGCTCAAGGCCGACCTGGCCGGCGAGCCGCTCATCGACGCCATGCGCGAGGCCCCGGGGAGCGAGTACCTGCTCGTGGAGGGCGGCGGGGAGATCTACGGCGTGCTCTCGACGGCAGATGTGAACCGGGTGTTCACCGGCGTCTGATTTGTCCCACTCGTTTAAGCGGCGACCCCGGGCTAGGGTCGTGTCCAGCAGTTTCGGGTGGCCCGGAGCGGACTCCGGCGATTTCTGCGATGCGACGACTGGCCGATAGTGTTCTGTTTCGCCAGACTTGCACAGTTGAGGGGTTTGTTGCGGCCCACCCGGTTCACCGAATCGAGACGAGGGGGCCGCGACCCGGCCTCTTCGTCTGGGTATGCGTATGGCTGGTGGCCAAGCACGGCAGTGCGGGTGCCGTAACATCGCCGGCTTCCGGGGAGGAGATCTGAGTGACCGAGCGCAGCGAGGGCACCGATGAGCGCAGCGCGGTCGTCATGAGGGAGGACGCATGACCGACCAAGGCTTCGGAGTGGTGCGTCCGCTTCCTGGGGACGGGCTGGTCGCCTTCGTGGGCGGATTGCTGCTGGTGTGCGACGCCGGCGAGTCCACCGCCGACGACCTGCTCGACGCGCTGCGCGAGACGGCCGCGTCCGGCGGCGACGGCAGGGCGCTGGCCCGCCGCGCCGCGCAGGTGCTGGCGGCCAACATGGCGGGCGACCCGGCGACGTGCGCGGTCGCGGGCCCCGTGGGCGAGGGAGTGGCCGTCCTGGTCAGCGGCTCGGCCGCGGCCACGATCGCCACCTCCGGCGGCGAGACGCGGCTGGCCGGCAGCGACTCGCTGACCTGGGCCGACCGGCTCATCCCCGGTCCGGTCGAGCGGGTCGAGCTGAGCCTGCCCGGCGCCGGCAGCCCGCATCCCGCGGTCCGCCTGGAAGGCGGCGTGGTGCACGGCGGCGGCCTCGTCGGCGACTTCACCGACCAGCCCTCGGCGCCCGCCCCGTCCAGGCCGCTGACCAGCGAGCTGCCCGCCACCGCCATCCACATCGAGGCCGACCTGATCCAGCCGCCCGCGCCGGTGGAGCGGCCTCCCTACCCGCTGGCCGACCAGCCGCCGGTCGTGCAGGGGACGCCGTCGGGCCCGCAGCCCGCGCCCGTGGAGCAGCCGTCGTTCGGCACGCAGCAAGATCAGCCGCCGTTCGGGACGCCGCAGGACCAGCCGCCGTTCGGGACGCCGCAGGACCAGCCGTCGCCCTTCTTCCCGCCGTCGCAGGAGCAGCCCCCGCCGCTGCCGGAGGGGCAGCAGTTCCCCTCGTACGACGAGCCGCCGCCACTCAACGGCGTCCCCGACCAGCAGGTGTCCCAGCCCATGGGCCCGTCCGACCACTTCGACCAGGCGGCGCCGCCCGTGCTCGGCTCGCCCGACCACTTCGACGCCCCCGCCACGCCGCCGCAGGAGCAGCAGGACCACGGCGACCGGCCCCTGGTCTACGGCGTCGACTGCAAGAACGACCACTTCAACGACCCCCGCTCGCCCTACTGCGCCGTCTGCGGCATCGCGCTGGTCCAGCGCACCCTCGTCCCCTACAAGGGTCCGCGCCCGTCGCTCGGCGTGCTCATCCTCGACGACGGCACCGCGCTGCCGCTGGAGAGCGACTACCTGCTGGGCCGCGACCCCGAGCGGGCGCCCGAGGTGGCCGGCGGCAGCGCCAGGCCCGCCAAGGTGACCAGCCCCGACGGGTCGGTCTCACGCCGCCACCTGCGGGTGGCGCTGGACGGCTGGGACGTCAACCTGGTCGACCTGGGCTCGGTCAACGGCACCCAGATCCAGCCGCCGGGTGACCCCAACTTCTACGACATCCCGCCGAACGAGCCGGTCACCATCGCCCCAGGGACGACGGTCCGGGTCGGCGTCTCCCGCACGCTCCGCTTCGAGCCGCACCGGGGGTAGCGCCCCCGGCGAACGCCCGCGTCCCCGAGCCAGGGACGCGGGCGTTTCCCATGCCCAGCCTGTGCGGTCATGCGGCTCCATGGAGCCCGACGCGACCTCATGCGTGGCCTGTGCGGTCATGCGGGCCCCGTGGAGCCCGGCGCGACCTCATGCCGCCAGGAAATCGCGAGCGCCACGCAGCCGGGTCCGCAGCCGCCGCCGGGTGGCCGTGCAGTCCAGCCGGACCTCGAACGGGCCGGCCAGCCCGGCGTCGGACCGGCGGCCGGGCCGCAGCCGCGCCGCGTCCAGGCCGTCCCGCCGGGCGATGAGCACTCCCAGCTCGTACCGGTTCAGGGCATCGCTCCCCGCGGCGTGCAGCACCCCTGAGAGCCCGCGGACGGCCGTCTCCACGAGCGCCGCGGCGAGGTCGCCGACGTGAACGGGACACTTCACGTCGTCGGTGAACAGCACACCCTGGCCGTGCCCCGTCGCCAGCGAGCGCGCCAGCGACTCGTGCGTCGATCCGCCGTTTCCGACGATCAGCGACGTCCTGACGATCGCCGCGTCCCGCAGGACCGCCCGCACCGCCGTCTCGGCCGCCGCCTTGGCGGCCCCGTACGGGGAGACCGGGTCGGGCACGCACGCCTCGTCATAGCGCGGGGCGGCCCCCGAGAACACGGCGTCGCTCGAGACGTGCACCAGTCGCCCGCCGGTCCGCGACAGGGCCAGGGCGACGTGCGCGGCGCCATCCGCCGTGCTCGCCCAGTCCGCCTTCCGGTACGCCGCGTTGATCGCCACCTCCGGCTGGAACGCCGCCACGGTGGCCGCCACGGCCTCGCGCGAGCGCACGTCCATCGGCAGCCACTCCACCGCGGGAAGTTCCCCGGGCCGGGCGGTCACGTACGTGGCGCCCACCTCATGCCCGGCCGTCACGCACAGCCGTACGAGCTCGCCGCCGAGGAACCCGCTGCCGCCCACAATGAGAACCCTCACGGGCCGCCACGCTACCGGCTGCCGCCCGGTCAGCCCGTCCGGAAGGCCCGTACGCCGCGCAACAACCGCACCGCGGCCTCCAGCCCGCTGGCGGCCTCCAGCGCCCGCCCCGCGGCCGTGGCGAAGCGGCTCAGCAGGTGCTCGTCCGCGTCTCCGAACGCCCGCCCGGCGACCCACACCAACGTGTGGTCGCGCGTCGCCAGCGGCACGGGAGCGGCGAGGAAACCCGGCTCGCCCACCGTCACGTCGTGCGCCAGCCGCACGGCCGCAGGCGACTTCGCGAGCTCCTTCAGCACCCCCGACTCGGCCAGCCACCGGCGCACGCGCAGCGGATCGCCCGCAGGCCCGTGCATGTGGATCGGCTCCGCCTCCAGCCGCAGCGCGTCCACGCGCACGAACCCCGCGTAGGCCGTGCCCGTGACGGCGGCGGCGGCTCTCGCCAGCCGATCGACCAGGTCGGCGGCCTCCAGGCAGGAGCACGAGGAGATGAGTTCACGCATGGCGACATTGACATGGTTGTATGGCATCGCGGTGATCCCTCCGGGGAGGGTGGAGGATCGCGCGGCCCGATCGCGCGATCTCAAGGGGCGGGTGACCTGACTATCGCCCCCGACGCGCCCCTTGACTAGCCCTCAACCGGAAATCTGGATTTTTTACCCAGAACCGCCTCAGGTTCCGCCGCGGCCACCGAATCCCCACGCGGCCGTCACGACGGCCGCAGGCGCGACCACGCCACGTCGTCCACCCGCGTCCCGTCCGCCCTGACGAACAGGGCCCGATGCACGCCCTCCCTGCTGAACCCGGCCCGCTCCAGCACCCCGTGCGAGGCCGCGTTCCCCGCCTCGGTGCCGGCCACGATGCGGTGCAGGCCGGTGTTGGCGAACGCCCAGTCCACCAGCATGCTGACCGCCCGCGTCATGAACCCCTTCCCCCGGTACTCGGGCACCAGGGAGTACCCCACCATGGCCTGCCCCAGCGACTGCACGACCTCCATCAGCTGCAGGTGTCCCGCGAACGCCCCGGAGACGGCGTCCCTGATCGCCAGCTCGATCCGCTGCCCCGACACCCACCAGTAGCCGGTGTACCGGCAGCGGCGCTCGTCGTCCTCCAGCGTGCCCGGCGGCCCGAAGTGGTACTGCGCCACGGTCGGATCGGCCAGCATCCGGTGGTAGTCGGCCGCGTCCTCCACGGCCATCGGCACCAGCCGCACCACCCCGTCGCACAGCTCCCCGCCCTCGAAGAACGGCAGGTACGGCTCCGCCGCCGGCGCCGCGTCGCCCTCGAGGCGGGCGAAGGAGACCATGTCGACGTACCGTCCGTCCCGCAGCCGCTTGGCGTCCCGCCGCCGCCCCTCCTCGCGAAAGCCCGTCTTGTACGCCACACGCAGGCTCGCGACGTTCTCCACCGAGGTCTCCAGCTCCACCCGGCGCACGCCGTGGTCGAACACCCAGTCGGTGACCGCCCTGACCGCTGTTGCCGCCACGTTCTTGCCCCGCGCCCACGGCGCCACCATGTAGCCGATCGCGGCCACACCCCAGTGGTCCGGCGGCCGGACGCCGACGGAGCCGACGTACTGGCCGTTGTCCGTGATCGCGAACTCCGCGCCGCCGCCCTCCCACCTCTCCGCAGCCAGATCGAAGTAGCCGCGCGCGTGCTCTGGTCCGAACGGCGACGGCAGCCTCGGCAGGAACCAGGCGGTCATCGGATCATCGCACGTCTTGACGATCGCCTCGGTGTCACCGTCCACGGGAGGCCGCAGAATCAGGGGACCGGTCGAGATCACATCACGCGGAAGCATCCCCCATAGATACCGTGCGTCCGGAGCCGCCCGAAAGCCCTATAACCTTGCGGCCATGGGTTTCCGCAGGCATGGGCCTTTCCGGGCGGGGGATCAGGTGCAGCTCACCGACCCCAAGAACAAACGCCACACGATCACGCTCAAAGAGGACGGCGTCTTCCACACCCACAAGGGCGCCATCCCGCACAGCGACCTGATCGGGCAGCCTGAAGGCTCCGTCGTGCGCTCCTCGGGAGGCACCCAATACCTCGCCTTCCGCCACCTGCTGCAGGACTACACGCTTGCCATGCCGCGCGGCGCGGCCGTCATCTACCCCAAGGACGCCTCGATGATCGTCGGCATGGCCGACATCTTCCCGGGCGCGCGGGTGATCGAGGCAGGGGTCGGCTCCGGCGCGCTGACGTGCTTCCTGCTGCGCGCCGTCGGCCCCGACGGGCACGTCACCTCGTACGAGCGGCGCCAGGAGTTCGCGGACGTGGCGCGCAAGAACGTCGAGAAGTTCTACGCCGACCCCATGGAGGCCAACTGGCGCCTGGTCGTCGGCGACCTGGTCGCCTCCATCGACGAGATCGACGTCGACCGGGTGATCCTCGACATGCTGGCCCCGTGGGAGTGCGTCGACGCCGCCGCCAAGGCGCTCACGCCCGGCGGTGTGATCTGCTGTTACGTCGCCACGACCACGCAGATGTCCAAAACGGTCGAGACGATTCGCGATCACGGGTGTTTCACCGAGCCGCATGCGTGGGAGACCCTGGTTCGCGACTGGCACGTCGAAGGACTCGCGGTGAGACCGGATCATCGGATGATCGGCCACACGGGGTTCCTCGTCACCGCCCGCCGCATGGCGGACGGAGTGACACCCCCGCCGAGACGCCGACGACCGAAGGGGACCACCGAAGAACTATGACAATTTGGCCACGAGGGTGCGTTGGTGCGTGACACGGGAACAGATTGCCCTGTTCATGTGCTGGGAGTATTAAACGCACGATTGAGGATTATTCACCGAATACTGAATGTCACTCTACGAACACTGCCCGGCCAGGTTACGGAGGGGCCCGAGATAGGTAAGGTCCTTAGTAGTCGCCCTCGACTGGGAAGGAGGTGACGGGGCGTGGCAGCTCGCGATGATGCTGAGGCTCGAGCCGCGCAGCGCGAACGGGAGGTCGCTGATCTTTCAACACAGGTCTCCTTCCTCCAGGAGGAGATCACCGCGCTGAGGCGGAAGCTGGCCGAGTCACCCCGTCAGGCCAGGGTCCTCGAAGAGCGTCTCCATGAGGCACAGGCGAATCTCGCGGCCGTGACCGGCCAGAACGAGCGCCTGGTGGCCACACTCAAGGAGGCCAGGGACCAAATCGTAGCTCTCAAGGAGGAGGTCGACCGGCTGGCGCAACCGCCATCCGGCTTCGGCACCTTCCTCGAGGCCAGAGAAGACGGCACCATCGAGGTGTTCACCGGCGGCCGCAAGCTCCGCGTGAACGTCAGCCCTGCCGTCGACGTCGACTCGCTGCGGCGTGGCCAGGAGGTCATGCTCAACGAGGCCCTCAACGTGGTCGAAGCGCTCGGCTACGAAGAGGTCGGCGAGATCGTGATGCTCAAAGAACTGCTCGACGAGGGCAAGCGGGCCCTGGTCATCTCGCACGCCGACGAAGAGCGCGTCGTGCGACTGGCCGAGTCGCTGATCGGCCAGCCCATCAGGGCCGGCGACTCGCTCCTGCTCGAGCCCCGATCCGGCTACGTCTACGAGCGCATACCCAAGTCCGAGGTCGAAGAGCTCGTGCTGGAGGAGGTCCCCGACATCTCCTACGAGGAGATCGGCGGCCTCGGCAGGCAGATCGAGCAGATCAGGGACGCCATCGAGCTGCCCTACCTGCACGCCGACCTGTTCCGCGAGCACAAGCTCCGGCCTCCCAAGGGCGTGCTGCTGTACGGCCCGCCCGGTTGCGGCAAGACGCTCATCGCCAAGGCCGTCGCCAACTCCCTGGCCAAGCAGGTCGCGGAGAAGACCGGCCAGTCAGGCAAGAGCTTCTTCCTCAACATCAAGGGCCCCGAGCTGCTCAACAAGTACGTCGGCGAGACCGAGCGGCACATCCGCCTGGTCTTCCAGCGGGCCCGGGAGAAGGCCTCCGAGGGCACCCCGGTGATCGTGTTCTTCGACGAGATGGACTCGATCTTCCGCACCCGAGGCTCCGGCGTGTCCTCCGACGTGGAGAACACCATCGTCCCTCAGCTGCTGTCGGAGATCGACGGCGTCGAGGGCCTGGAGAACGTCATCGTCATCGGCGCCTCCAACCGCGAAGACATGATCGACCCGGCGATCCTGCGGCCCGGCCGCCTGGACGTCAAGATCAAGATCGAGCGGCCGGACGCCGAGGCGGCCAAGGACATCTTCTCCAAGTACCTCATCGCCGACCTGCCGCTGCACCCGGACGACCTGACGGAGCACTCCGGCTCCCGCGAGGGCACCATCCAGGGCATGATCCAGAGCGTCGTCGAGCGGATGTACACCGAGAGCGAGGAAAACCGCTTCCTCGAGGTGACCTACGCCAACGGCGACAAGGAAGTCCTCTACTTCAAGGACTTCAACTCCGGCGCGATGATCCAGAACATCGTCGACCGGGGCAAGAAGATGGCCATCAAGCAGTTCCTCGAAACCGGCCAGAAGGGCCTGCGGGTGCAGCACCTGCTCACGGCCTGCGTGGACGAGTTCTCCGAGAACGAGGACCTGCCCAACACCACCAACCCCGACGACTGGGCCCGCATCTCCGGCAAGAAGGGTGAGCGGATCGTCTACATCCGCACGCTCGTCTCCGGCAAGCAGGGCACCGAAGCCGGCCGGTCCATCGACACCGTCGCCAACACCGGCCAGTACCTGTAACACCCCGGACGGGAGGGCCCACGGCGGCCCTCCCGTCCGCGTGTCCCGGCACCCCGGGCGGGACGGTTTCCCGGTCCCCGGCCCAGCGGGGAAGCACATCGCCGCGTGGAAGTCGCGGTGGCACGCCGGATACGCATGCACGCCGGCGCGGAAGTCGCGGTGGCACGCCGGATACGCATGCACGTCACCCCGATGAGGCGCACACTGGGCACGTGACCACGCTCAAACGAGTAGACGTGCGCGTGGAAGGCATCGTCCACGGCGTCGGCTTCCGCCCCTTCGTCTGCTCGCTGGCCCGCCGCCTGGGCCTGGCCGGGCGCGTGCGCAACGACGTTGATGGGGTGCACATCGAAGTCGAAGGAGCCCTCGCCGGCGTCGAGGAGTTCCTTACCGCCCTCGAACGCGACGCGCCGGCCCTGTCCGAAATCCAGCACGTCACCGTCGTCAGCGGCGAGCCGGCCGGCCACAGCGGCTTCACCATCGCCGCCGGCCACCCCTCAGGCCCGCTGCGCGCCCTCGTCTCCGCCGACACCGCCACCTGCGACGAGTGCCTGCGCGAGCTGGCCGACCCCGCCGACCGCCGCCACGGCCACCCGTTCATCGGCTGCGCCGGCTGCGGCCCCCGCTTCACGATCGTGCGCGGCATGCCGTACGACCGGAGGCTGACCACCATGGCCGGCTTCGGCATGTGCCAGGACTGCGCCGCCGAATACCACGACCCCGGCAACCGCCGCTTCCACGCCGAGCCCATCTCCTGCCCCGCCTGCGGACCCCGGCTGCGGCTGCACGACGCCCGCGGCGCCGAACTGTGCGGCGACCCCATCGCCGGGGCCGTCACCCTGCTGCGCGCCGGGCGCGTCGTCGCCGTCAAGGGCCCCGGCGGCTTCCACCTCGCCGTGCCCGCCGCCGACGAGCCGGCCACCGCCGCGCTCAGGAGCCGCAAGCACCGCGAGGAGAAACCATTCCCGATCATGGTCGCCGACCTGGCACAGGCGCGGCGGCTGTGCGAGATCGACGACCTCGCCGCCGAGCTGCTCACCAGCCGCGCCCGCCCCGTCGTGCTGCTGCCCCGCCTGCCCGGCGCCCCCGTCGCCGCCTCCGCCGCGCCCGGGCAGCGCAGCCTCGGCCTCATGCTGCCCTGCACGGCACTCCACCACCTCCTGCTCGCCCAGCTCGCCGAACCCCTTGTGCTCGCCAGTGGGAACGTCTCCGACGAGCCCGCCGCCCACAAGGACGCCGACGCGCTCACCCGGCTCAGCGGCATCGCCGACGCCTTCCTCATCCACGATCGCCCGATCCACGTACGCGCCGACGACTCGCTCGTACGGCCCATGGCAGGCGAGGTGACCGTGCTGCGCCGCGCCCGCGGGTACGCGCCAGAGCCGCTCGCCCTCCGCCGGCCCGCGACCCGGCCCGTCCTCGCCTGCGGCGCCGACCTGGACAGCACCTTCTGCCTGGCCCAAGGCCAGCGCGCGTTCGTCTCCCAGCACCTCGGCGACCTGGAGAACCGCGAGACGCTCAGGTCGTTCGCCGAGGGCATCGAACACCTCTGCCAGCTGTTCGGCGTCCGGCCCGAGATCGTGGCGCACGACCCGCACCCCGGCTACCTGTCGACCAGGCACGCCATGGCGATCCCAGGCGTCGAACGCGTCGCCGTCCAGCACCACCACGCCCACATCGCCTCCTGCCTGGCCGACAACGGCGAGCTCGGGCCCGTGCTGGGAGTCGTACTCGACGGGCCCGGCCACGGCCCCGACGGCACCCTCTGGGGCGGCGAGTTCCTCCGCGCCGACCTCGCCTCCTTCGAACGCCTCGGCCACCTCGCCCAGGTGCCCATGCCGGGCGGGAGCGCCGCCGCCCGGCAGCCCTGGCGCATGACCGCCGCCTACCTCGGCGACGAGCACCCCGGACTGGCCGTCGCCCGCCGCAGCCCCTGGGCCGAGGCGCTCCGGCCCGCCCCCGGCTCCCCGCTGACCTCCAGCGCGGGCCGCCTCTTCGACGCCCTCGCCGCGCTGCTCGGGGTCCGGGACAAGATCACGTACGAGGGGCAGTCGGCGGTCGAGCTCGAACAGCACGCCGACCCGGCCGAGCGCGGCACGTACGAGGCCGCCGTCCGCGGCGGCGACCTGCTCGTCGTGGAAGGCGCCGACCTCGTCCGCGCCGCCGCCGCCGACCTGGCGGCAGGGGCGGACACGCGCGTGATCGCCGGCCGCTTCCACAACGGCCTGGCCGGCGCCGTCGCCCGCGCCTGCGACACGCTCAGGCAGGCCACGGGACTGTCGGCCGTGGCGCTGTCGGGCGGGGTCTTCCAGAACGCGCTGCTGCTCGAACGCACGGTGACACTGCTGCGCGCGGCCGGGTTCCGCGTGCTCAGGCACGTCCGGGTGCCACCCGGCGACGGCGGCGTCAGCCTGGGCCAGGCCGCCGTCGCGGCTGCTCGCGACTGCCCCTGAGTCCTCGGCCGCGGGGCGTTCTCCGCGGGACGCCACGCGGTCTCTGAGGGCGCATCACCGCGGGTGCGCACCTGCGGTAGTCGCGACGGCTCATCGCGTGCGACCGACGGCCACAGCCGATTCCAGGCCACACCGTACGAGCCCGCCTGCGTGATCGTGGCGGCGGGCATGTCACTGGTGTGAATAAAGAGACTAAGCGGAACCAAAGTGATCGATGTGACGTCAAAAGGGCGTGCACGCACCCAACCGGCCCAAGCATGCTCGGGGGGACGGCCGGTTGGCCGAGCTCGACCTCCTGCGCTTCCTCGCCGCCCTGGCCGTCGTCGCCTTCCACTACCTGGTCGCGTACGCATCCGTCTGGGGAGACCGGCCCGCCGAGCTGTTCCCGGCGCTGGCGCCCATCGCGGGGCTGGGCATCCTCGGCGTCGAGCTGTTCTTCATCATCAGCGGGTTCGTCATCCTCATGACTGTCTGGGGGCGGGGGCTCGGCGGGTTCGCCCGGTCCCGGCTCGTCCGCCTCTACCCCGCGTACTGGCTCAGCCTCGGCGCCGTCGCGGCCCTGTACGGGCTCACCGGCGCCAAGGCGCTCGACCCAAAACTTTCACCAGGCGAATACCTGCTGAACGCCACCATGTTCCAGCGGTTGTTCAAGGTCACCGACGCCAGCGGTGTCTACTGGTCGCTGTGGGCAGAGCTCCGCTTCTACCTGCTGATGGCCATCCTCGTGATCGTCGGGGTCACGTACGGGCGCGTGCTCGCGTTCACGGGCATCTGGCTGGTCGCCGCGCTCGCCGTCAAGCTGCTGGCGCATGCCCAGCTCTTCGACAACGAGGTCGTCCGCGAGATCGTCATGCCGGACTACGCGCCCTACTTCGCCGCCGGCATGGCCCTGTATCTCATACACAAGCACGGCAGCGCCGTGCTTCCCTGGCTCTACGTCGCCGCCGGGTACGCCATGTCGATCGACTCCGCGCTCGGCCGCGTCCACCGGCGCATCGACGGCGCCGGGTTCAAGAACATGCCCGTCACCGACGTCAGCGTCATCATCACCATCACGTTGATCTTCGTGCTGATGTCGCTCGTCGCGCTCGGACTGCTCAGGCTCAAACCCTCCAAAACGCTCACCGCGCTCGGCGGCACCACATACCCGCTTTACCTCCTCCATAGCGTGCTCGCGGTGGCCCTCATCCCCCTGCTCACCGGCCACCTGCCCCCCTGGGCCACCGCCACGGTGACCGTGCTGGCGGCCGTGCTGGTGTCCTATCTCGTGTACTCCTTTGCCGAACGGCCCATCCAGCGGCTACTCAAGCCCCGCAGACGCACACAAACCCCATCAGCTCCCGCCGTACAGGTGGAAAAGGCGTCGGTGCCATAACTCTGTGACCCTGGGGCACTGTGAAGGGCATAGGCTCGGGCATATAAACGGCGGATAGGCAGATCCGGACGAACAGAGGGTGTTGGATGACGGTGCGTCGGGTGATGGGCATCGAGACCGAGTACGGCATCTCCGTACCCGGCCAGCCAGGCGCCAACGCGATGGTGACCTCCTCCCAGGTAGTGAACGCCTACCTGGCCGCCTCGGCGGCCCGCGCGCGCAGGGCACGGTGGGACTTCGAAGAGGAGAACCCACTGCGCGACGCGCGCGGCTTCGACCTCGCCAGAGAGGTCGCCGACCCCACCCAGCTCACCGACGAGGACCTCGGCCTCGCCAACGTCATCCTCACCAACGGCGCCAGGCTCTACGTCGACCACGCCCACCCCGAATACAGCTCGCCCGAGTGCACCAACCCACGGGCAGCCGTCATCTGGGACAAGGCGGGCGAACGAGTCATGTACGACGCCGCCACGCGCGCCTCCGCCATCCCCTCCAACGCGCCCATCCAGCTCTACAAGAACAACACCGACGCCAAGGGCGCCTCCTACGGCTGCCACGAGAACTACCTCATGCGGCGCGCCACCCCGTTCGCCGACATCGTCAGGCACCTCACCCCCTTCTTCGTCTCCCGGCAGGTCGTCGTCGGCGCCGGCAAGGTCGGCATCGGCCAGGACTCGCGCGGCGAGGGCTTCCAGATCAGCCAGCGCGCCGACTTCTTCGAGGTCGAAGTCGGCCTCGAGACCACGCTGAAGCGGCCCATCATCAACACCCGCGACGAGCCGCACGCCGACCCCGAGAAGTACCGGCGGCTCCACGTGATCATCGGCGACGCCAACATGTCGGAAATCTCGACATACCTGAAGCTGGGCTCCACCGCCCTCGTCCTCGCCATGATCGAAGAGGGCTTCCTCACCCGCGACCTCGCCGTCGACAACCCCGTACAAGCCCTCAGGGCCGTCTCACACGACCCCACCTGCCGCTACGAGATCTCCATGCGCGACGGCCGCAAGCTCACCGCCGTCCAGCTCCAGATGGAATACCTCGAGCAAGCTCGCAAATACGTCGAAGAGCGCGGCACCGCCCAAGAGGAGATGAACAAGGACATCCTCGACCGCTGGGAGTCCGTGCTCACCCGCCTCGCCGAAGACCCCATGCAGCTCTCCCGCGAACTCGACTGGGTCGCCAAACTCGAACTCCTCGAGGGCTACCGCTCCCGCGACGGCCTCAACTGGTCCCACCCCCGCCTCCAGCTCGTCGACCTGCAATACTCCGACATCCGGCCCGACCGCGGCCTCTACAACCGCCTCGTCGCCCGCGGACGCATGCAACGCCTCGTCACCGAGGAAGAAGTCCAGCGCGCCGTCGAAAGCCCGCCCACCGACACCCGCGCCTACTTCCGCGGCCGCTGCCTGAGCCAATACAGCGAATCCGTCGCCGCCGCCTCCTGGGACTCCGTCATCTTCGACATCCCCGGCAGGGAATCCCTGCAACGAGTGCCGACACTCGAACCCCTGCGCGGCACCAAGGCCCACGTCGGCGAACTCTTCGACCGCTGCCGCACCGCCGCCGACCTCGTCGCCGCCCTCACCGGCGGCGACTGACCGCCCTCACCGGCGGCGACTGACCGCCCTCACCGGCGGCGATGACCGCCGTCCCGGGGCGGGCCGTCACAACAGGCCCACACCCAGCGTCAGCGTGCCCACCGCCAGGCACACCCCACCCGCCACCGTCAGCCAGATCAGCCTGCTCGGCTTCGTGTCACTCGGCCGCACCACCGACAGGAAGAAACCCAGCGGCATGAGAATCGGCGCGGCCACGATCAACGCCCGCGTCAGAGCCTTCACGCCCTCCGGCAGGCTCGCCTGGTCCACGTAGAGCATCGCCACCAGGGAGAACAGCACCAGCACGCCCGCATGGGCGTGCCCGGCGCGCCACAGGCCCCGCCGGACGGGGTTGTCCAGGTAGCCCGGGACGTTCCGCATCAGGAACTTCAGCAGTGTGACGCCGCCGAAGGCCACACCCGGGACTGTGATGAGGAGCACACCTGCCGTGCTCAGAGACTGGGGGGACATTCCGAACCTCCTTGTGCGTACGGCATCCAGTATTGGATAGTTCGGCTATCTAGTCAAGACGACAAGATCGCTGGGCGATCGGCGCGAAATGTCGCCCGGTTCGGGGAAGATATGCCTAGAGGCACGTCCCCCAAGTGGAGGTAGGACATGGCAACCAAGGACACCGGCGGCCAGAAGCAGGCCGGGCGGCGCGAGAGCGAAGTCGAGGAGACCGAGGCCTCGGCGACGCCGGACGTTCAGGAGCGGCAGGAGAAGCTCACGGACGATGTCGACGCAATTCTGGACGAAATCGACGAAGTTCTCGAAGAGAACGCAGAGGAGTTCGTGCGCAGCTACGTCCAAAAAGGCGGAGAGTAGGGCAAAACGGACATTTAAAAGGGGTAAATCGGGTGGAAACGCCGGACGAAACCAAGCGGTGCCCGGACTGCGGCGAGACCAAGCCGGTCTCCGAGTTCGGGCTCAATAAACGCATGGCCGATGGGCGTGCGCTGTATTGCAAGCTCTGCTTCCGGCGGCGCTCCACTCAGAGTTATCGCAAGCGCATGGCCGAGCAAGGCAAGACCGTGCGCGAGCGGGTTGAAGCTCCTGACGGGCACAAATATTGTCCGCGCTGCGAGGAAGTGAAGCCTGTCACGGAATTCGGACGCAACCGAGCGGAGAAGTCAGGGTTCACCGCTTACTGCAAGCCATGCCACCACGAAGCGATGCGCGAAAACCGCGTTAAGCACCATGGCAGCACTCGCAATTACCACCTGAAACGCCGCTACGGCATCACCGAGGACGACTTTGAGCGCATGCTCGCCCGTCAGGGCGGGCTCTGCGCCATCTGTCAGGTCGTGCCGGGCACGTTCGTCGACCACAGCCACGAGACCGGCCAGGTCCGGGGCGTTCTCTGTTTCAACTGCAACAACGGGCTCGGCCACTTCGGCGACAACCTCGTGTTGCTGGAGTTGGCGGCCCTTTATCTGGACGGGGAGATTCTCTGGCCGGAGTTCGTGATCCTCCCGGAGCAGCGCGCCGCTGGTGAAGTTGCGCACACGAGGACTTATCACCTCACGCAGCGCTATCAGGTGCGGCATGAGGATGTCGAGCGGATGATCTCGGCCCAGCATGGTTTGTGCGTGGTGTGCTGGGGTCGGCCGCCCGAGCACGTGGATCATTGTCATCGCACGGGTGATGTGCGGTACGCGTTGTGTTTGCCGTGCAATACCGGGATCGGGCAGTTCAGGGACGATCCGGGTGTGGTGTGGCGGGCGCTTTCTTATGTCGAGGCGTCTCTCGGGGAATTCGACGAGGTCGAGGTTTCGGAGGAGGAGTTGCAGGAGTTGATCCGGGCCGAGGAGGAGCTTCGGGCGGATTTCTATTCCAGGGCCTCGAGGGTGGGCTGATCGTCTCTCGGCGGGAGGGTGTAGTCGACGGCGACGCCGAGGAGGCGGACGGGGCGGGTGAGGTCGTAGCGGTCGAGGATGGTGAGGGCCGCTTGTTCGATGGTGGCCGGGTCCGTGGTGGGTGCGGGGAGTTTTGAACTGGCGGGTGCGGGTCAGGAACGGGGTGAAGCGGACCTTGACCGATACCCGGGTGACTTGGCGGCCTGCTTCGTTGGCGTCGTGGGCGACCCGGGTGGCGAGGGCGGCCACGTGGTGGGCGATGTCGGCCTTGTCGGTGAGGTCGTGCTGGAAGGTGGTTTCGCGGCTGTGGCCGCGGGCGATCCAGGGGGTGGTGACGACTTCGGCTTCGCCTTTGCCGAGGGCGAGGTAGCGGTACCAGGGGCCGTTGGTGGGGCCGAAGTGGCGGGCCAGGTGTGCGGGGTCGGCGGCGGCGAGCTGGGCGACGGTGTGGAGGCCGAGGGCGGCGAGTTTTTTGGCGGTTCTGGCGCCGATGCCCCAGAGGGCGTGGGTGGGCCGGTCGTTCATGGTCTCGGCCCAGTTGTCGCTGGTGAGGCGGTGGATTCCGGCGGGTTTGGCGAGGCCGGAGGCTAGTTTGGCCTGGTGTTTGTTGTCGCCGATGCCGACGGAGCAGGTCAGCTGGGTGCGGGCGTGCACGGCTTGCTGGATGGCGGCGGCGAGGGTTTCGGGGTCGTCGGTGGTGGCGCCGAGGAAGGCTTCGTCCCAGCCCCAGATTTCGACGAGGACGGGGAATTCGCGCAGGACGGCCATGACGCGTGCGGAGGCGGCTTCGTAGGCGGGCGGGTCGCTGGGCAGGAAGATCGCGTCGGGGCAGCGTTTGAGGGCGGTGCGGAGCGGCATGCCGGAGTGGATGCCGTATTCGCGGGCTTCGTAGGTGGCGGTGGCGGCGACTGTGCGGGGCTGGGTGGGGTCTCCTGACCCGCCGACGACGACGGGTTTGCCGCGGAGCTCGGGGTGGCGGAGGAGCTCGACGGCGGCGATGAACTGGTCGAGGTCGACGTGGAGGATCCAGTCCCTCATGGTCCTAAGTATGTCGTGATGTGGTGAGCAGCTCGTCGTCG
Source organism: Nonomuraea sp. NPDC049400 (assembly GCF_044466425.1). NCBI lineage: Bacteria > Bacillati > Actinomycetota > Actinomycetes > Streptosporangiales > Streptosporangiaceae > Nonomuraea > Nonomuraea sp. NPDC049400. Next base: position 237,962 of record NZ_JBITMP010000011.1, read on the forward strand.
CGGTAGATGAGGGCGCGGAGCGGTACGGCCCAGGCGGGGGTTTGGGGGTCGCCGAGGCCCGCACGGCCTGCGGGGTCCGCGACCACCCCTCCCGTTGCTCGACGGTCGCCGCCCACTTCGGACAGCGGCTTGATGTCGCCGGCCCAGACGCCGTCGACGCCGCTGGGCTGGAACAGCGCCTTGACGCCAGGGTGGGTCTTCTCGAACTCGGGGATCACCACTGCTCGATCCACAGGGCCGACTCGGAGTTCCTGCCGCCGATGATGGAGTTGGCCGCGATCGTCAGGGTGATGCCGCCCCCGCCGGCCTCCGTGCCGGTGCCGCAGGGCGTGAGCGCCAGGAGGATGGTGGCCCCGAACTCACCGCAGGTCAGCTGGCTGATCTTGTGTCGGCCTCCCGTTCAGGAGGTGCAGACATACCGACGGTCGCATGGCGGTGGCGTCCGTAAGGAAACGATCTGGGCACGGAACGTGGTGGCGCGTGATCAGGTGGGTTCGCCGTGAGCTGATCGTGGGAAGTGCAGACAGCAACGCAACATGAGTAGGGTCGCCCTAGGAACATTGACGTTTGGAGGGAGTCGCGTGGCATCGCACAGGGATCTGCCCGTCGGCTTGGTCAACCAGCTTTTCCAGAACACCGGAAGTTCCTCGTTCACGGAGTTTGTCAGCTCGTATGCGCCTGATTTGTTGCCGCAGCGGGATGAGGTGCTGGCCACCCCGATCGGCGACCAGGTTCCGCACGCGACCACGATCGTGGCCGCCACCTTCTCCGGTGGCGTGGTCATGGCGGGTGACCGGCGGGCCACGTCGGGCAACATCATCTCGCAGCGCGACGTGGAGAAGGTGTTCCGCACCGACGACTACTCGTGCATGGGCATCGCGGGCACGGCCAGCACCGGCATCGAGTTCGCCCGGCTGTTCCGCGTGGAGCTGGAGCACTACGAGAAGCTCGAGGGCCGCACGATGTCGGTGGCGGGCAAGGCCAACCGCCTGGCCACCATGATCAGGGGCAACCTCGCCATGGCGATGCAGGGGCTGGTGGTGGTGCCCCTGTTCTCCGCGTACGACCCTGACAAGGATGAAGGGCGCATCTTCAGCTACGACGTGGCGGGCGGCCCCTACGAGCGCGAGAGATTCGACGCCATCGGCTCCGGCTCGATCTTCGCGCGCGGGTCGCTGAAGAAGCTCTACCGCGACGGCGCCTCGGCCGACGACATGGCGATGATCCTCATCCAGGCCCTCTACGACGCGGCCGACGACGACTCGGCGACCGGCGGGCCCGACGTCACGAGGAAGATCTGGCCGATCGTGTCGGTGATCGACGCCGATGGTTTCCGCAGGTTGACCGAGGAGCAGGTCTCCGCCTACGTCGAGCAGATGCTCGAGGCGCGGCTGATCTCGCCCGACGGCCCCATCGCCCCGCTGCGCTAGAAAGGGATCACCACCGTGTCCATGCCTTTCGGATATGCGTCCCCTGAGCAGATCATGCGGGACAAGGCCGACTACGCGCGCAAGGGCATCGCGCGGGGCCGCTCCGTCGTCGTGCTCCAGTACGTCGACGGCATCCTGTTCGTCGCGCCCAACCCGTCGCGGGCGCTGCACAAGATCAGCGAGATCTACGACCGCATCGGGTTCGCGGCCGTGGGCCGCTACAACGAGTTCGAGGAGCTGCGGCTCGGCGGCATCCGCTACGCCGACATCAACGGCTACACCTACGACCGCTCCGACGTGACCGGTCGTGGCCTGGCCAACCTGTACGCCTCCAACCTCGGCCGCATCTTCACCGAGTCGATCAAGTCGCTGGAGGTGGAGGTCGTCGTCGCAGAGGTGGGCGAGACCAAGGACGGCGACGCGATCTACCGGCTCACCTTCGACGGCTCGGTCTTCGACGAGCACGGCTTCGCCGCCATGGGCGGCCAGGCCGAGGCGGTGGCCACGCGGCTCAAGGAGCGCTACCGCGAGTCGATGTCGCTGGCCGACGCGCTGGAGGTGGCGCTGACGGCGCTCACCGAGCCCGGCGGCGAGCGGCCGCCGGTGGCGCAGCTGGAGGTCGCGGTGCTCGACCGCAACCGTGAGCACCGCAAGTTCCTCCGTCTCACGGGCGCCCGCCTGGAGCGTCTCCTGGCCCAGACCTCCACCCCGGCCGCCACCCCACCCCTGGCTGCCCCCTCTTCCTCGGGGGACACGCCGCCCCCGACTGGCCCTGAGGGTGACGTGGACGACGGGTCCTCGCCGCTGTAGGGCCGCGCGCTTCACACCCGTCAGGGGCCGCCACGGCGGCCCCTGACGGCGTTTCCGGAGACCCGCCACGCGATGTGGCGGGTCTCCGGGTTTCCGTGGCCCGCCGTCACAAGGCCGGCCCACGATGCCATGGGCGGCGTGGGGCGGTGTTGCGCTGTGCCGGGGTGCGGGGTGGCGCGGGGCGGTGTTGCGTTGGGGCGGGGTGGGGCGTGAGGCGGTGTTGCGTTGCGACGGGATGCGGGATGCGGCGTGGTGTCGCGTTGCGCCGGGGTGTAGCGCGGGGCCGGTTGGGCGCCGGTGCGGTGAGGTTCGGCGCGACGCGTGCGATGTGACCTGTTTCACTATGGTTCGGGCGAACTTCACAGGTTGATCGAGAATCTCAGAATCCGTGAACACTCCCAAACGTGGTCTCCTGGTGGCCGGTGCCGCCGTGGCCGTGGTGCTGAGCTCAGGTGTGGCGGCCCAGGCGGCGACGGCTGCCGCCGCGGTCCCCGACTACAAGGCGCCCAAGATCTTCGGCACGACCTTCCAGAAGGACCCGAAGCACGACTTCACCAAGGGCATCCACTCCCGCCACAACGGCATCCTGCGCGGCTGGATCACCCACATCCGGGGCGGTGTGGCCGAGTACGAGCCGATCAGGTGGAAGAAGGGCACCGAGACCGAGGGCCTCTTCGTGGGCCCGCCCAAGGGCGACGTCACGGCGTACGCCTCGCCCATCGCCAAGGACGTGGTCTTCCTGTCCGCCTACGGCTGCAAGTCGTCGATGAGCGGCATGACGGTCGACAGGAACACGGGACTCGGCGCCAAGCGGTGCTCCAGGAGCGTGCTGATCAAGCGCCACGGTGACCAGGGCCATCCCTCGCTCATCACCGTCTACAAGGGAAAAATCGTCAAAGTTCAGGAGATCTATACCCCCTGATCGCGAGCGCCAGCGCCCCGCGCCCCGTGGGGGCGGGCGCGGGCACGGCGCGCCGAGCGAAAACACCTGGGAAGATCTCTCCCGCTCGCCGATCCATGGGCATAGTGTGAGGTGATGGATCGTCGCATCTTCGGGCTGGAGAACGAGTACGGCGTGACCTGCACGTTCAGGGGGCAGCGCAGGCTGTCGCCCGACGAGGTCGCGCGCTACTTGTTCCGGCGGGTCGTGTCCTGGGGCCGATCGAGCAACGTCTTCCTCCGCAACGGCGCACGTCTCTATCTCGACGTGGGCAGCCATCCTGAATACGCAACACCCGAGTGTGACAACGTCATCGAGCTCGTCACCCACGACAAGGCGGGTGAGCGCATTCTCGAGGGCCTCCTGGTCGACGCCGAGAAACGGCTTCGCGAGGAGGGCATCGCCGGTGACATCTATCTGTTCAAGAACAACACGGACTCAGCCGGAAACTCCTACGGCTGCCACGAAAACTACCTGGTCGGCAGGCACGGGGAGTTCGGGCGGCTGGCGGACGTGCTGATCCCGTTCCTGGTGACGCGCCAGATCGTGTGCGGGGCCGGCAAGGTCCTGCAGACGCCGCGCGGCGCCGTCTATTGCGTCTCACAGCGGGCCGAGCACATCTGGGAGGGCGTCTCCAGCGCCACCACCCGCTCCAGGCCCATCATCAACACGCGGGACGAGCCGCACGCCGACGCCGAGCGGTTCCGCCGCCTGCACGTCATCGTGGGCGACTCCAACATGAGCGAGACCACCATGCTGCTCAAGGTCGGCGCCACCGACCTGGTGCTGCGCATGATCGAGTCGGGCACCGTGATGCGCGACCTGTCGCTGGAGAACCCGATCAGGGCCATCCGCGAGGTCTCCCACGACATGACGGGCCGGCGCAGGGTGCGCCTGGCCAACGGGCGTGAGGCGTCCAGCCTGGAGATCCAGCAGGAATACCTGTCCAAGGCGAAGGACTTCGTCGACCGCCGCGGCGGCGACGCCATCGCCCACCGGGTGCTGGAGCTGTGGGAGCGCACGCTGAACGCCGTCGACACCGGCAACCTCGACCTGGTCTCCCGGGAGATCGACTGGGTGACGAAATACCAGCTCATCGAGCGCTACCGGAAGAAGTACGACCTGCCGCTGTCCTCGCCGCGGGTGGCCCAGCTCGACCTGGCCTACCATGACGTGCACCGCAAGCGGGGCCTGTACTACCTGCTGCAGAAGCGCGGCTCGGTGGAGCGGGTGGCGTCCGACCTGAAGATCTTCGAGGCCAAGTCGGTGCCGCCGCAGACCACGAGGGCGCGGCTGCGCGGCGAGTTCATCCGCAAGGCGCAGGAGAAGCGGCGCGACTTCACCGTCGACTGGGTGCATCTCAAGCTGAACGACCAGGCGCAGCGCACGGTGCTGTGCAAGGACCCGTTCCGCAGCGTGGACGAACGGGTGGACAAGCTCATAGCCGGGATGTAGCGCGGGGTTTACCTCGGCCCTACCTTCAAGTCGGGTAGGGTGACGCGAATCTGCCGTCTTTCCGAGGGAAACCCATGCGCCGCGCTCTGGCCGTACTGGCCGCCGTGCCTTTGATCTTGTTCGCCGCAGCCTGCGGCTCCGACAACAGCGCGAGCACCGGCGCGTCCAGCGCGCCGGGAGCGGGAGCGGGAGCGTCGGGGTTCAAGGTCACCGGGAACGTGGGCGCCAAGCCCACGGTGGCCTTCCCGTCCGGATCACCCGCCACGACGTCCTCGTACTCGGTGGTCCAGCCGGGCACCGGAGGCGGGGTCAAGGCGGGCGACCGGGTGATCGTCAACCTGACCGTCTACAACTGGGACGGCAAGGGCAACGCCGCCCAGGGCTCCTCCTACGACACCAAGCAGCCCGAGACGATCGCGGTCAACGAGCAGATCCCGCGGGTGCTGCAGGAGGGCTTCACCAAGGTCAAGCACGGCGGCCGGCTGCTGGCCGTGCTGGCCAACGACTCCGCCGCCCAGCAGCAGGCGACCGCGCCTGCCGAGCCGACCAAGGTGTTCGTGTTCGACGTCGTCGGCACCGCGCCGACGCCGCTGAAGGCCGCCACCGGCAAGGACACCGGCCAGAGCCTCAAGGGCGTCAAGGTCGAGAGCCCCGGCGGCGAGAAGGCGCCCACGCTGTCCACGAAGACGAAGGACAAGCCGTCGGACAAGCTGGTCGTCAAGACCCTGATCGAGGGCACCGGCGCGAAGGTGCAGCCCGGCCAGACGCTCACCGTCAACTACACGGGCAAGATCTGGGGCACCGACAAGCAGTTCGACTCCAGCTGGGAGCGGGGCCAGCCGGCCGAGTTCCCGCTCGGGAACGTCATCAAGGGCTGGCAGCAGGGCCTGGCCGGGGTGCCGGTCGGCAGCCGGGTCGTGATGAGCATCCCGCCGGACATGGGCTACGGCGACCAGGAGCAGCAGGGCATTCCCGCCAAGAGCACCCTGGTGTTCGTGGTGGACGTCCTGGCGGCCTACTGACGCGGGTCCGGGCGAGGCGGTAGCATCGCCAGCCCCAGCCCCGGCCGCCTGGAAGGACCGATGCGCCGCCACCGCACCGCCGCGCTGCTGCCGGCACTCGTGCTGCTCGCCGGCTGCGCGGGCGGCCCGGATATGGCAGCGGGCGGCCCTGGCCTGACGGCGGGCGGCTCAGGCATGGCGGCAGGCCTCGATGTGACGGTGGGCGGCCTCGACATGAGGGTGGCCGGCCCGTTCGGCGCCAGGCCGACGATCACCTTCCCCGGCGGCAAGCCCGCCGCCGGGCTCCAGGTGGTCGAGCCGGCCACCGGCGCCGGCCCGCCCCTGGCGGCGGACGACGTGGCGATCGTCCAGTACACCGCGCACGTCTGGGACGGCAAGGACAACCGCGTGGTCGACTCCACCTTCGACCGCGGCGTCCCCGCCGCCTTCCCCGTGAGTGAGGGGCTCGGCGGGGCGCTGCGGGGCCACCGGGTGGGCAGCAGGGTCGTCGCCGCCGTCCCCTCCGAACCGCGCGGCCCGGGGGAGGAGCTCCTCTACGTCGTCGACATCCTCGGCGCCCACTCCAGGGGCGCCTCGGCGGGGCCGGGCGGCGGCACGCTGGCGGGCGTGCGCGTCACCGGCGACAGCAGGCCCGCCCTGAAGGTGCCCGCGACCGCGCCGCCGGCCGCCTTCGCGGTAAAGGTGCTGGCCAGGGGCGAGGGGCGCGCGACGCAGGCGGGGCAGCTCGTGGTCGCCCAGTACGAGGGCGCGAGCTGGAGCCGCCGCCGCGTCTTCGACACCACCTGGACGACCGGCCGGCCGAAGGCGTTCAGGATCGGCGACGGCGGCGTCATCAAGGGCTGGGACCGCGCCCTGGTGGGCGTGCCCGCCGGCAGCCGCGTCCTGATGATCGTGCCGCCCTCCTACGGGTACGGAGCCGCCGGCGATCCCGCCCACGGCGTCATGGGCTCCGACACGCTGGTGTTCGTCGTGGACGTGCTGGCCGCGTACTGAGCACCATGGACCGCATGATCCGTACATTCCTCGTCATATCGTCCGCCTTAGCCGTTCTGCTCGGCGTGGCCCCCGCCGCCTCCGCCAGCGCCGGCCCGCCCTTCTGCAAGGGCGTCAAGCACTGCGTCTTCGGCGGGGACGCCGGCCAGACGTGGGTGCACGTCTCCGCCTCGAAGGCCGACGCGGGCCGCGTGGCCGCCCGGCTGCTGCGCAACGCCAAGGACGTGCACCGGCGCTACCACGCCCCCGAGTGGATCGACATCTGGGTGATCAAGAAGGGCGCGTGCTGGCGGAAGTACAGCGGCGCCGAGATCAAGCCCAGCCGCGGGTGCACCCACAAGCATGTCGAGCGGAAGCTTTCATAGACTCCCGCTGTGAGTAGCGATGACCTGGACGCGCTGGCCCTCCTGCACGACCCCGTCCGCCGCAGCCTGTACGCGGTCGTCGCGGCCCGCGGCGGCGACGTGGGCAGGGGAGAGGCAGCCGAGGCCGCCGGCGTGTCCAGAACCCTCGCGGGCCACCACCTCGACAAGCTCGTCGAGGCCGGGCTGCTGGAGAGCGGTTTCCGTCCGCAGGACAAGAAGGGGCCGGGCAGCGGCCGGCCCGCCAAGGTCTACCGCCGGGCCAGGGGCGAGCGGTCGGTGAGCCTGCCGCCGCGCGACTACGCCACCCTCGCCTCCGTCCTGGCCGGCGTCGTGGACGCCCTGGGGGCCGAGGAGCAGGCCGAGCGGTCCGCGCGCGAGGCGGGCGCGAAGATGGCCGGGAGGCACGCGGGGAAGCCGGTCGAGCAGGTGCTCGAGGCGCGTGGCTACGAGCCGTACGAGGAGGGCGGCGCGCTGCGGCTGCGTAACTGCCCGTTCCACGTGCTCGCCCAGGAGCAGCCGCTGCTGGTGTGCTCCATGAACCTGGCCCTGTGCCAGGGCCTGCTCGAGGGGCTCGGCGACGATCCGGCCAGGGCCGCGCTCGACCCGAGGCCGGGAGAATGCTGCGTCACTCTAAAACAAACGGATATTGACATAGAAGGCGGGTGATGGTGTGCTGAGCGGCATGCATCTCGCCGAGCTGAACATCGCCCACCTGCGCGCCCCCATCGACAGCCCCGAACTCGCCGAGTTCGTCGCACTCCTGGAGCCCATCAACGCCATCGCCGACGAAGCCCCCGGGTTCGTGTGGCGGCTGCAGGAGAGCGAGGACGACCCCACCGCCACCGTCATCCACGAGTACGGCGACCACCTGCTGATCAACTTCTCGGTGTGGGAGTCGCTGGACTCCCTGTGGAACTACGTCTACCGCAGCCCCCACCTGGAGGTGCTGCGCCGGCGCAGGGAGTGGTTCCTGCGCATGGCGGAGCCGTACATCGTGATGTGGTGGATCCCCGAGGGTCACATCCCGTCGCTGGCGGAGGGCATGCGGCGGCTGGAACGCCTCAAGGCCGAGGGCCCGAGCCCCGAGGCGTTCACGTTCAAGGACTCCTACGACAGCAGCGAGGCCGTCAGCCTGCCCGCCGCCGCCGAGGCCAGGAAGTAGGCCAGGTCCTCCTCCAGCCCCCTGCCCATCGTCGACAGGCGCACCGGGGACTCGCGCAGCGCCTCGTGCAGGCCGTCCACCGGCACCGGCACCAGGCGGTGCCGTACGGCCAGCAGCTCGGCCTGGTCCCTGACCCGCTCGCCGAACTCCCCGGGCAGCACGGGCACCGGCACGTCGGCGGGGGAGAGGGCGACCCGGCCGTAGGCGGTCAGCGAGTGGTGCGAGACCCCGTAGTGGCGCTCGCGCTTGTCGCCCTCGCTGACCCGCAGCGCCGCCACCGGACGGCCGAGCAGCACGCCCGCCGCGTTCACCGCCTCGCCCGCCGACACCCCCGAGAAGCCCCACCTGGTGCCCGTGCCCAGATTGCCGGGGCCCTGGGCGACGACCGCCACGTCGGCCTCCAGCACGTGCCTGGCCGCCAGCAGCCCGGTGTGGACGGTGACCGCCTCCACGTCGCCGCCGAACGACTGCCCGACCGTCACCACGCCCGCCAGCCAGCCGATCTCCCGCAGCCGGGCCGCCGCCATCGAGAACCACGCCGGCAGTGCCCCGCCGTCCTGCATCACGTACGCCACCCGCGTGCCGGGCCGCTCCGCGTACAGGCCGCACAGGATGGGCGGCAGCGCCGAGTGCAGGTCGGCCACGACCACGGGCATGCCGTCGACCGAGTCGGCCTCGCGCAACCGCCCGTGATGCGGCGAGTCCTGCTCGTCGGCGCCCAGCACGGTGGCCTGCAGCGGTGTGTACCGCGCCTTCACCAGGTGCCCCGGACCCTCAGGATCTTGCGGCAAACGGTTAGGGACGGCCACCACCATGGCGTAACCTCCCGTACCGAGACCCATCGCGAGCGCGGTCGTGTTGAGCAGCACCTCGTCGCCGGGTTCCGGGCGGCCCACCAACGGCGGATACGCCAGCGCCCGGCACTCCCCCTCGGGGACGGCGACGTCCAGCTCCACCGCTCCCGGCCACTCGCGTCGGATCCGTACAACCTCGCCCTTGCGCCATCTGATCACGGGGGCAGGGTAGCGTCGATGGAAGAGGAGTGAGGCAGATGTCGCGCCGGAAGACAGAACGGTTGCTCAATCTGGTGATCTGCCTGCTCGCCACCCGCAGGCCGCTGTCGGCCGAGCAGATCCGCCAGGCCGTCCCCGGTTACGACCGCGACGGCGACGAGGCGTTCCAGCGCATGTTCGAGCGCGACAAGAACGAGCTGCGCGAGATCGGCATCCCCATCGACGTGGTGCGCGACCCCTGGGAGGACGAGCCGGGCTACCGGATCGAGCGCCAGTCCTACGAGTTGCCCGAGATCACCCTGGAGCCCGACGAGGCCGCCGTGCTGGGCCTGGCCGCGCAGGTCTGGCAGCGGGCCAGCCTGGCCGAGGCCGCCTCCGGGGCGCTGCTGAAGCTGCGTGCCGGCGGCGTGGCCACCGACCAGCCCGTGGGCGGGTCCATCGGCGGGAGTGCGCTGGAGCTGCGGGTCGACACCCGCGACCCGGCCTTCCCCGCGCTGTGGGAGGCCGTGCGCGACCGGCGCGTGGTGCGCTTCGACTACCGCGGCGCCGGCAGCGAGAACGTGCGCTCCCGCACCGTGGAGCCCTGGGGCGTGGTCAGCAGGAACGGCCGCTGGTATCTCGCCGGGTTCGACCATGACAGGGGCGCGCCGCGCGTCTTCCGGCTCAGCCGGATCACCGGGCAGGTCACCGTCGTCGGCAAGGCGGGGGCGTTCGAGGTGCCAGAAGGGGTCGATCTACGGGGTATGGTCGGCTTTCCCGACGACTCGACGGACGAGCGCGTGGCCGTCGTCCGCGTACGCCGGGGGACGTGCGAGGGGCTGCGCCAGCTGGCCACGGCCGTACGCGAGGGCGACGGCGAGTGGGACGAGGCCGAGCTGCCCTTCTCCGACCCGGAACGCCTGGCCGGCTGGATGGCCAGCCTCGGCGCCGACGTGCAGGTCGCCGAGCCGCCGGACGCCCGCGAGGCCGTCATCCGCCGGCTGAAAGGGGCAATGGCGTGAGAGAGCGGAGCGGACGAACCAATAGACACAGCAGCGGTCCGCTCATGCGACCGACGAAGGAGGGCGCATGAGCGGCTCTGCCGACAGGCTGCCGAGGTTGCTGGCGCTGGTGCCGTACCTGATGTCCCACCCGGGGGCGCAGGTCGGCGAGGTGGCCGGCGTGTTCGGGCTGAGCGAGAAGCAGCTCATCGACGACCTGCAGCTCGTGTGGATGTGCGGCCTGCCCGGGCACACCCCGGGCGACCTCATCGACGTGTCCTGGGACGGCGGCGAGATCATCATCGACAACGCCGACACCATCGCCAGGCCGCTGCGGCTCGGCATCGACGAGGCCAGCGCGCTGCTGGTGGCCCTGCGCATGCTGGCCGCCACCCCCGAGCTCGCCGAGGTGCCGGGCGACGCGCTCCCGCGGGTGGTGGCCAAGCTGGAGCGGGCCGCGGGCGAGGGCGCCGCCACCGTCAGCAGCCAGCTCGCGGTCGACGTGGACGCCGCTCCCGACGCCCTGCCGCGCGTGCGCGAGGGCCTCACCAGGGGCCGGCGGCTGTCGCTGCGCTACTACGTGCCAGGGCGCGACGAGGTGACGCCGCGCGAGGTCGACCCCACGCGGATCGTGGTCGTGGACGGCCGCACCTACCTCGAGGGGTGGTGCTACCGGGCCGAGGCGATGCGGCTGTTCAGGCTCGACCGGATGCTCGGCGTGGACGTGCTCGACGTGCCCGCCGACCCGCCGGAGGAGGCCGAGCCCATCGACGTCACCCGGGGCGTCTTCCGGCCCTCGCCGACCGACGAGCTGGTCGAGCTGGAGCTCAGCGCCGCCGGGCGGTGGGTGGCCGAGTACTACCCGTGCGAGCAGGTCACCGAGCTGGGCGAGGGGCGGCTGCGGGTGGCGCTGCGGGCCCGCGACGAGGACTGGATTCTCAAGCTGGCGCTGCGCCTGGGCGACACCGGCAGGGTCGTCTCGCCGCCCGAGATGGCCGAGACCGTACGGCAGGAGGCCGAGCGCGCCCTGGCCCTGTACGCTCACCAGTCATGACGTGGATCTACGTGGCGGTCGGGCTGTGCGTGGGCGGGCTGGCGGTGCTCGGGTTCGCGGGTGCCCGTGTCGTTGTGGCGGCACGTACTCTGAAGGGGGAAATCGCCGAGGCGACGGCGCAGCTGGAGCCGAGGCTGTCCAGATTGTCGCACCAGGGGGATGAGACCACGGCCCTGGCAGCGTACGATCGGGGCTGAAAAAAGGCACTCGCTAGAAAAGGGCGTTTCATGTCGCAACTCGGAGTCGGCGAACTTCTGATCATCGCACTGGTGCTCGTCCTGCTGTTCGGCGCAAAGAAGCTGCCCGAGATGGCCCGCGGCGTCGGCAGGTCGCTGCGCATCTTCAAGTCCGAGACGGCCAAGCTCCGCGAGGACGACGACGACACTCACACCGTCCAGGCGCAGCCCGCCGCCCAGCCGCAGCCTGCGCCCGCGCCCGCGCCGCAGATCCAGGCCGCGCCCGCGCTTTCCGCCGAGGAGCAGGCCAGGCAGCTGGAGGAGCAGGCCGCCAAGCTGCGCGCCAGCGCCGCCTCCCAGGCCGACAAGCGCGCCTGACCCCCATCCCTCCTTCTCACCTGGACTGTTAGATGGCGCTGCTCAAACGGTCGAGTCAGCCCGCGCCTGATCCTGAGGGCCGCATGCCCCTCATGGAGCACCTGCGCGAGCTGCGCAACCGGCTGCTCATCGCGACGATCGCCGTCGTCGTGGGCATCATCATCGGGTGGATCGTCTTCGATCCGGTCTGGGCGTTCATCAAGGAGCCGTTCTGCGAGACGCCGCAGGCCCAGCAGCTGCGTGTCGGCGAGTGCACGCTGACCTACGGCGGCATCTTCCAGTCCTTCTTCCTGACGCTGAAGGTCTCGGCGATGGTCGGCGTCGTCGTGTCCTCACCCGTCTGGCTCTACCAGATCTGGGCCTTCGTCACCCCGGCCCTCTACCGCAACGAGAAGCGCTACTCGATCGCCTTCCTCGGGCTGGCGATCCCGCTGTTCATGGTCGGCGCCGCGCTGGCATACGTGATCATGGACACCAGCCTGGCCATCCTGCTCGGGTTCGCGCCGAGCGACGCCGTGGCCATCATCCAGATCGATGAGTACGTCAACTACGTGCTGATCATGATCATCATCTTCGGCGTCTCGTTCGAGCTGCCGCTGCTGCTGGTGTTCCTCAACATCATCGGCGTGCTCTCCCACGCCACGGTCAAGAAGAACCGCCGCTGGGTGGTCTTCGCCATGTTCGTCTTCGGCGCGGTCATCACGCCCGGCGGCGATCCGCTGACGATGATGGCGCTGGCCGCGCCCATGGTCGTGCTGTACTTCCTGGCCGAGTTCTTCATGTTCATGCGCGAGAAGCGCATGCCCGCCACGGAGGACTTCTCCCACCTGTCCGACGACGAGGCCTCGCCGCTGGTGGAGGACTCCGCCCCGCTCGACGACGAGCGGCCCGGGGATGATTCCGTCCCGCTCGACGACGAGCGACGCGGGGAGGATTCCGGTTCCACGCGATAGGCGATAAGTTCCGGGCGTGGCCCCTCGACTCGCCCTGTTCGTCAACCCCAGCGCCCGCGGCGGCCGTACGCTGCGCATGCTCGAGCCCGTGGCGCGCCGGCTGCGCGCCGGAGGGGCCGAGCTGTCGGTGATCGTCGGCGACGACGCCGCCGACGCGCTGGAACGCGCCCGCACCGCCGTGGCCGGACGCCCCGACGCGCTCGTGGCCTTCGGCGGCGACGGGCTGGTCCACCTGGCCGTGCAGGCCGTGGCCGGCACCGGCGTGCCGCTCGGCATCATCCCGGCCGGCACCGGCAACGACATCGCGGCCGCGCTCGGGCTGCCCTGCAAGGACCCCGTCGCCGCGGCCCGCACGGTGCTGCGCATGAAGTCGCGCGCTGTCGACGCCGCCCGGATCGTGGCGGGGTCCGCCGATGAGCTCTTCGCCGGGGTGGTGTGCTGCGGGTTCGACTCCCGGGTGAACGAGCGGGCCAACCGGCGGACCTGGCCGCCCGGGATGGGGCGGTACGTGGTGGCGATGGTGGAGGAGCTGCGCTCCTTCCGGCCCATCCCGTTCCGGGTGACCCTGGACGAGGAGGAGGTCGTCGAGCGGGACGTCATGCTGGTCGCCGTGGGCAACACGCGCTCCTACGGGGCGGGGATGCGGGTGTGCCCGGACGCGCGGCCCGACGACGGGCTGCTGGACGTGATGATGCTGGACGCCGTGTCCAAGGCCGAGTTCCTGCGGGTCTTCCCGAGCGTCTACCGGGGGACGCACGTGGGGCACCCTGCGGTGTCGGTGCGGCGGGTGCGCAGCGTGCGGCTGGAGGCTTCCGACGTGATCGCCTACGCCGACGGTGAACGCGTCGGGCCGGCGCCGGTGCACTGTGCGGTCCGACCTGGGGCGCTGCGGGTCCTCGTTTGAAATCTACATTGTAAAGGCGCCGGGTCGGCGCGGCTGGAAGGGCCTTGGCGTACTCCGGTGGGACGGACCGGAATGGCGATTTCGGTAGGCTGGCGGGTATGACAACGCCAGCGGAACGCTATGCGGCCTTCCGTCAGAGACACGGGGACGACGGGGGCGCGCTGAGATCGTTCCGAGGTCTCTACGACTTCGAGCTGGACGACTTCCAGCTGGACGCCTGCCGTGCCCTGGAGGCCGGCGACGGGGTGCTGGTGGCGGCGCCCACGGGGTCGGGCAAGACGGTCGTCGGCGAGTTCGCCGTCCACCTGGCCTTGGAGCAGGGCCGCAAATGCTTCTACACCACCCCCATCAAGGCGTTGTCCAACCAGAAGTACAACGACCTGGTCAAACGCTATGGCACCGCCAAGGTCGGCCTGCTGACCGGCGACAACAGCGTGAACGGCGACGCCCCCATCGTGGTCATGACCACCGAGGTGCTGCGCAACATGCTGTACGCCGGGTCCGCGACGCTGGGCGGTCTCGGGTTCGCGGTCATGGACGAGGTCCACTACCTGGCCGACCGGTTCCGCGGCGCGGTCTGGGAAGAGGTGATCATCCACCTGCCGGAGTCGGTGCGCCTGGTGGCGTTGTCGGCGACGGTGAGCAACGCCGAGGAGTTCGGCGAGTGGCTGGGCGAGGTGCGCGGCGACACCACGGTGATCGTCGACGAGCACCGTCCGGTGCCGCTGTGGCAGCACATGATGGTCGGCAACCGCGTCTATGACATGTTCATGAACGACGACCTGACGCTGCGCATCAACCCCACGCTGATGCGGGTGACGCGCGACGCCGAGCGGTTGATGGCGGGTCGCGGCAGGCGCGGCTACGGCAGACCGCAGCGCTCGCGCCCGCCGGACCGGGTGCAGGTGATCGAGAAGCTCGACGCCGAGGGGCTGCTGCCGGCGATCACGTTCATCTTCTCCCGCGCCGGGTGCGACGCCGCCGTCAAGCAGTGCCTGTACGCCGGGATCCGGCTCACCTCCGACCGCGAGCGGCACGAGATCAGGCAGCTCGTGGACGAGCGCACCGCGCATCTGCCCGATGAGGACCTGGCCGTCCTGGGCTACCTGGAGTGGCGTGACTGCCTGGAGCGCGGGCTGGCCGCGCATCACGCGGGGATGCTGCCGGCGTTCAAGGAGGTCGTGGAGGAGCTGTTCACGCGCGGCCTGGTCAAGGCCGTCTTCGCGACCGAGACGCTCGCCCTGGGCATCAACATGCCGGCCCGCAGCGTGGTGATCGAGAAGCTCGACAAGTGGAACGGCGAGACCCACGCCGACCTGACGCCCGGCGAATACACCCAGCTCACCGGGCGGGCCGGGCGGCGGGGGATCGACGTCGAGGGCCACGCGGTGGTGCTGTGGCAGCCGGGCATGGACCCGCTGTCGGTGGCGGGCCTGGCCGGGACGCGCACCTACCCGCTGCGCTCCAGCTTCCAGCCCTCCTACAACATGGCGGTCAACCTCGTCGGCCAGTTCGGCAGGGAGCGGGCCAGGACGCTGCTGGAGGAGTCGTTCGCGCAGTTCCAGGCGGACCGGGCGGTCGTGGGGCTGGCCAAGCAGCTGCGCAAGCACGAGGAGGCACTGGAGGGCTACCAGGAGGCGATGACGTGCCACCTGGGCGACTTCCCCGAATACGCGGAGCTGCGCCGCAGGCTCTCCGACCGGGAGGCGGAGCTGGCCAGGCAGCGCGGCGCGGCCCGCCGGGCGGCCGCCGTGCGGTCGCTGGAGGCGCTGGAGCCGGGCGACGTCATCCGGGTGCCCGGCGGGCGCCGGGCGGGGCTGGCGATCGTGCTCGACCCCGGCCGCAACCCGCGCGGCCGTGCCGCCGGCACCGGGCCGAGCCCGCTCGTGCTGACCATCGGCAAGCAGGTGAAGAAGCTCGACGCGGCCGACTTCCCGGTCCCGGTCGAGCCCATCGAGAAGCTGCGCATCCCGAAGAACTTCAACGGCCGCTCGCCCAAGGAGCGTGCCAACCTCGTCTCCACGCTGCTCGCCAAGATCGGCGACCGCGACCTGGGCAAGCCGGTCAGGGCGCGCGACCACACGGTGGAGGACGAGGAGGTCAACGAGCTGCGCCGGCGCATACGCCAGCACGCGTGCCACGGCTGCGACGAGCGCGAGGACCACGCCCGCTGGGCCGAGCGCTACTACAAGCTGCTGCGTGAGACCGAGGGGCTGCGCCGCCGCGTCGAGAGCCGCTCGTACGTCATCTCGCGTACGTTCGACCGCATCTGCTCGGTGCTGGAGCAGCTGGGTTACCTGGAGGGCGAGACCGTCACCGACGAGGGCCGCCGCCTGGGCCGCATCTACACCGAGCTCGACCTGCTGACCGCCGAGTGCCTGCGCAACGGCCTGTGGGAGGAGCTCGACCCGGCCGAGCTGGCGGCGTGCGTGTCGGCGCTGGTGTTCGAGTCGCGGGCGTCCGACGACGCGCGCCGCCCCAAGGTCCCCGCAGGAAGCACGAAGGACGCGCTGACGGCGATGATCCGGCTGTGGGGCGAGCTGGAGGGCATCGAGTCCGACCACGGGCTGTCCACGATCAGGGAGCCCGATCTGGGGTTCGCCTGGGCGGCGTTCCGCTGGACGAAGGGGCACAGCCTCGACGCCGTGCTCATGGACGGCATCAACGGCAACGAGCTGGCGGCCGGCGACTTCGTGCGGTGGATCAAGCAGCTCATGGACCTGCTCAGCCAGCTCGGCAACGCGGCTCCGGACGGCAGCAAGATCAAGCAGACGGCGGGCAAGGCGATCGACGCGATGCGCCGCGGCGTGGTGGCCTACTCTTCGCTCACCTGAGTAGATCTTACCCAGGCCCAGGCAACAAGCACTATAAGTACTTCGTAGCATTCGATTACCGGCGTACCGTTTATTTCTAGGACGAAAGGGCTTCACTCCGGAAGTAAAGTCAATGCTTGGCAAGCAACGAACTCCATTGCTTGCCTCGACGCTCGTTGTCGGCCTGGCCGGCGGGTCGATGGCGACTGCCGGGACAGCCGCATCCGCCTCGGCCGCGGTCATTTCCGCTGCTCAGGAGCCCATCGCGATGGACCACGCGGCTCCCTGCAAAAAGAGGGTGGAGAAGAAGCCGAAGCGCTGCCTTCGTCAGAAGGGGCCAGGCAAGAGACGTGCCGAGCAGCGGCGTAGAGCTTCCCTTTTCAAATGGACGGAGAAGCCGCCCGAGGTGCTCAGCCCCACCATCAAATGGCCGAACCGGCCACCGGAGGTGGTCGCGCCGAGCACCGGCATCAAGGGGCCGGACCAGCCATCCGATGTGATCGCGCCCAACCCCGGCATCAAGTGGCCGAAGCGACCCGACCTGGTCCCGCCCGAAAGGGAGCCCGACTGAGGCGAGTGCCACGCCCGCAGTCCTCCGTCGATGAGCCTTGGCGCCCTTCGACCTTGCCGTGCAGAGCGTCGTGGCCGCACTGGAGGGCGCCCAGGTGAGCGCCGCCCGGATGGCCGACCGGCACCGGCATCGCCACCCGCGCCGGGGCGGGCGCCACGGGTCCGGCATCCTGTGCTGGTCAGCCCGGCGCCGCCGTCATCAGGCCGGAGCCCGGCACTAGGACTCCTTGCGGACGCCGGAGATCGTCAGTGCCAGGCCCGCGATGCCCACCATGACGCTCACGGTGGTCAGTGCGGTGCCCTGGAGCCAGTGGTGGAGCAGGCCGAAGTTGCGGCCGAAGACGTGCTCGGCGATGAGGCCGCCGAAGCCCTGGATCATGAGAATGACGCCGATGAATGCCATGCGTCAATGATCCCGGCCGGAGCCCTCCGATCCATCGGACCAAAGTATCGAGTGAAATACATCCTTGGAACCAGTTCTTAGTAGCATCCTTGGCATTTCCGTGACTCCGATCAGCGGTTGTGTTCGTTTGCAAGTGATTTAACGGCCGCGCCGAATGGCCGTTGCCTTCTGGTTTTACCGGTCAAGTCTCTTTTGAATTGTCGAACTCTGCTGCTTTATCGCAAATCTGGTGATAACGTGCGATTTGTGCAAGTCACCAAACGGGGGAGGAATCATGGCTGGCACTCAGCTCGCACGCATCGACTACAAGCAGGGTTGGGGCTGTCACCGCCGCCGGCGTTGCTGTCGCCGTAAGTGGTCGGACGGGTGCCGCCGCAGATGGTGGTGGGGGTGCTAGGTGAGGGTGTCGAACACCCGTGAGGGCCGGCGGCACAGCCGCCGGCTCTCATTGACTGTCTCCGGCCGCGAACTCGCACCGGCGATTTCCATTCGCCGGACTTTCCGCGAGTTCTGGCCGGACACCCGCGGTTTGCGGCGGCTGTTCGCGGCCGGTGTCGTGTTCGCCGTCCTGGCCGCGCTCTGCGAGGTCGCCGCCATCCGCCTGTTCGGTCACATCACCGACCGGGTGCTCGCCACCCGGCAACTGGACGAGTTCTGGGTTCCGGCGTTCGCCTGGCTCGGGCTCGCCGCGGTCGCCGGGGTGACGTCCTTCGCGGCGACGTACGCCACCGCCCTGGGCGCGGAGCGGTTCCTGCTGGCCCTGCGCGACCGGGTGTACGCGCACCTGCAGACGCTGGCGCCGGACTTCTCGGAGAACCGGCGCCTCGGCGACCTGATGGCACGGCTGACCGACGACATCGAGGCCATCGAGGAGCTCGTCGGGTCCGGGCTGGTCAAGGCGCTCACCACCGGTGCCAGCGTGGTGTTCTTCGCCGGGGCGGCCTTCTTCATCCGCTGGGACCTCGCCCTCGTCACGATGGCGCTGATCCCGCTGTTCCTGGTGGTCTCCAAGGTGTTCGCGGCCAGGTTCAGGACCGCGGCGGCGCGTGAGCGCCACAGCAACGGGGCCATGAACAGCGTCCTGGAGGAAGGGCTGGCCAACCAGCCACTTGTGCAGGCCTACAACCGGCAGCCGACCGAGTCGCGGCGCCTGCACAGGGAGGGCCGCACGTGGCTGCGCGCCAACATGGCGCAGGCCTGGCTGTCCAGCCTGTACGGCCCCGCCGTCCAGATCATCGAGACCGTCTGCCTGATCGTCATCCTCGGGTTCGGCGCCTGGGAGATCGCCGCCGGCCGGTTGACCCTGGGCGGCCTGCTGGCCTTCGCGGCGTACCTGGCACTGCTGTACCCGGCGGTGCAGGCGCTGGGCGAGCTGGCGCTGACGGTGTCCGAGGCGGCCGCGGGGTCCGACCGGGTCATCGAGATCCTGCGCGCCAGGCCGGCCGTCACCGACGCCCCCGACGCCGTGTCCCTGGGCAGGAGCCGGGGCCTGGTCGAGTTCGACCGGGTCGGGTTCACGTACCCGAGGCGGGGGCGGCAGGTGCTGCGGGACCTGACGTTCACCGCCTCGCCCGGCGAGGTCGTCGTCCTGGCCGGGCCCAGCGGGGCCGGCAAGTCCACACTGGTCAAGCTGCTGCTGCGGTTCTACGACCCGGACGCCGGCCGCATCCTGCTGGACGGGGCCGACATCCGGGGACTGACGCGGGAGTCGCTGCGCGAGAACATCACGATCCTGCACCAGGAGACGCTGCTGTTCTCGGGATCGGTACGCGACAACATCGCCTACGGGCGGCCTGACGCCTCGCTGGACGAGGTCATCAGGGCGGCGCGGGCGGCCGGCGTGCACGAGTTCGTCAAGGCACTGCCCCAGGGGTACGACACCCCGGTGGGACAGCGCGGCCGGCTGCTGTCCGGCGGGCAGCGGCAGCGGATCGCGATCGCCAGGGCCATTCTGCGCGACACGCCGGTGCTCGTGCTCGACGAGCCCATGACCGGGCTGGACGAGGCCACGGCCGCGCAGGTCATGCAGCCGCTGTGGGGGCTCATGGCCGGCCGGACCACGCTCCTGATCACGCACGACCTGCGGCACGTGCCGGAGGGCGCGCGGGTGGTGGAGCTGTCGCCCGTGCCCCGGCCGCCGGACCGCATCCGCCTGAAGCGCGTCGCACGTGCCCGGTCGCACCCGCTGACCCACTCCCGTGCCACGTGACCGACCCGGCGCGCATCGTGAGAGGGCCGCACCGAGACTCGGTGCGGCCCCCTTTATTCTACGGGTGATGGGTCAGTCACCGACGCCCACCGCCACCGCCACCGCCGCCGCCACCGCCGCCGCCGCCGCCGCCTCCGCCGCCTCCGCCGCCGCCTCCGCCGCCGCCGCCACCGCCGCCACCGCCGCCACCGCGCTTCTTCTTCTTCTTCTTGATCTGACCGCCGCCGCCTCCGCCGCCTCCGCCGCCGCCGCCATCGCGGATACCGCCGCCGCCTCCGCCACCGCCGCCGCCACCGTTGCCGCCTCCGCCGCCTCCGCCGCCTCCGCCGTTACGTCCGCCGCCTCCGCCGCCTCCGCCACCGTTGCCGCCTCCGCCGCCTCCGCCGCCTCCGCCGCCGTTATCGTTGTTGCCGCCGCCGCCGCCGCCTCCGCCGCCGCCGTTACGTCCGCCGCCTCCGCCACCGCCGCCTCCATTGCCTCCACCGCCGCCGCCTCCGCCTCCGTTACCGGGATCGATGATGTGCTGGGTCGCGGTGGCAGCTTGAGCCGATGCCGCCGAAGGGACGACAACGGCCTCAGGGGCGACGACAGCCGTGGCCGTCATCGCGCAAGCGGCGAGAAGGGTGCGGGTCTTGCTCATGAGACCACCTCTTGCGATGAACTCCGGGCGGTGCCCGGACTCGGAAGGCCGTATCGGTCGCATGCAGACCATCGATATGGCCCGGGGATCACTTTCAAGCTAATTGCGGGGGTGGTCGGAGTCATCCGGCAGAGGCAAAAGTCTCGGCAGCCAGAGATTGCGCTGAAGCGCGTTTCAAGAATGGCTGGAGGGTATTCAACTACGCTCTGCTATGCCCCTGACATGCACGGTCATATTGCGGAACGGCCCTCCCCGCGGGCGGCGGAGTTTTCTGCCGTCTCCTCTGTCTGGCAACCGGTTCTCCCGGTCAAAAGCCGAATGCGGGTAAAGCGGCCCGGCCGTCCCGCGAACGCCGGAGGAAAAGGCCGCGTCGAATTATCCGCGCCGTTCCGATCCCCAGGCCGGCCCGTCAGGTGATGCGGAGGTAGACCATGCCCCCGCCCTATGGTGGCGGGCGTGACCTGAGGCGACGGCAAACCTTTACCGTCATGACGGCTCGCCCGCGCCAGGTCCACCACGGATGTGAACTGACCGGTCGGTCAAGATCTTGTTGTCATACGCTCACACATCGTCACCTTCGGGACAGTTTTTCGGCCCATGACGATGGAAATCCCCATGTCAGAGACATCCTCGGACGCACCCGCCGAGGCCAGTCCCCTCGGATGTCGCGGCGTCCGGGCCGGCCCTGTTCGGAGGTAGCCATGTTCGCCCTCGTCGCCGCTCTGCTGTTCGTGCTCGCGCTCATCTTCGCGATCGCCGGCCTCGCCGTTGGCAGCGTGATCACGGTCACCACGCTCGGCACCGCCGGGCTGCTCTGCGTCGCGCTGCACCTGATGGGTGTGGGCGCGGGGTGGACCCCGCTGAAGAAGTGACGCCTGGCCAGGAGCCGCGCGCGGGGCGTCCGCGCGCGGCTTCTCCACGGGTCAGGTCGCCAGCGTGAAGCGGACCTCGCGGGTCGCCGGGTCCGCCTGCGTCAGGCGTACCGTGACCTGCTCTCCCAGGGGGAGCGGGCCGTCGCAGCGGGCGATCACCGCCGGGTCGGCCAGTTGCACCTGCCCGCCCCCGCGCCGCTCGTCCACGTCGATCACCACCGCCTCGAACGCCTGCCCGATCCGCTCCCGCAGCAGGAACGCCTCCACCAGGTCCACGCACGCCCGCTCCACCGCCCCGGCCCGCCGCCCGGTCGTGGTCATGATGCCGGGCAGGCCCGGGAGCGCCGCACGGATGTCGGACGGCACCGGCTCGCCGGCCGCGACGGCCAGGCACACCTCCGTCGCGTACCGGTCGGCCAGTCGCCGCAGCGGCGCCGTGACGTGCGTGTACGGCGCCGCCACCGCCGCGTGCTCGGCCAGCTTGGGCGGCGCGCCGTCGAAGGCCACATAGCCCGCGCCGCGCAGCAGCAACTTCGACTCATGCAGGAACGCCGCCTGCTGTGCGTTCTTCGGGTCCAGGTCGTGCACCAGGGCGCCGTAGGAGGCCCCGTCGGGCCACGGCACGTCCAGCGCACGGGCCACCCTGCGGACCTTCGCCAGGTCGTCGACGTGCGGCCGGGGCAGCACGCGCAGGATGCCGATCTCGGCGTCGAGCATCATCGCGGCCGCGGCCATGCCGGTCAGCAGCGAGATCTGCGCGTTCCACGCCTCGGCGGGCAGCGGCAGCCGGAACTCCAGCCGGTAGGCGCCGTCGGAGTCGGGGACCACCTCCTGCTCGGGGGTGGGCAGTGTGACGCCGCCGCGTTCGCGCTCGAGGGCCAGCCGGAGGCGGCCGATCTCGGCCAGCAGCCCCAGCACGCCGTCGGCGGTGCCCGTGTCGACGGCCGCCTGCACGTAGGCGTAGTCGAGGCGCTCGCGGCTGCGGACGAGCGCGCGCTGCACGTCGGCGCCGATCGTGCGGCCGTCGGCGTCGAGGTCGATCCGCCACACCGCGGCCGGGCGCAGCGCGCCGGGCAGCAGGCTGGCCGCGTCCTCCGACAGGACCCTCGGGTGCAGCGGCACCTTGCCCGCGGGCAGGTAGACGGTCTCGCCCCTGGCGCGGGCCTCGGCGTCGATGACGCCGCCGGGCCGCACGAACGCGCCGACGTCGGCGATCGCGTACCAGACGCGATAGCCGCCGCGCAGCCGTTCCAGGTGGACGGCCTGGTCGAGGTCCATCGAGCCGGGCGGGTCGATGGTGACGAACGGAACGTCGGACAGGTCCTTGGCGTCGAGCCGGGGCACTCGCGCCACCCATGCGGCCTCGTCGAGCACGGCGCGTGGGAAGTCGCCCGGCAGGCCGAGCTCCCGCCTGACGCGCTCGAACCCGTCTTCCAGCTTCAGGGGTATCTGATCAGGAACCTGAATCACGCCTGACAACCTACAGGTGAAGGGCGGTCAGGTGAGATGGCCCTCAAGGCCGGTGATCCGCAGCAGCCGCCGCATCGTCGGCGGGACGCCCGCGAGGCGCATCGGCATGCGCTGGCGCACGGCGTGGTTGCGGACCGAGACCAGGGCGCCGATCCCGGCGGCGTCGATGAAGGTGAGCCCGCTCACCTCGACGACGAGCGTGGCTTGCCTGCGCCGGGCGCTCGCCGCCTCCCGCAGCAGTCCGAGCAGGTAGCCGCGCAGTTGCTCGGTGGTGGCGATGTCGAGCTCTCCGGACACGCTGACGGTCAGGGTCCCGTTGCGGTGGCTGGTGGTCAGGTGAAGTGGCTCCATTGAGGCTCCGCGCTCTGTCAGGGCCGGGAACCTCCTGCCGGTTGCGCGGGCCAGCCCTTGCCTTGGGCACCAGATGCCATGACTCGTCACTTAGTGCGACGGTGGTTGACTCCCAGTGTACATGTCCGGTCAGGCGTGAACGGTGATGCAGGAGGACAAGAGGAATCCTCGGGAACACAATTCTGGTCACCCAGATGTAGAAACATCACACTGGCGTGACGCCGGGCGCCCGTGCGACGTCGCGGATCTTATGCGGATAAATGCCCCTTAATCGTGGCCGGTGACACTACGCTGCTACCGCTGTCAGGTACGAGGGGAAAGCAACGACATCGTGTGGATCGCAGTCGCGGTGCTGGCCGCCGTCGTGGTGGGCGTGGTGGTCTGGTGGCTCCGCCGTGACCCGGTCGGCGGGGGCGCCGACGAGACGTTCGAGATGGACGTGGACCTCGGCATCCCAGCCGAGGCCGAGCCCGCGTTCATGGAGGGCCTGCGGGCCTACCCGCTGCGGGCAGGGGTGTGGCGCGGGGTGCTCATGACGTACGAGCCGCCCCGGCTGATCTCCCTGCACCGGCTCGCCGACGCCTTCGCGGCCAGAGGGGACGCGGCCCTGCACGATCCGCAGGGCGCGGTCGCCACCCTGGTCGCCCAGCTCGCGGCGGTGGAGCGGCCCGGCGTGCTGCACCTGCGCCAGGACTGGCTGGACGGCGAGGTGGACGGCATGGACCGGGCCCGCTTCGCCGAGGCGGTGCGCGAGGTCGTCTGCCCCGAGGGCGCCTGGTCCGCCGCCGAGGCGGTTGGAGCGTTGCAGGTCGCCACCGGCGAGGCCAACACCATGATGCTGGACCTGGCCAGGCTGCTCGGCCTCTACCGGGAGGCCCGTGAGAAGCAGCCGGACGCCACGGCGGAGGCGTTGCTGCGCGACGTCGCGCCGCGCCTGATCGCCGCCGGCGGTCCCGGGCTCACGTGGACGAAACCGCCCACCCAGGACGACCTGCGCGCCGTCCTGGGCGGCGCGCACGACCTCGGTTGACCTCCGGCTACGGCAAGCCGCCAGACGCCCCTCCAGAGGGGTGGCCCCGCGATCAGGGCAAGTGCCTCATTCCTGTAGGTTCGCGTCGTATCGATCAGCGGTTGCTGAGTGAGGAGCCCGACTTGACACCCCTCATCCTTTCCGCCGCAGGCAGTGCCCTCGTCCTCGACGGGTCCGGGCTGCCGCGGGTGCGCCACTTCGGCGCCGACCTCGGGCCCGCCACCGGGTCCGACCTCTCGCCCGCGCTCGCGTCCCTGACCCCGGCGCTGCCGCTGCTGCCCGCCCAGGGAGACAGCTGGTACGGCCGGCCAGGCCTGTCGGGAGGCCGGGCGGGCGAGCACTGGCCGGTGCGGTGGACGCTGGACCGGCTCGACGTGGACGCCACGCCCGGCCGGGGAGGCACGGTGACCGTCGTGGCCTCCGACGCCAGGGCGGGCCTTGAGCTGGTGAGCGAGCTGGCCATGGACGCCGGCGGGCTGGTGACGTTGCGGCACACGGTCACGAACACCGCCGCGACGCCGTACCGGCTGGAGGGGCTGACCTGCGCCCTGCCGGTGCCGGCGCGCGCCGGCGAGCTGCTGGACTTCACCGGGCGGTGGGCGCTGGAGAAGGTGCCCCAGCGCACGGCGTTCGCCCAGGGCGTGTGGTCCAGGGAGAACCGGCGCGGCCGGACCGGGCACGACGGCACGGGGCTGCTGGTGGCCGGGACCGCCGGGTTCGGGTTCGGCGGCGGTGAGGTATGGGCGGTGCACGCGGGCTGGAGCGGCAACCACATCCACTACGCCGAGCGGGTGCCCGAGGGCCCGGCGCTGCTGGCGGCGGGCGAGCTGCTCGAGCCCGGCGAGATCGTGCTGGGCGAGGGGGAGAGCTACCGCACGCCGCTGGTGTACTTCACCTGGTCGGGCCGCGGCCTGGACGAGGCGAGCGCCCGGCTCCACGACCACCTGCGCGCCGCCCTGCCGTTGCCGGTCCGGCCCGTCACGCTGAACAACTGGGAGGCCACCTACTTCGACCACGGTCTCGACCGGCTGCTGGAGCTGGCCGACAAGGCCGCGGCGGCGGGCATCGAGCGGTTCGTGCTCGACGACGGCTGGTTCCGCCACCGCCGCGACGACCGGGCCGGGCTCGGCGACTGGTACGTCGACGAGGGCGTGTGGCCGAACGGCCTGCACCCGCTGGCCGAGCATGTGCGCAAGCTCGGCATGCAGTTCGGGCTGTGGTTCGAGCCTGAGATGGTCAACCCGGACTCCGACCTGCTGCGCGCGCACCCCGACTGGGTACTCGGCCAGGCTGGGCGCATGCCGCCGCCGCAGCGCAACCAGCAGGTGCTCGACCTGGCCAGGCCCGAGGCGTACGACTATCTGCTCGAGCGCCTGGACAGCCTGGTCGGCGAGTACGAGCTCGACTACATCAAGTGGGACCACAACCGCGACATCGCCGAGCCCGTCCACGACGGGGTGCCAGGGGTGCACGCGCAGACGCAGGCCGCGTACCGGCTGCTGGACGAGCTGCGCGCCCGCCACCCCAAGCTGGAGATCGAGTCCTGCTCCTCGGGCGGCGCGCGCATCGACTACGGGGTGCTCGCCCGCACCGACCGGGTGTGGACGTCCGACAGCAACGACGCGCTCGACCGGCAGGCGATCCAGCGCTGGACCGGGCTGCTCGTGCCGCCGGAGCGGATGGGCAGCCACGTCGGCGCCCCGCAGGACCACATCACGGGGCGCTCGCTGCCGCTGGCCTTCCGCGCCGCGACCGCGCTGTTCGGGCACATGGGCGTGGAATGGGACCTGACCTCGGCGAGCGAGGCGGAGCTGGAGGAGCTGGCCGAGTGGATCGCGCTGCACAAGCGGCTGCGGCCGGTGCTGCACGCGGGCCGGGTGGTGCGGGCAGACCATCCCGACCCGACGGCGCTGTTGCACGGGGTGGTGCTGCCCGAGCGCGGCGTGTTCGCCTACGCCCAGCTCACCTCGAGGGTGACCATCGGCCCCGCGCCGCTGCGCCTGCCGGGGCTCGACCCGGCCGGCACGTACGAGGTGCGCGTCGCCGTGCCCAAGACCCCCGCGTCGAACATGCCGCAGTGGACGACACCGCAGTGGATGGCCGGCCCAGTGCGGCTGTCCGGCGCGGTCCTGGGCGAGCTGGGACTGCCCGCCCCGGCTCTGCGGCCCGCCACGGCGCTCGTCATCGAGGTCGAGAAGGTCTGAAGCCGGGTCACGTACGGGTCATGCGGTGAAGGCGGTTTAATGCCGCCGCAACCGCGCCGTTCGTGATCGGGTAACAAGCCGCGGACACACTGGGCGGCATGAGCGATGCACCCAAGGAGTTGGACGGAAACCGGCGCTCCTGGCGGCGGGAGGTCGCCGAGCTGGCCGCGCTGTTCCTCGCGGTCGGCCTGGCGCACCTGCTCGCGACCCTGCTCGGCCACCACGAACCGGGACCGGTCGTGCTGGTCGGGCTGGGGGCGGCGTTGATCGCCGGAGCCGCGCTGCACAGGCGGCTGGGCCGCAGGACGGTACGGAAGCCGGCCCCGCTGCCCGTGGAGGGCGGCGCGGGCTCGCCCATGGTGTTGTGGCGCATCCGCATGCGGGTGGTGGAGCGGCCGGGCCGGCTCGCCACCGTGGCGGGGGCGTTCGGGCGGCTGGGCTGCAACATCCTGGCGCTGCACATCGCCCCGACCGGCAGCAGCGCCATCACGCCCGCCGGGTGTGACGCGCTGGACGAGTTCGTCATCGAGGCGCCGCCGGGGCTGGCGCTCGACGCGCTGGCAGGGGCGCTGACCGAGGCGGGCGGGCACGACGTGGTGATCGTGCCCGCCCAGGTCAAGGACCTCACCGACCCCGGCGTGCAGGCCCTCGTCCTGGCGCAGCGGGTGAGCGCGGATCCGGACCGGTTGCCTGAGGCGATGGCGGAGCTGCTGCGGGTGTCGCAGGTCGAGTGGCGGCGGCCCGGCGACACGGTGGACGAGGGGGCCGAGCTCAACACCACCATGGTGATCTCCGTCAACCCGGACCGCGCCCTGCTGATCCGGCGGCCGGAACTGCCGTTCACACCGACCGAGGCCGCCCGCGCCGCCGCTCTCACGGCAGCCGCCCGCCAGGCCCGCTACAGCGCCTCTGAGTGAGCGCGTGCCGCCTCCTCGCTCCCCGGACGCGCGGGTTGCGCCGAGCTCGGCCGCATCACACCCCGCCGGAGCGGCGCCCGCACCGCTCGCCCCGTCATCGGCGGGTGCGGTGCTGGAGGCGCCGTCCGGTCATCGGTGGGTGGGCCTCTGGAAGGGCCGAAAGGTCACGTGGTTGCCTCCTTGGCCCAGCGTTCCAGGCCGCTCGCGTCGATGGGCAGGGCGTCGGAAAGGATCTCCGTGCCGGACGCGGTGACCAGCAGGTCGTCCTCGATCCGCACGCCGAGCCCGCGCAGCTCCGGCGGGACCGTGCGGTCGTGGGCGTGGAAGTACAGCCCGGGCTCCACGGTGAGCACCATCCCGGGCTCCATGACGGCCCCCTGGTACGCCTCCGGGCGGGACTGGGCGCAGTCGTGCACGTCCAGGCCCAGGTGGTGGCCGATGCCGCAGATCAGGTAGCGGCGGTGGTGCTGGCCGTGGTCCGACAGGGCCTCGTCCACCGAGACCGGCAGCAGCCCCCAGTCGTCCAGCCCGCGCGCGATGACCTCCATGGCCGCGTGGTGGAAGTCGGTGAAGCGGCGGCCGGGGCCGACCTGCGCCATGCCCGCCCGGTGCGCCTTCTCCACCAGGTCGTGCACCTGCCGCTGGGCGGGGGAGAAGGCGCCCGAGACGGGGAAGGTCCGGGTGACGTCGGCGGTGTAGTGGCTGCGTACCTCCACGCCCATGTCGAGCAGCAGCAGGTCGCCGGGCAGCACGGGGCCGTCGCAGCGCACCCAGTGCAGGGTGGGGGCGTGCGGGCCGCTGCCGACGATGGTGGGGTAGCCGGGGCCGTTGCCGTACGCCCTGGCGTAACGGTCGAACGTGCCCTGCAGCCACCGCTCGCCCGCCCCCTCGACGGCCGCAGGGACCTCGGCCAGCACCGCCGCGAAGCCCTCGACCGTCCGGTCCACGGCCTCGCGGAGCCGGCCGATCTCCCACTCGTCCTTGATCATGCGGAGCTCGGCCAGCACGCGTGGAAGGTCGTCCTGCGGCTCGGAGGAGTCCGTGAAGTCGCTCAGCGGCCGCACGTCGACGCCGAGCGCCGCCGACCACTCGGCGAGTGACGGGGACGGGCCCACCCACAGCTCCCCGTACGCCGCGTCGGCGAAGAAGCCGGTCTCTCCGGGGCGGGCGGGCGGCGGCAGGTAGAGGGTGGCGGCGCCGTCGGCGATCACGGCCACGGCGTTCTCCACGGCGCAGCCGGTGAGCCAGTAGAAGTCGCTGTCCACGCGGAAGTCGTAGGCGGTGTCGTTGCTGCGTACGGGCGCCCGGCCGGCCTTCACCACCACGGTCCTGCCGGGCAGCGCGGCGGCCAGCCGCTCCCGGTGGGCGGCGGCGGCCTCGGCGGCGCCGGGCACCAGCGCCGGGGTGCGGGCGGGGGCGTCCCAGCCCTGGGAGATGTAGTCGACGAACGCGGGGATCTCGGTCAGTTTGGGGGGCTTGCCGTCACTCACCGGTGATTCCTCCTCCTATGTCGCGCACGAGGCCGGTCAGCCGGGCGAAGACCCGTTCCTCGCCGATGCCGTCGTGCTCGTACTCGTTGGTGACCCAGGCCTGCGTGTTGCCGACCCGGGAGGCGGTGTCCAGCTGCAGGCCGGAGTCGACGTACATGTCGTCGAAGTAGACGGCCGCCGCCACCGGCACCTCGTTGGCCGCCAGGCGGTCCAGGTCGTACAGCACGGGCCAGTCGGCGCGCGCGGCGAGGAGCTCGACGGCGGGGCGGAAGGGGCGCAGCGCGCGGATCTCCTCGAACATCCAGGGATAGATCATCTCGCCGGTGAACAGCAGCGGCCTGGCGTCCTCGGCGAAGGCGGGGTGCCGGGGGCGCTCTACCTGCGCCGCCCAGGCCGTCGCGCCGGGCCCGGACCCGTAGATGCTCTCCTGCAGCGCGGCGAACAGCGGGTTGTCGGCGTAGGAGGAGCGGGCCAGCACCTGGTGGAGGAACGTCTCGGGCAGCTCGGCGGATTCGTCGAGCAGCCAGTGCATGCGCTCGTAGCCCGGCTTCATGCCGAAGTCGATCCCCAGCGACTGCAGCCGCCGCACGGTCAGCACGTCGCCGTCGGGCAGCAGCACGTCGCCGTAGGCCAGCCGGTCGGCCAGGCGGGCCACCGTCTCCACGTGATGCGGGTAGCGGCGGTAGAACTCGGCGTTCTTGGCCGCGACCCGCGGATAGGTGCGCCGGTAGACCTCCGCGGCGTCGGGGTCCAGGGAGGGCAGCCCGCCCGCCACGTAGCAGGCGCTCAGGCCCTCGGGCGCCTTCGACAGGTACGTCAGCGTCAGGAAGCCGCCGTAGCTCTGCCCGAGCGTCGACCAGCGCCGGCCGCCGAAGACGGTCTTGCGCAGGTGCTCGGCGTCGGCCACGATCGAGTCCGCGCGGAAGCGGGCCAGGTAGTCGGCGCCCTCCTGCGGGTCGAGCGCGCTCATCACCCGCCCGTCGATCCGCGAGCTGCGGCCCGTGCCCCGCTGGTCGAGCAGGATCACCCGGTACGTCTCCAGCGCCTTGCCGAGCCAGCCCGACGTGCCGACCGGCCGCGGCCCCTTGCCGCCGGGGCCGCCCTGCAGGTAGAGCAGGCACGGCAGGTCGTCGGCGTCCCGCGTGGGATCCACCAGCTCCCTGGCGAACACCCTGATCGTGGCCTCCGGGTCGGACCAGTCGAGCGGCACCTCCACGACGTGGTCGCGTACCCGCATCCCGGGAATCGTGTAGGTCGCGGTGATCACAGCCTCTCCCTCCTGCGGCGGTCCCACTCCGGGTTGATGCGGGGGATGGCCGCCAGCAGCGTCCGCGTGTACTCGTGCTGGGGATCGCCGAACACCTGCTCGGTGTCCCCCAGCTCGACGATCTTCCCCTTGCTCATCACCGCGACCCGCTGGGCGATCTGCCGGACGACGGCCAGGTCGTGGGCGATGAACACGTAGCTGAAGCCGCTCTCGCGCTGCAGCCGCCGCAGCAGCTCCAGCACCTGCGCCTGCACCGACACGTCCAGCGCCGAGACGGCCTCGTCGCAGATCACCAGCTTGGGGTTGACGGCCAGCGCGCGGGCGATGCCGATGCGCTGCGCCTGCCCGCCGGAGAACTGCCCGGGGTAGCGCAGGGAGTGGTCGGGGTTCAGCCCGACGCGCTCCATCAGCTCCTTGGCGTGCGCCCGGCGGCTGCCGTTGGGCGCGATGCCCTGGTAGACCAGCGGCGCCATCAGGATCCGCTCCACCGTGTGGCGGGGGTTGAGCGAGGAGAACGGGTCCTGGAAGACGACCTGGACGTCGGCGCGGAAGCGGGCCAGGTCGGCCCCCTTGGCGTGGGTGACGTCCGCGCCGTCGAACTCCAGCGTGCCCTCGCTCGGGTCCATCAGTTTGGCGATCATGCGGGCGGTCGTCGACTTGCCGCTGCCGGACTCGCCGACCACCGCCAGCGTCTCGCCGAGGCGTACGTCGAAGCTGACCTGGTCTACCGCCGTGAACTCGGCCTTGGCGCCCAGCGGCCCACGCGAGACGAACCGCTTGGTCAGGTCCTTGGCCCGCAGCAGCGTCATGCGATCACCTCATCGTCGATGCGCGGAATGCTCTCCAGCAGCATCCGGGTGTAGTCGTGGGCGGGCTCGGCGAACACCTGCTCGGCCGTGCCGTACTCGACCTGCTCGCCCTGGCGCATCACCAGCACGCGGGTGGCGATCGAGCTGATCACGGCCAGGTCGTGCGTGATGAACACCATGCCCATGCCGCTCTCCTGCCGAAGGCCCGCCAGCAGCTTCAGGATCTGCGCCTGCACGGTCACGTCCAGCGCCGTGGTCGGCTCGTCGGCGATCAGCAGCGCGGGGGAGCAGACCAGAGCCATGGCGATCATGATGCGCTGCCGCTGCCCGCCGGAGAACTGGTGCGGGTAGTAGTCCACCCGCCGCTCCGCGTCCGGCAGGCCCACCTGTTCGAGCGCCTCGATCGCGATCTTCCTGGCCGCCTTCCTGGAGCCGCCGCGGTGGGCGCGGTACATCTCCTCGATCTGCAGGCCGACCGTGTAGTACGGGTTCAGGGACGACAGCGGGTCCTGGAAGATCATCGACATCCGTTCGCCGCGCAGCCGCCGCAGGTCCCGATCGGGGCGGCCGAGCAGCTCCTCGCCGTCCAGCCGGATGCTCCCGCTGGTGCGGGCGCCCTTGGGCAGCAGCCCCATGACCGCCAGGCTGGTCATGGACTTGCCGGAGCCCGACTCGCCGACGATGCCGACCGTCTCGTCCCCTCCGACCGTGAAGGACACGCCCTTGACCACGTCCACCGGGCCGCGCGTGGTCGGGAAGGTGACGGTGAGGTCCTCCACGACAAGCAGTTCGCTCATTTCGCCGTGATCCTCACTCTCGGGTCCAGCCTCGTGTAGACGAGGTCCACCACCAGGTTCCCGACCACCACGAAGAACGCCGCCAGCAGCGTCACCGCCATGATCACCGGCTGGTCGTTCTTGGCGATGGAGTCGGCGGCCATCTTGCCGACCCCGTTCAGCCCGAAGACCGTCTCGGTGATCAGCGCGCCGCCCAGCAGCCCGGCGAAGTCCATGCCGAAGATCGTGGCGATCGGCGTCAGCGCCGGGCGCAGGGCGTGCCTGCGCATGGTCAGCGCCGGGCTCAGCCCCTTGGACCTGGCCGTGCGCATGAAGTTCTCGGCCAGCGTGTCGATCACGTTCGCCCTGGTGAGCCGTGCGTACAGGCAGGCGTAGACGGTGGCCAGCACGACCCATGGCATCAGGTACGACTGGAACCACACCACCGGATCGTCGCCGAACGCCACCGCCTGGGGGAACGGCAGCACCTGCAACTGCACCACCAGAACGTACTGCAGCGCCAGGGCCAGCACGTAGTTGGGGATGCTGGAGCCGCCCAGCGCCAGCCCCATGGCCGTGCGGTCCCACCAGGTGCCCTCCTTGACCGCGCTGAGCAGGCCCGCGGCTATCCCGATGAGCAGCCACAGCACCGCGGCACCGATCGCGACCGTGGCGCTCACGGGCAGCCGCTCCACCACCATGTCCCACACGGACTGGTTGGTCTGGAAGCTGTAGCCCAGGCACGGGGCGGCGCAGTGCACCAGGTTCGCGCCCTGGCCGTAGTCGCGCCCGGCGAAGATCCCGACGAGGAAGGTGAAGAACTGCGTCAGGAACGGCTTGTCCAGCCCCAGCACGGCGCGGATCTGGTCGATCCGCTCGGGCGTGCACGTCTTCCCGCAGATCATCACCGCCGGGTCGGGCGAGAGCGTGAAGAAGATGATGAACGTGAACAGGCACACCAGGAAGAGGATCAGCGCCACCCCGGCGAGCCGTCCGGCCAGGTAACGCGCCATCAGGAGGCCTCCCCGGCGTCGAGGGCGGCCCGCAGCCGGTCGCCGAGCACCGTCAGCGACAGCACCGTGAGGAACAGGAACGCGCCGGGGATCGCGAAGTACATCGGATCGACGGCGTACCAGCCGACCGAGCTGGCGATCATCTGACCCCACGACGGCGTCGGCGGCGTCACGCCGACGCCGAGGAACGACAGCCCCGCCTCGGTGCCGACGTAGCCGGGCACGGCCAGGGTGGTCATCACGATCAGCGAGCTGCGCAGGTTCGGCAGGATCTCCTTGAACACCAGCGCGCCCGTGGAGGCGCCCGACGCGCGGGCGGCCTCCACGAACTCCCTGTTCACCAGCGTCATCGTCTGCCCGCGCACCACCCGCGCCAGGTACGGCCAGCCGAACACGCTGATCACCACGACCAGCAGCACCGACCGGTTGCCCTGCGGCAGGGACGACAGGATCGCGATCATGAAGATGAGCGCAGGGAAGGCCATGAGGAAGTCCATGACCCGGCAGATCGCCTGGTCCACCCAGCCCTGGTAGAACCCGGCCAGCATGCCGAGCACCACGCCCAGCAGGGTCGTCAGCGCCGTGGCGGAGGCCGCGATCAGCAGCGAGACGCGCGCGCCGTAGGCGATGCGGGCCAGGATGTCGCGGCCGTTCTGCGGCTCGACGCCCAGCAGGTGGTCGGCGCTGATGCCGCCGAGAGACCCGTGCGGCACCCCGCCCAGGTCGGTGTTGACGGCGGCGGTGTCGAAGTCGTTCGGCCCGTGACCGGTGATCGCGCTGATCAGCGGCGCGCAGATCGCCATCAGCACGATCAGCGTGAGGAACGCGGTGCTCAGCACCGCGCCCCGATCACGCAGCAGCGCGCCCGCGACCCGCCGGCCCGACGTGGCAGGGGAAAGAGCTGCGACGGTCATCTACTTCGACGGCTTCGCCAGTCCGACGGAGATCAGGTCGATGCCGCCGGAGAACGAGTTGGACTGGTAGGCGCCCGCGATGTTCGAGCCGACGAGGAGGATGAGCTTCTCGTACGCCAGCGGCACCACCGGCGCCAGCTTCATGATCTCCTTGTCCAGCTCGCCGTAGGCCGCGTTGGCCTGGTTGACGTCCGTCATCGCGGCGATCTCGTCGATCCGCTGGTTGATCCCCTTGTCGTTGATCTGCGCGAGGTTCGAGTTGCCCTTGGCGGTGATGTTGCGGCCGTCGAACAGCGGCGGCAGGAACGTCGCGCCGGAGGCCCAGTCGGGGCACCAGCCGGTGACGGCGGCGTCGTGCTGCTGCGCCGGCGTGCCGATGACCTCGTAGAACGTCGAGGTGTCGATGTTGTTGATCTTGACGTCGATCTTCACCTGCTTGAGCGCGTCCTGGATCGCCACCGCCACCGCCGCCATCTTCGGATCCGGGCGGGTGTCGAGCGTCAGGGAGAACCCGTCCGCCAGGCCGGCCTCGGCCAGCAGCTTCTTGGCCTGCTCGGGGTTGTGCGGGTACAGGTCGTAGTCGACCCGGCCCGCGATCGTGGGCGGCTGGATCGAGGTGCCCTTGGCCGCCAGGGCGCCGCCGCCCATCCCGGCGACCACGGTGTCCTTGTTGATCGCGTAGTTGATCGCCTGGCGCACCCGCACGTCGTTCAGGGGCTTCTTGGTGGTGTTCAGGCCCATGTACGTGGTGCAGCCGTTGAGGCCGGACAGCGTGCGCTGCTTGATCTGCGGCTGCTGCACCCGCGCCACGGTCGCCGCCTGGATCGACGGGCCGAGGGCGTCGGTGTCGGTGCCCTGCCCGGCCAGCATGCGCTCGTCGATCGTGGCCGGGTCCAGGCCGAACGTCCACTCGAACGCGTCCGGCTTGGCCGCCCGCACGCTGTCGGTCTCACGCTTCCACTGCGGGTTGCGCACCAGCTTCAGCGAGGCGCCGCGCTGGTAGCTCGCCACCTTGTACGGCCCGCTCGCGATCGGCTTGGTGTCGAACGCCGCGCCCGCCCCCGTGCCCTTGGGGAAAGGCGTGAAGTTGACCATCGCCAGCGCGCTCGGGAAGTCGGCGAAGGGCTTCTTCAGGTGGAAGACGACCGTCTTGTCATCGGGCGTCTCGATGGTCTTCAGGTCGCCGTCCAGGTACGGGCCCTTGTAGTCCTTCGGCGCGTCGAGCAGCAGTTTCCCGTACGGGGAGCCGATCCCGGCCTCCGGGTCGAACGTGCGGGAGAAGCCGAACTTCACGGCCTCGCTGTTGATCGGCGTGCCGTCCTCGAAGAACAGGTTGTCCTTCAGTTTGAACGTCCAGGTCTTGCCGCCGTCGGACGGGGTGCCCGTGTCGGTGGCCAGGTCGGGCACGACCTTCGTGCCCTCGGCGCCCGGACCCGCGCCGAACATCGTCAGCCCTCGGTAGATGAGCCGGTAGAAGTTGTTGACGCCGCCGTCCCAGCCGCGCACCGGGTCCAGGTGGGAGAAGTCCGCCTTGGCCAGGATGCGCACGGTGCCGCCGGTCGCCGCGGGCGCGCCCGGCCCGCTCGAGGTGCTCGTGCCCGCGCCCGCCGTGCCGCCGCCCCCGCCACATGCGGTGAGCGCCAGCACGGCGGTCATGGTGACGCTCGCGAGCGCCGCAGATCTCCTCATGTTGCCTTCTTTCCGTTGGTTCAGGGGGTCCTGACCCAGACCCGCATGGCTTGGGGTCCGCGGTTGCCCCACAGGAAGTAGGGGACGAAGGTCGCCGCGACCCTCGTCTCCGGGTACGTCTCGTCCAGGGGGAGCTCGGGGTAGAGCTCGGTGGCGGGCGGGGGCGCCGCGCTCGCGTCCACGCGCAGCACGACGGCCTCCTCCCGCCGCTCGATGTCCGCGCCGACGGCGTCGTGGGCCCCGACCACCAGGTCGTCGACCGCGGCCTGCGGGCTGTCGTGCTGCTCGACGCAGTACACGAGCGGCCCCCGGGCCAGGCTGACCGCGCCTCTGGTGGCGTCGAGGTAGGGGTGCGAGCCGTGCGCCCTGACCGGCATGGGCAGGGTGAGGCGCACCTCGTCGCCCGCCGACCAGGCGCGGTGCAGGGTGGCCCAGCCGCCGGACTCCGGCGCCTCGCAGGGCTCGCCGTTGACGGTGATTGTCACGTTCCTGGCCCAGCTGGGGATCCGCAGCACCAGCCCGTAGGGCCCGTCGGGGGCCCGCTCGACGGCGATGCGCACGTCGCCGTCCCACGGGTACGCGCTCTGCATCGCCAGCTCCAGCTCGGCCGTCTGGATCCTGGCCTGCGTGTAGGCGGCGACCAGCACGGCGCCGTCCCGCTCGGCCGCCACATAGTCGGCGAGCTGGGCCATCCAGCGCACGATGTTCGGCGGGCAGCACGGGCAGCCGAACCAGGCGCGGCGCAGCGGCTCGCCGTCCGGCTCCGAGCCGCTGCGCTGCTCGTGGTCGGGGCGGCGCTGGAGCGGGTTGTCGTAGAAGAACGCCCTGCCGTCCGCTGACAGGCCCACGGCGTAGGCGTTGTAGAGCACGCGCTCGAACACGTCGAGGTATTTCGCGCCGCCGGTGGCCAGGAACATGCGCCAGGCCCACTGCATGACGGCGATGGCCGCGCACGTCTCGCTGTAGGCGCGCTCGGACGGCAGCTCGTACCTGTCGCCGATGGCCTCGTCGGAGTGCCGGCTGCCCAGGCCGCCCGTGACGTACAGCTTGGTCGCCACCATGTCGTCCCAGAGCCGCTCCAGCGCCTCGAACAGCGACCGGTCACCGGTCTCCAGGAAGACGTCGGCCGCGCCCGCCGCCAGGTACGCCATGCGCACGGCGTGCCCGGTCACCGACGGCAGCTCGCGCAAGGGCACGTGGTCCTGGAAGTAGTCGCCGGCGAAGATCTTGTGCTCGAGCTGCCCCGTGCCCCTGCGGTCGACGAACGCCGCCGCCATGTCCAGGTAGCCGCGCTCGCCCGTCTCCCTGAACAGCTCGACCAGCGCCATCTCGACCTCGGGATGGCCGCAGATGCCCCTGTCCCGGAACCTGCCCAGCACCAGATCGGCGAAGCGCACCGCCACGCGCAGCAGCCGGTCGTCGCCCATCCTCCGGTTGGCGGCGACGGCGGCCTGGATCAGGTGGCCCAGGTTGTACAGCTCGTGCCCCCAGGTCAGGTCCTCCCACGGCTTCTTGGCCGCCGCCGGGTCCTGGAAGAAGGAGTTGAGGTAGCCGTCCTCGGCCTGGACCCGCTCCAGCAGGCCGACGACCTCGTCGAAGAACTCCCCGGTGGCCGTGTCGCCGTCGCCCAGCTCGTACGCCAGGCCCTCGAGGGTCTTGTACAGGTCGGTGTCCAGGAACGGGTAGCGGCCCTGATACGGGGCAGGGTCCTTCTCCAGCAGGCGGCTCAGGTTGGCCACGTTGCCCGCGGCGCGGAGCTGCTCGATGGTGTGCGGGATCGTGTCCGTGCTGTTGCGGCGCTGCCAGTGGTGGAGCAGACCGCCGGTGATGCGCACCCCGGACACCGGCCGCACGGCCCCGGACGCGGTGCGCACGGCGCCGGCCAGGGGCTTGACCTGCTTAGACGTCATGAACCATCCCAGTAATGTGTGGCATTGCACTGCACCTTAGGTCTCCGGGAGCCGTGTTGCCAAGGGTTACGGATGGGGCGTCTACGAACGTAACAGGACCGAAACCATCGGATGCCCGTGGACCCGGACGTGGGGGAGTGACCTACATATAGATGGAAAATCGCATTTTCGAGCCCGTTGAGTTGGCTGCGTTCTATGGTGTGCGACGTCCCCATTACCGGCCTTCACCGGAGCCGATCATGCCGTTCGACCCGCGCGCTGCCGCCGCGCTGCTGCTGATCATTTCCACGACACATCTGGGCACCACCGGAAACGCACAGGCCGCCCCGCCGAATACGGGCACACGGCCGGTCAATTGCGCGCTGAAACCCAGCCAGTGCGGCTATCCCGACGCCACGAACACCGGGGTTCCGGCCGGGACGAAATTAAAGGTGGTGAACGGCGATCTCACCGTCACCAAGGCGGGCGCGGTGATCGAGGGCAAGGACATCCGGGGCTGCGTCCTCGTCAAAGCGCCGAACGTGACCATCCGCCGCTCCAAGGTCACCTGCACCGGCCACTACGCCATCGGCAGCTTCATCGAGACGTACAAGGGCGGCGGTCTGCTGCTGGAGGACGTCGAGGTGGACTGCCGCAACCACAACACCACCGGCGTCGGCTCGTACGGGACGACCGCCAGGCGGCTCAACGTCCACGGCTGCGAGAACGGCTTCGACATCGACGACACCACCAGCGTGCTCGACTCCTACATCCACGACCTTTATGAGGGCGCCACGGGGCACGCCGACGGCATCCAGCTCGCCGGCGGCTCCAACATCCGGATCATGCGCAACACGATTTACGCGCCCGGCGGCACCTCCGCGATCATCAGCCATCCCACGAACAACGCCAATGTGCTCGTCGAGAACAACCTGCTCGCCGGCGGCGCGTACACGCTCTATTGCCCGCGCGACCGCAGCCGCGCCTACCGCGTGATCGGAAATCGTTTCGGCCGTAATTTCTCCGGGAAAAGCGGCGCGTACGGGGCATGGACCGACTGCCGCAAAGCCGCCGTCGTGCGCGACAACTTCTGGGACAACACCCTGAGGCCGCTGTGACGCCGTCCGGGGCCACCTCTCAACGGCGGTCCTTGTGGTGATGCGGCGGCGCTAGGGTGGCGCGCGTGCATATCGACGTGTGGTTGGAGGCCATCCCGGCCGGATGGCTCTACGCCATGGTCGCGCTCGTGATCGGGTTCGAGAGCCTCGGCATCCCGCTGCCGGGCGAGATCGTGCTGGTCAGCTCCGCGATCCTGGCCGCCAAGGGCGTGGTGGACCCGGTCTGGGTGGGCGTGTGCGCGAGCGCCGGAGCCATCGTGGGGGACTCCG
Source organism: Nonomuraea sp. NPDC049400 (assembly GCF_044466425.1). NCBI lineage: Bacteria > Bacillati > Actinomycetota > Actinomycetes > Streptosporangiales > Streptosporangiaceae > Nonomuraea > Nonomuraea sp. NPDC049400. Next base: position 276,311 of record NZ_JBITMP010000011.1, read on the forward strand.
CCGGTTACGCGATCGGTCGCAAGGGCGGCGCGCCCCTGTTCGAGCGGCTCGGGCGGCGCTTCCCCAAGCACTTCGGCCCGCGGCACGTGGCCAGGGCCGAGCAGTACTTCCAGCGGTTCGGCGTGTGGGCGGTCTTCGTCGGCCGCTTCATCGCGCTGCTGCGCATCCTCGCCGGGCCGCTGGCGGGGGCGTTGCGCATGCCGTACTGGAAGTTCGCCGTCGCCAACGTGCTCGGCGGGATCGTGTGGGCGGGCGGCACCACCACGGTGATCTACTATCTCGGGCTCGTCGCCGAGAAATGGCTGAAGGGCTTCTCCTGGGTGGGGCTCGGGGTGGCCGTGGTGTTCGGGATCTGCACCACGCTCTACCTCAAGCGGCGGGCCGCCTCAGCGCTCGATGAGGGTGACCTCGAGGGAGTAGTGCGAGGCCCGGTAGATGTGTGAGCCGTGCTCGACGGCCCGGCCCTGGTCGTCGTACGTGGTGCGGAGCATGGTGAGCAGCGGCGCGCCGCGGCGCTCCTCCAGGAGCCTGGCCTCCGCCTGGGTCGCGGCCCGCGCGCCGATGCGCTGGTTGGCCACCCGCATCCGCACGCCCGCGGCGCGCAGCAGCTCGTACAGGCCGCGGCTCTCCAGATCGGCGGCGGTGAGCTGGGCCAGGCCGAGCGGCAGCCAGTTGTGCAGGACCGCCAGCGGCTCCCCGGCCGCGAACCGCAGGCGCTCGAGATAGAGGACCTCGGTGCCCGGCTCCACGCCCAGGATGGGGGCGACCTCCTCCGCGACCTGGCGCGGCTCGAGGGCCAGCACCTGCGTGGCCGGCTCCTGGCCGGCCCTGCGCAGGTCGTCGTAGAGGCTCGTCAGCTCGACCGAGCGCTTGACCTGCCCGTGCACGACCTGTGTGCCCACGCCGCGCTTGCGCACCAGCAGGCCCTTGTCCACGAGATACTGGATGGCCTGGCGGATCGTCGGCCGCGACAGGCCCAGCTTGTCGGCCAGCAGGATCTCGTTGTCGAGCCGGGAGCCGGGCGCCAGGTCCCCTCGCCGGATCGCCTCGGCGATCTGCTCGGCGACCTGGAAATAGAGCGGCACGGGGCTGGATCGATCCAGGTCGATGGCCAGGTTCGCGGTCATGCTGATCAGCTTAGCCCAGGTCAGAATGTCCTGACAAATGATCCGAGCGCCGCAAGGACTACCGAGGCCGGACGTTGTGGTTGCGGGCGAACAGATTGCCGGGGTCGTACTGACGCTTGATCGCCGCGAGCCGCTCATAGGTCTCCGCCGGATAGATCGCGGCGACGTCCTCCGCGGTGGCGGAAGCGAGGAAGTTCGCGTAGGCGCCGTCGACGTGCGGCGCCAGTCTTCGCCAGATCGCTTCCAGAGCTGGACGAGCGGCCTCGACGACCGGCGGCGGACCCGCGGTGGTCGTCACGAACATCAGCTCCGCCCGGCGATGCGCGTAGGCGGTGGCGTCGCCGGGGACTCGGGACACCGCACCGCCGACGCTGCGAACCGATATGAACGGCGACCCCTCCGACGCCCCGGCCTCGGCAAGGATCCGAAGGACCGCCGGCACCGACTCCTTGTGGACGAACGCGCTGCGGGTGACCAGCCGGATGCCGGGCGGCGGGACCGCGCCGTCCACGAGCGTGTCCGCATAGGGCTTCAGCGCGACGTCGTCGGCGATCACCGTGCCGAGGCGGCGGATCGGGTCGATCGCCTCGGCAGCGAGCTCCGGGTCGTCGCCGTCGAAGGCGACCTGGATCTCGACCGGCGCCTCAGGTCCGCCGGCGAACGGATTGGCGAAGTACGCGATGGAGGTGAGCTCCTCGGGAGCGGTGCGGAGATGGTCCGCCCATCCCTGGAGCACGGCGGCCGCCTCCGAGGCCGGGAAGGCGATCTTGCCGTAGAAGACGTCTGTCGTCGGGTGTGCCGCGAACTCGAAGGCGGTCACGATCCCGAAATTGCCGCCGCCACCGCGGATGGCCCAGAACAGCTCCGGGTTCTCCTCCGCGTCCGCACGGACGACCTCTCCGCCGGCCGTGACCACCTCCGCGGCGACCACGTTGTCCAGGGCCAGGCCGTACTTCCTGACCTTCCAGCCGATGCCGCCGGTCAACGTCAGCCCGCCGACGCCGACGCTCTTGGTGTCGCCCGAGGAGATCGCCAGGCCGTGCGGGGCCAGGGCGGCCGCGACCTGCCCCCAGGTGGCGCCGCCACCGATCCGCACGAGGTGACGTTCCTTGTCGATGATCTCGACGTTCGCGAGCAGGCTGAGGTCGATCACGACGCCGCCGTCGTTGGTGCCGAAGCCCGCGAAGGCATGGCCGCCGCCTCGCACGGACAGCACAAGCCCTGCGCGGGCCGCGAATCTGACACCCGCCTGCACGTCCCCGGCGCTTTTGGGCCGCAGAACACAGACCGGACTGCCCGAGGCGAATACCGAGCGGCCGGCCGATGCGTACTCCGCCGCTTCCGGTTCGATGATGTCGCCGCCGAAGTCGCGGCGAAGGGTTTCAAGCGCTGAACTCATGACCACTAGATGCCGACGACCCGATCCCTGTGACAGGGCGGTGATGTGACGTGCGCCACCGATCGTGGGTGTCACAAAACGGCGCGGTCCGGCGTCTGGTGGGTGACACAGTCGAGAGTGAAGTGGAGTCGCCCATGGCCGGTACGTCGCAGACCACGCCCGGAGATCGCGGCGGGGGCATGGGCCGGGACGACCGCGTGGACTCCGCCACCGAGGCTTTCGTCGCCCACCGCAACCTGCTGTTCACCGTCGCCTACGAGATGCTCGGCTCGGCCGCCGACGCCGAGGACGTCCTGCAGGAGGCCTGGCTGCGGTGGGCGGGCGTCGATCTCGGCACCGTGCGGGATCAGCGTGCGTACCTGGTCCGGATCGTCACCCGGGAGGCGCTGGGCCGGCTGCGCACGCTCGGCCGGCGCAAGGAGTCCTACGTCGGCCCCTGGTTGCCCGAGCCGCTGCTGACCGCGCCCGACGTGGCCGAGGACGTCGAGCTGGCCGACAGCGTCTCGATGGCCATGCTGCTGGTGCTGGAGACTCTCGCGCCGACCGAGCGCGCGGTGTTCGTCCTGCGCGAGGTGTTCGACCTGGACTACGACGAGATCGCTGAAGCCGTCGACAAGAGCCCGGCTGCGGTCCGCCAGATCGCCCACCGGGCACGGGCGCACGTCGCCGCCCGCCGGCCACGCGAAGTCGTCTCCCCGGCCGAGTCCCGGGACGTGCTCACGGCGTTCCAGCGGGCGATCGAAACGGGCGATCTGCAACGCCTGCTCGACGTCCTCGCACCGGATGTCGTCCTGCTGACCGACGGTGGCGGGATCAAGCGGGCCGCGCTGGCGCCCGTCCTGGGAGCCGACCGGGTGGCCGAGGTGCTGGGCAGGATCGCCGACGTGGCGTCGCTGCTGCCGGCACAGGTCAACGGCCACCCGGCGCTGATCGTCCGGCTCGACGGCGAGCTCGACTCCGTCGTGGCGATGCGCGTCGACGACGGCCTCATCACCGGGCTCTACGCCGTACGCAACCCCGAGAAGCTGTCGCGCATGGAGCGGGAGACCGCCCTGCGCCGCTGAGCCCGGGACGGTGCTTCGGGGGCGGACGGCGACGGGGCGGGGGGAGGGCGGCGGCTGGTGCGCGGGCGTGAAGTGGGCATAGAGGGTCCTGATGACTTTACGACCTGCCGGACCCCGCGCTGGAGAAGACATGGACGTGACACACCTGCTCGGCATCGCCGTCGAGGCGGCCAGAGCCGCCGGGCCGCGGCTGCGCAAGGCGTTCAGATCCCGGCCCGACGTGGCCACCAAACACGACTTCCACGACCCCGTGACCGAGCACGACCACGCCGCCGAGGAGATCATCCGCGCGGTCATCACCTCCCACCTGCCCGAGAGCGCGATCGTCGGCGAGGAGGGCGGCTCCACCGGCTCCGGCGACCTCGTCTGGTACGTCGACCCCATCGACGGCACCGCGAACTTCGCCACCGGGCTGCCGTTCTTCTGCGTGTCCGTCGCCGCCGCCGTGCGCGGGGAGCTGGTGGCGGGCGTGGTGTACGACCCGGTGCGCGAGGACGAGTTCAGCGCCTCGACCGAGGGCGCCTGGTGCAACGGCGCGCCCCTGCGGAGCGTGGGAGCCTCGAACGACCGGGAGGCGATGCTGCTGACGAGCTATCCGACGGCCCTCGACATGGAGGTGGACATGGAGGCGGCGTTGCGGCGTTACGGGCGGTTCCTGAAGTCGTTCTCCGCCGTGCGCCGGCCCGGCAGCGCCGCGCTCAAGCTCGCGCACGTGGCCGCAGGCTGGTCGGACGCCGCGTACGGCACCAAAGCCAATCCCTGGGACGTGGCGGCGGGGGCGCTGCTGGTGCGCCAGGCCGGCGGCGTGTACCTCGGCGACCCGCTGGCCAAGGGCGACTATCTGGCGCATGTGGGCGGGTTCGACCTGGACCACTCGGCGCTGGCCGAGGTGGCGCCCAGGTAGCCGGGCGGTTCTGCGTGGTCAGCGGATGAGCGGCGCCAGCTCGGCCAGAGAGGTGATGCGCGGGAACCCGGCGGGTGGCGACTCGACGCCGAGCCGGTCGAGCCAGACCGACCGCATCCCGGTCGCCGCCGGTCCCGTCACGTCGTTGCCCACGTCGTCGCCCACCAGCAGCACCTCTTCCGGCGCCAGCCCGAGCGCCGCCGCGGCGCCCGTGTAGGCGGCGGGCGACGGCTTGAAGTGGCCGCCCAGCACCTCGCCCGTCAGCACCGGCCCGACCTGGCCGGCCAGCCCGATCGCGCGGACCTTCGCCTCCTGCATCCGCTGCGCCCCGTTGGTCAGCACCCCGAGCGCGAGCCCGTCCAGCTCCGCCACCGCCCGCGCCGCGTCGTGGAAGGCCGTCCACTGCTGCCGGTAGCGTTCGGCGAAATCGGCGTAGGCCGCGTCCAGATCGCCGGGCTCCGGCACGGACAGCTCCTGGCACAGCGCGCGCAGCCGCCGCCGGCGCTGCTCCTCCAACGAGCACTCGCCCGCCTGCCACATCGCCAGGTACGGTCCTTCGAACGCGGCCCACAGCAGGGCGACCTCGGCCAGCCGCGGATGGCCGGGCGAGTGCGCCGACACCCAGGCGACGATCGCGGCGTCGGCGGCGCCCCGATGGTCGAACAGCGTGCCGTCCAGGTCGAACAGCACACCCTTGATGCCCGGCAGGGCCGTTCCGGTCGCGGTCACAGCGGGCCTCCGGGGTGGAAGGGATATTCCCCTCATCCTAGGACGAAGCGGTCCACGCCTCTTTCCGTCACGGACGTCAGCGGGGATGCGGTCAGGGCACGCCCGCGGCGGCGATGCGGGCGGCGGTCTCGCGGGGCGGGTAGCCGAGGGTGAGGCCCCGGATCGACAGCGGGGCCTGGGCGAAGCAGGCCTCGCCGTGCTCCACCAGGATGTAGCGCAGGGCGGGGGAGTGGCCGCGGTGCGCCTCCAGCGCCGCCACCTCCCGCTCGGCCAGCTCCGGCGGCAGCGCGTCACGGTAGTCGGCGATCAGCGCGTCCAGGTCGAACAGCTGCGCGTACCGCTCCGCCGTGCCCGCCACCACCCTGATCAGCCGGCCCGCCGGCTCCGCGTGGTACACTAGCCCGGTCCCGCCGCTCTTGGCGAACCAGCGCAGCGCCTCGTCCGCCGGCAGCGTGAACGTCCCGTACGGCTTGCGCCCGTACAGCAGGGCGTCGGCGATCCACCGGTCGCACCACAGCTCGTCCCGGTACGGCGCGGGGGAGCCGGGGGTGACGGCCAGTCCCTGGGCCAGCACCGGGTTCCAGGCCGACACCAGCGGGCTGCTGAAGCGCGGCATGCGGGGACCGCGCCAGTGGCTGAGCGCGTGGCCGTACCAGACGGTGACGACCTCGACCTGGCGTCCGGGCAGCGTCCGCTCGTAGGTGCCGTTCATGATCTGGCCGTCGGGGTGCCGCCAGGGACCCGCGTCGATGCCTGCGCCTGTGGGGACCGGAGGAGTCCGATAGTCGGGATGCAATATCCACGCGTCCGCCACAGTCGTTGCCTCCCAGGTGCCAGACCGCTTGAGCCGCCATCGTGCAACAGTCGCCATCGCGTGGCAATAGAGCGGCGGCGAACGCTGATGTTTGTCACGGGAGGCCGTGACGTACGTATGCGGTCAGTGCTCTTTGCGGTGCTCCCCGGCGCGGCGCACGTGGTCGATCATGACGCGTTCCGCGGTGGCGGCGTCGCCGGACTCCAGGGCGGCCAGGATGCCCTCGTGCGCCTCTAGCTGGGCCTTGACCTGCGTCTCGTCCAGCCACAGGGACGCCTCGGCGGGCACGGGGAAGCTGTTGCGCACCGCCCTGGCGTGCGCGCCCAGGAACGCGGGGCCGCCGATGTCCACGATGCGCAGGTGGAAGCGCGCGCTCTGCTCCCCGAGCCGGTCGTACCTGCCGTGCGCGGCGTCGCCGGCCATCGAGGCGTGCAGGTCGCGCAGCCCGGCCAGCTCCTCGGGGGTGATCTTCTCCGCGGCCAGGCGCGCTCCCAGCCCCTCGACCACCGCGCGCAGGCCGTAGTACTCGGCCAGGGCCTCGTCGCCCAGGTCCACCACGGTCGCGCCGTGATGCGCCTCGTAGCTGATCAGCCGGTCCTTCTCCAGCCTGCGCAGCGCCTCGCGCACGGGCGTCACCGAGACGCCCAGCCGGCGGGCCACCTCCCCGGCGCGCACCGCCGTGCCGCCCCGGATCCGCGCGGTACGGATCTCCTCGAGCAGCACGCTGTAGACGTAGTCGGCCTTGCTCATGGGCGGCCGCGGCTCCGTGGGCGACATGTCCCCAAGTGTCTCGCAAATCGGTCATCTGGTTGACCTATGACATATTTCTTATAAGTTACATACCCATGACGAGCCTCGCCGACCTGCGGGTCATCGACGCGGCGACCCTGTTCGCCGGTCCCTCCGCCGCGATGATGCTGGGCGACTTCGGCGCCGACGTGATCAAAATCGAGCACCCCCGGCGCGGCGACCCCTCGCGCGGGCACGGCGCTTCCGTGGACGGGGTGGGCCTGTGGTGGAAGACGCTCTCGCGCAACAAGCGCACCGCGGCAGTGGACCTGTCGCACGCCGAGGGCCAGGAGATCCTGCGCCACCTGGCCGGACGCTCCGATGTGCTGATCGAGAACTTCCGTCCGGGCACCCTGGAGCGGTGGAACCTGGCCCCCGAAGACCTGCTCAAGCTCAACCCGCGGCTGATCGTGGCGAGGATGACCGGGTTCGGGCAGTTCGGGCCGATGGCCAAGCGGCCAGGGTTCGGGACGCTGGCCGAGGCCATGAGCGGGTTCGCGGCCATGACCGGGCAGCCCGACGGGCCGCCCACGCTGCCGCCGCTGGCCCTGGCCGACGGCATCGCGGGGCTCGCCATGTCGTACGCGATCATGGTGGCTCTGCGCGCGCGTGAGCAGACCGGGCGCGGGCAGGTCATCGACCTGGCGATCATCGAGCCCATCCTGGGCCTGCTCGGGCCGCAGATGAGCGCGTACCAGGCGCTCGGGGTCGTGCCCCGGCGGACCGGCAACCGGTCCAGCAGCAACGCGCCGCGCAACACGTACCGGACCCGCGACGGGCGGTGGCTGGCCATCTCCACCAGCGCCCAGCCCATCGCCGAGCGCGTGGTCACCCTGGTGGGACGGCCTGACCTGGTCGAGCAGCCGTGGTTCGCCAGCGGGCACGGGCGCGTGCAGCACGTGGACGAGCTGGACGAGGCCGTCGCCACCTGGATCGCCGAGCGGGACGCCGAGGAGGTCATCGCGCGCTTCGAGGAGGTGCAGGCCGCCGTCGCGCCCATCTACGACGTCAGCGACATCGCCGAGGACCCGCAGTACGCGGCGCTCGGGACGTTCGTGGAGGTGCCCGACGAGGAGCTCGGCTCGCTCACCATGCAGAACGTGCTCTTCCGCCTGTCGGACACGCCCGGCGAGATCCGCTGGCCGGGGCGGTCGCTCGGGCATGACACCGACGAGGTGCTCGGCGAGCTCGACTACTCCGGCGAGCGGATCGCCGCCCTGCGCGAGGCCGGGGTGATCGCGTGAACGTACCCCTCGCCTGGCCCCTCACCTGGCCCGTCACCTGGCTGTACGTGCCCGGCGACCGGCCCGAGCGCTTCGACAAGGCCGTCGCCTCCGGGGCGGACGTGGTCATCATCGACCTGGAGGACGCGGTCGCGCCCGCCCGCAAGGACGAGTCCCGCGCCAACGCCGCCGCCTACCTGCGCGCCCGCTGGACCGCCGCCGGCCGCCCCGGTGCGCGTCCTCAGAGCGCCGGTGACGCTCCTCCTGGGCCGGGCGCGGAGCGTTCTGGCGATGCGTGGGCCGGTGGTGCGGTGGTGCAGGTGCACGTGCGGGTCAACGACCTGGCGACCGAGCGCGGGCAGGCCGACCTCGAAGCCGTCGGGGACCTCGCCGACGCCGTGCGGCTGCCCAAGGTGGAGTCGGCCGCCGTGCTCGACGCGATCACCGGCGCTCCCGCGTACGCGCTGCTGGAGTCGGCGGCCGGGATCGTCGCGGCCAGGGAGATCGCGGCACACCCGAAGGTGGCCGGCGTCGCGCTCGGCGAGCAGGACCTCGCCGCCGAGCTGGCCCTCGCCGACGAGCGGGCCATGGACCACCTCAGGCTCCAGGTGATCCTCGCCGCCGCCGCGGCGGGCCGGCCGCCGGTGCCCATGTCCGTCTACCCGAACGTCAAGGACGAGGCCGGGCTCCTCGCCTCCTGCCTCGCGGGCCGCGCGCTCGGCCTGTTCGGCAGGACCGCGATCCACCCGCGCCAGATCCCCGTGATCAGGCGCGCGTTCCGCCCCTCCGAGGAGGAGGCGGCCAGAGCGGCCGAGATCGTCGAGGCGGCCGAGCAGGCCGAGCGGTCGGGCGCCGGCGCGGTCGCCCTGCCCGACGGCCGTTTCGTGGACGCCCCCATCGTCGCCAGAGCCCGCCGCACGCTGGCCCTCGCCCACCACCTCGCCGACCCGCCTCCGGAGGACCGGCCTTAGAGCCATCGGGAGCGTGTCGTCGTCGTGCCGGCCCAGGCCATCGGCCTCCTCATCGGGAACCCCGGCCTGGTCTCCGGCGCCGTGTCCGCACTCGGCATGGCGATGACCGTGTCGGCCGGGGTGACCGGGCTGCTCGGCTTCGTGATGTCGTACCTGTTCCGCTGGAAGGCCGGTGAGGACTAGGACGGGCGCCAGCGCACCGACAGCTCCTCGTCCACCGGAGGGGGACCAGGCAGCTCCCGATGGGCCGGCGGCACCCGCAGCGAGTCCATCACGAGCGCCAGGTAACGGTGACGCAGCTGCGCGGTGCGCTCCTCGTCGCCCAGCTTGATCGAGGCCATCTGCTCGAACAGCAGGGCGATGTCCACGACCGTCACGTCGGGCCGGAGCACGCCCGCCTCCACCGCCCGGCGGTGGATCTCGGTGGCCAGGGCCGAGGCCCGGGCGGCGTCGCGGCCGAGCTCCTCCGTCGGCGTGAACGTGCCCGCCAGGTTGATCGTCAGCGAGTGCGTGTCGCCGTCCACGATGCCGCGCAGGTATCCGGCGAACGCCTCCCACGCATCGCCCTCCTCGGCCAGCGCCCGCTCGGTGATCTCGATGTAGAGCTTGAGTCCGTCGCCGCAGAGCTTCTGCAGCAGCGCCTCCTTGCTGGGGTAGCGGCGGTAGAGTGCGCTGATCCCGACGCCCGCCTTCTCGGCCACGGCGGCGATGGGCGCGCCGGGATCGGCGGTGAAGACCGCCCGCGCCGCCTGCAGGATCAACTCGTCGTTGCGGGCCGCCTGTGCCTTGCGGCCACTCATGGGTGCGCTCGTCATACCTCACAGTATAGGGAACGTATGATTCCGTTCTACTCGCTATAAGTCAGCATGTCTATACATAGAGATGATATTGGGATACAACCAGGGCGAGCCTGTTGGTCTTGGAGGTGTCCTATGAGACGTACCCCGATCGTGCTGGCCCTGCTGGGCGCGCTCACCGTCGCCGGCTGCTCCTCCTCGGGAGGCCAGAGCGCGCAGAGCGCACCCGCGAGTTCCGCCGCCGGCGCGGCCACGGCGGGCGCGAGCTACGCCGTCATCACCCACGGAGCCCCCGGCGACTCCTTCTGGGACGTGGTCAAGAACGGCGCCGAGGCCGCGGGCAAGCAGTACGGCGTGAAGGTCACCTACCAGGGCGACGGCGACCCCGCCAAGCAGTCGCAGCTCATCGACCAGGCCGTCTCGGAGAAGGCGGACGGCATCGTGGTCTCCATGGCCAACCCCGACGCGCTGAGGGAGGCCATCGGCAAGGCCGTCGCGGCGAAGATCCCGGTCATCACCATCAACTCGGGCGCCGACTCCTCCAAGGCGTTCGGCGCCGTCACGCACGTCGGCCAGTCGGAGGACGTGGCCGGGCGCGGCGCGGGCGAGCAGCTCAAGGCGGCCGGGATCACCAAGCTGCTGTGCGTCATCCACGAGGCCGGCAACGTCGGCCTCGACCAGCGCTGCAAGGGCGCCGAGCAGACGCTGGGCGGCACGGTCGAGCGGCTGCAGGTGGACGTGAGCAACCTGGCCGACGTCACCTCCAAGGTCACCGCCAAGCTCCAGTCGGACAAGCAGGTCAACGGCGTGCTCGCGCTCAACCCCGCCGTCGCGATCGCCGCCAGGGACGCCGTCAAGGACTCGGGGTCGCAGGCGAAGCTCGCCACGTTCGACCTGTCGGGCGACGTGGTGTCCGCGATCAAGGACGGGGAGGTGCTGTTCGCCGTGGACCAGCAGCAGTACCTGCAGGGCTACCTGCCGATCACGTTCCTCCACCTGTACAAGAACAACCTCAACACTGTCGGCGGCGGGCTGCCCGTCAACACCGGGCCGGGCTTCGTGACCAAGGACAACGCCGACCAGGTGGCCAAGCTGGCCGCGGCGGGCACGCGATGACGATCACGGCCGACGAGCGGGTCGCCGACGTCGGCCTGGCCCGCCGTCTGCTGATCAGGCCCGAGCTGGGCGCGGTGGTCGGCCTGGTCGTGGTGTTCGTGTTCTTCGCCGTCCAGTCGCCGGTGTTCCGGTCGCCGGCCGGCATCGCGAACTGGCTCGACCCGGCCGCCACGCTCGGCATCATGGCGGTCGCGGTCGCGCTGCTGATGATCGGCGGCGAGTTCGACCTGTCGGCGGGCGTGCTGACGGGCACGAGCGGGCTGATCCTCGTCACGCTGGCCACCCGCTTCGGGTTCGGCGTGTGGCCGGCCATGCTCGTCGGGCTGGTCGTGGCGCTGGGTGTCGGGTTCGCCAACGGGCTGATCGTCACCAGGACCAAGCTGCCCAGCTTCATCGTCACGCTGGGCACGTTCCTCATGCTCCAGGGCGTCAACCTCGGCGTCACCAAGGCCATCACCGGCACCGTGCAGGTCAGCGGCCTGCGCCGGGCCCCGGGCTTCGACAGCGCGAACGCGATCTTCGCGGGGACCGTGGAGATCGGCGGGACCTCCTTCCGGGTGGCGATCCTGTGGTGGATCCTGGTCACCGCCGGGGCCACCTGGGTGCTCATGCGCTCCACGGCCGGAAACTGGATCTTCGCGGTGGGCGGCAACGAGCAGGCCGCCCGCGCGGTCGGCGTGCCCGCCGCCCGCACGAAGATCGCGCTGTTCATGACCACGGCGTTCGCCGCCTGGCTGGTCGGCTCGATCCTCGCGCTGCGGTACACGTCCGTGCAGGCCAACATCGGCATCGGGCAGGAGTTCATCTACATCATCGCCGCCGTCATCGGCGGCTGCCTGCTCACCGGCGGGTACGGCTCCGCCATCGGGGCGGCCATCGGCGCGGTCATATTCGGCATGGCCGACAAGGGCATCGTGTTCCTGGGCTGGGACGCCGACTGGTTCAAGTTCTTCCTGGGCGCGATGCTGCTGCTGGCGACGCTGGCCAACCGCCTGGTCCGGCGGTACGCCGAGGAGGTGCGGCATTGATCCTCGAGACCAGGGGCATCGGCAAGACGTTCGGCTCGGTGCTGGCGCTGCGCGACGTGTCGATGGGCGTGCGGGCCGGCGAGGTCACCTGCGTGCTCGGCGACAACGGCGCGGGCAAGTCCACGCTCATCAAGATCCTCGCCGGGGTGCACCAGCACGACGCGGGCACGCTCCTGGTGGACGGGCAGGAGGTGCGCTTCGCCGGCCCCCGCGACGCGCTCGAGCGCGGCATCGCCACCGTCTACCAGGACCTGGCGATGATCCCCCTCATGTCGGTCTGGCGCAACTTCTTCCTCGGCTCCGAGCCGAGGAAGGGCCTGGCCTTCGACGTGGCCAAGGCGCGCCGCGTGGCGCGGGAGGAACTGCGGGCCATGGGCATCGACATCCGCGACGTGGACCAGCCGGTCGGCACGCTGTCCGGCGGCGAGCGGCAGTCGGTGGCCATCGCCAGGGCCGTCCACTTCGGCGCCCGCGTCCTCATCCTCGACGAGCCCACCTCGGCGCTCGGCGTCAAGCAGGCCGGAGTCGTGCTGCGCTACATCGCCAGGGCCCGCGACCGCGGGCTCGGCGTCGTCTTCATCACCCACAACCCCCACCACGCCTACCCGGTGGGCGACCGGTTCCTGCTGCTCAACCGGGGTACCAGCCTGGGCGAGTACGGCAAGGCGGACATCACCCCGCAGGAGCTGACCGCGCTCATGGCCGGCGGGGCGGAGCTGGAGGAGCTGGCGCACGAACTGGAGCGGGAGTGAACCGCTTGGCGGGAATTTGACCAGTTCGGGCGGTGGCCTGGAGGAACAAAAAGGCACAAACCCCTCGGCGTGACTTTCATCCGGGGGGTTCACGTGACCACGATGATCAGCAGGCGGGCGCCGCGGCGGTGGATGGAGCCTTGATCTACACGCTCGCGGCAGTGCCCCCGGGGCCCTTATTACGCCTGGGCCGCAGGGCGGGCCGCACAGACGGTGCGGCCCGTCCAGTGCGGCGTGCACAGGCTGCGCGAGATGCTCAAGGCGAACGCGCTGCCGGTCACGGCGGGGGACGTGCTGCGCTGCGAGTCGGGCGGTGGCGGCGGCTACGGCCCCGCCGAGCGCCGCTCCCACAGGGCCACGGCCGCCGACCTGACGCAGGGCATGATCACCGGCTGAGCCGGTCACCCACCGTACCGGTGCTCTCCTCCGGCGCCGGTACGGCTGGAGGCCCCTGCCCTCGCAGCCGGTCCATCTCCCGCCATTCGCGACGCAGCCCGGTCAGGCTCGTGGTGAGCCCGTAGGCGACCCCGGACACCAGCAGCACGGGCAACAGGCCCACCGCCGTCACGGCGGCCCCGCCCAGCAGCCCGCCCAGCGGGATGCCGGCCCAGGCCAGCGAGCTCTGCAGGGCGTTCACCCGGCCCAGGAGATGGCGGGGCACCCGCTCGTACGAGATCGCGCCCAGGATCGGGTTCAGGAAACCGCTGGCGAACCCGCACACCGCGAACACGGACACCAGCGCCCACACCGGTACATCCGTGGCCAGGATGAGGAAGTGCGGTGGCCCGGCGAACAGGAACGCCACGAAGAACACCGGCCTGCGCCGCATCCGGTGCGCGATCACGGCGGCCACCAGGCTGCCCCCGATCGCGGTCAGCCCCATCACGCTGCTGTTCAGCCCGAGGACTGCGGGGCCGTGGCCGGACTCCTTCGCCCACACGGGCGCGAGCACCTGGTTGAAGGCCGCGTCCAGCAGGTTCGTGACGCCGACCATCACGATGATCGCGAGCAGCAGCGGCTCGCCGCGCAGGAACGCGAAGCCCTGGCCGAACCGCCGCCAGTACCCCTCCTGCTGCTCTCCCGTTCCGGGTGCGCGGTGCCCCATGCCGCGCGGCAGCGCCGCGGCCACGACCACCGAACCGAGCGCGAAACAGACCGCGCTGATGGCCAGGCTGGCCAGCGGGCCGAGCAGCGCCACCATCGCGCCGCCCAGCCCAGGACCCACCGTCGAGGCCAGCCGCTCCGTCACGCCCATCAGCCCGGTGGCCCGCTCCAGCGGCACCCGCCCGCGCTCGGCCGCCTCCGGGACCATGATCTCCTTGGCCAGGTCTCCGGGCCCGCGGGCCGCGCCGATCAACGCGACCAGTGCGATGAGCGCGCCCAGCGGCAGCAGATGAGTCGCGTGCAGCAGGACCACCGCGGCGGCGGCCGAGGCGCTCACGACGTCGCAGACCCATGAGATCCGGCGCGGCCCCGCCCGGTCGACGAGTGGCCCGGTCAGCGCCTTGACCAGCACGTACGGGGCCATCTCCGCGAACGCCACCACCCCCGTCAACGCGGCGCTCCCGGTGCTCGTCAGCACGAACCAGGGCAGCGCGATGGCCGACACGCGGGTCGCGGTCATCGACACGGTCATCGCCGCGAGCACCCCGGCCATCGGCCGCAAGGACCGGCGCGGCTCCATCACGGCTCCTCCGGATCGTCCAGTTCGGGCAGCACGTGCGGCATCAGGTAGACCCGGACCGCGTCCGGCGGCGCCTCCTCGCCGTCACGCCGGTAGCGTTCGACGAGCTCGACCAGGTCCTCCCGCAGCTGTTCCGCCTCCTCCAGGGTGAGGCGGAACGCGTGGGAGCTGAGGTCGAGCACGCGCCGCCACGGCTTCGGCATGGTCTGCAGCTCGTTGAGCGCCTTCTGGACGCGCAGGTTGTAGAGGGCGGCGACGGACTGCATGTAGGCCAGCACCGCCTCGGGCTCGCGCTCGGTCAGCCCGTCCTCGTCCGTGAGACGCGTCGACCGGTGGACCGAGCGCCACCACCGCTCCCGCGCGTTGCCCCGCTCGGTGTCCTCCTCGACGAACCCGGCCGCCGCCAGCCTGCGCAGGTGGTAGCTGGCCGTTCCCGAGTTCGCCCCCAGGCGCTCGGCCAGCCGGGTGGCGGTGGACGGGCCGTGCTTGCGCAGCAGGTCCACGAGCTGCACCCGTACGGGGTGGGCGAGGGCCCGCAGGCCCTTGGCGTCGAGGACGACCACGCCCTCAGGGGATCGAGTCATGCTTAGAAGGTAAACCGCAAACACTTCTTCGCAAAGAGTTCTTCGCGAAGAAGTGTTTGCGGTTTTTCGCGCCCGAAAAGAGATCACGAACCGCGCCCGGCCCGGTGAGAATGATCGACACGGAGGCGCTCGGGGGTGCCGCGTCTCCGGGGACATCGTTCTGACGGAAGGACCGACAGTGCGTCATTCACCGACCCGCCTGCTCGCCGGCGGCGCCGCTCTCGCCATGGCCGTGACGGGGGCCGCCATCCTCATGCCGGTGCCGCCCGCCGCGGCCTCAAGGGTGGAGGCGGCCTGCGCCAACACCACCGGCGACGCCAAGACGCTGCAGGCCGCGATCGACTCCTCCAAGGAGGGCGACGAGATCGTCATCAAGGGCACGTGCCTGATCGACGCCACGATCAGCCTGGAGGACCGGCGCACGTACCGGGGCGACGCCAAGGCCGGGGCGGTGCTCAGGCAGGCCGACGGCGCCAACCTGCCCGCGGTGCTCGCCTCCGAGGGGTGGGTGAAGAACACCGATTACAGCGGCAGCACGATCCGCGTCGAGAAGCTCACGATCGACGGCAACCGGGACAACAACACCGGCACCGTGGGGCTGCTGCTGCGCTCGTGGAACACCCGCGTGTACGACGTGGACATCTACGGCACGCCGTCCGACGGCATCCGCATCAGCAACCCGTCACAGAACGGCACGCTGCTGAAGAACACCATGGTCAACAGCGTCATCAGCGACGTCTACATCGAGGGCGCCGCCGAGGCCGGGCTGCGGGTCGTCGACCCCGGCAACTCCGTCACCGACTGGACGCTGCAGCGCTCCTGGATCGGCTTCAGCGGCACGCACGCCATCCAGAGCGACAACGCGGCCGGCTGGACGTTCAGCGACCTGCACCTGTACGCGACGCCGAAGAACGCCATCGACGCCCACCGCTGCTTCGGCACCTCGATCCAGAACAACTACATCGAGGACTTCGGCGCCGAGAGCACGGCGAACCAGACGTACTACGGCATCCGCTGCGACCTGCAGGGCGAGGCGAACACGACGATCAACGCCAACCGGATCCACAAGTTCCTGCCGCCGCCGGACGGGCTGGCGGCACTGCGCAAGGCGCTGGGCAAGGCCAGGCAGGAGGGCGCGGCGCCGCCGGAGCGCACGTTCACCGACTCCGGGTCGCTGCCCCCCGACGTGAACTTCGTCTACCTCGCCCTGGACGCGGTCAACTACGGCACCGGCCACGCGGCGCTCACCGGCAACACGATCCTGGGCCACGGCACCAAGCGTGAGACGGGCATCCTGCTGGCCAAGGGCGACGGGGAAGGCAAGTCGATGTCCGTCGCCTCCAGCGGCAACCTGATCGACGGCATCGGGGTGCCGCGCAAGATCGGGCCAGGAGTGAAGGTCACCAGAGGCTACTGACGGCCTTCCTCGACGATCACGTCGCGCAGCAGCATGGGGCCATCCGGCCGCCGGCGCCACTCCCTCGGGTAGCCGAGCGACACCTCCTCGAAACGCACGCCGTCGTACCAGGTGACGCGGGGGATGTGGAGGTGGCCGTAGATCATGGCGGCGGTCGGGTGGCGCGTGTGCCACTCCCGGGTGGCCGTCGTGCCGCACCACTGGGCGAACTGGGGGTAACGCAGGATGTCGGTCGGCTCGCGCACCAGGGGATAGTGGTTCACGAAGACCAGCGGCACGTCGTCGAGCCCGGCCAGCCGCCGCTCGGTCAGCTCCACCCGGGCCTCGCACCACGCCTCACGGCTCGGGTAGGGGTCCGGGTGCAGGAGGTATTCGTCGGTGCAGACCACCCCGGTGCTGTGGGCGTACGCGAGCGCGCTCTCCTTGGTGTGGTGGCCGGCCGGCCGGAACGTGTAGTCGTAGAGCAGGAAGAGAGGCACGATCCTGACCGGTCCGCCCGCCCCCTCCCAAACGGGGTACGCGTCTTCGGGGGTCAGGACGCCGAGGTCCCTGCACATGCCGACCAGATGCTCGTAGCGGGCCGTTCCGCGCAGGTCCGGCGACTCGTCCGGCGGGCTCCACAGCTCGTGATTGCCCGGCACCCAGACGACCCGCTCGAACCGGCCCGCCAGCAGCTCCAGCGCCCAGGCGATGTCCGCCAGCCGCTCGCCGACGTCGCCCGCGACCAGCAGCCAGTCACCGGGGGTGGCCGGTTTCAGCTCCTGCACGATGGCCCGGTTCTCCGCGTAACCGACGTGCAGGTCGCTGATGGCCAGCAACTTGCTCTCGCCTTGTCTGGGCAACGGGCGTACCTCCTTCGCGCGTGACTACGAGCATGCCACGCGGCAGGCGGGCCTCACAGGGCGCGGGCGGTGCCCGCGCCGCCGCAGCAGCCGAATACGCTGTCGAATGTGCCCGCCCCGTACCTCACCCTCGCCACCGTCGTCGAGCACGAGACGGAGGCCAAGCGTTCGCGCTTCATCTGCGCCCTGGCTCCCGCGCGCAGCGTCGAGGAGGCGGTCGCGTTCATCGGCGAGCGGCGCCGGCAGCATCCCGGCGCGACCCACAACTGCACCGCCTACGTCATCGGCGAGCGCATCCAGAAGGGCGACGACGACGGCGAGCCGGGCGGCACCGCGGGCACGCCGATGGTGCAGGCCCTGGTGGGCAGGGGGTTCAGCGACGTGGTCGCGGTGGTGACCCGCTACTTCGGCGGCACCCTGCTGGGGGCGGGCGGCCTGGTGCGCGCGTACGGCTCCGCCGTGACCGAGACCCTCGACCGGGCCGAGCCGGTGCGGATGGTGCCGGCCAGGCTCGTGCGCGTCGCGGTGGCGCACGACCAGGCCGGGCGGGTGGAGAACGACCTGCGGGCCTCCCGCCACCCGGTGCGTGACGTGACGTACGCGGGCGAGGTCACCTTCGCCGTCGCCGTGGGCGAGGACGAGGTGGCGCCGTTCGTCGACTGGATGGCCACGCTGACCGCCGGGCGGGCGCGCGTGGACGTGGGCGACGACCTCCACGTCCCCGCCTGATCACCCCTCCAGGGCGTACTGCATGACGCGGAACTTGGCCTGGGCCTCCGCCAGCTCGGCGGCCGGGTCGGAGTCGCCCATGATGCCGCCGCCCGCGAACAGGCGGGCGCGGCGGCCCTGAACGAGCCCCGAGCGCAGCGCGATGCCCCACTCGCCGTCGCCGTGGGCGTCGATCCACCCGACGGGCCCGGCGTAGCCGGCCCTGTCCATGCCCTCCAGCTCCCGGATGACCTCGATCGCGGTGCGGGTCGGGGTGCCGCCGACGGCGGCCGTGGGGTGCATGGCCGCGACCACGTCCAGCACCGACGCCCCGTCGGCCAGCCGCCCGCTGACGTGGCTGGCCAGGTGCTGCACGTTGGGCAGCACCAGCAGCTCGGGCTCGTCGGGCGTCGCCAGGAAGGAGCAGAGCGGGGCGAGGGCCTGGCGGACCGAGGCGATCGCGCACTCGTGCTCGTGGCGGTCCTTCGGCGAGGCGAACAGCGCGGCCCCGCGCGCGAAGTCGTCGGCCGGGCCGGTGCCGCGGGCGGTGGTGCCGGCCAGCACGAGCGACTCGATCTCCTGGCCCGTACGCCGGATCAGCAGCTCGGGCGTCGCCCCGACCAGCCCCGCGACGGAGAACGTGTAGCACTCCGGATAGCGCCGGGCCAGCCGGGTGAGCAGCAGCCGCACGTCGATGGGCCGCTCGGCGGTGGCGACCAGGTCGCGCGCCAGCACGACCTTCTCCAGCTCCCCGTCACGGATGCGCTTGGCGGCCCTGGCCACGACCTCCTCCCACTGCGGAGCGGTCAGGCTGCCGTCGCCGTAGCGGATGCGGCCGGGGTCGCGGACGGGGGAGAACCTCTCCAGCGGCGCGTCGCCGATCGTGGTGAGCCAGGCGTGGCCGTCGCGGCGGGCCAGCACGGCGCGCGGGACGACGAGGACGGAGCCGTGGGCGTCCTCGTCGAAGGTGAAGCTGCCGAAGGCGACCGGACCGGAGCCGGGCGTGCGCACGGCGTCGTCGACATGGGCGTCGCCGAACACGGTGGCCAGCCACTGGCGGGCCCAGGCGAACCGGCCAGGGCCAGGGGGCACGGCCACCCGTGCGGCCTCACCCCAGCCGACGAGCCCTTCGCCGTTCCTGACCCAGGCGTAGGGCGCCGTCCTGGGCAGGGATGCCAGCAGATCGCCCGGGTCACCGACGGGGGTGGTGCGAACCGGCAGCGGGCGGGTTGTTCCGAGCGCGACACTCACCCAAGACACTCTATGCGGGAACTGAACACGTTCGACTCGGACCCCCGTCAATGCAAGGTTACGGACAATGAACCCGGAAAAACCCGGACGGTGAGCCGTATTCGCCCCGACCTGATCGCGTCCGGCCTGTCAAGCGGCGATATGAAGTCGGTCCTGAAATCACAGACCTTGCCGGAACGCCATAGCCGGTCGATGATCCACTTCCTACCTTGGGTCCATGATCGGTCGCCTGGGCCCCGTGCTCGCTCCAGTGATTCTCGCCTCATTCGCCGCGCCGGCCCAGGCCGCCCCCGAGGCCCAGCCGGTGCCCGCGGTCATGGCCGCGCTCGGCGACTCGATCTCCAGCGGCTTCAACGCCTGCGGCTGGTACGTCCGCTGCGGCGCGCGCTCGTGGTCGGTCGGCGACAACCCGCAGGTGTCCAGCCATTACCTGCGCCTGTCGCAGATGTCTGGAACGCTCCACAAGCACAACCTCAACTTCGCCGCCCCCGGAGCGACCAGCGCCGACCTGCTCGGCCAGGTGCGCAAGGCGGTCGAGGCCAAGGCCGACTACGTGACGATCCTGGTGGGCGCCCAGGACGCGTGCACCCGTTCCGAGCAGTCCATGACGCCCGTCGAGACGTACCGGCAGCGGCTGGACGCGGCCCTGGCCGAGCTGCGCGCCGGCATGCCCACGGCCAGGGTGCTCATCGCCAGCATCCCCGACCTGCGGCGGCTGTGGCAGGTCGGCAAGGCCAGCGCGCTCGCGCGCACGTTCTGGACAGTGGGGCGGATCTGCCAGACCATGCTCGCCAAGCCCGACTCCACCGCGCGGGCCGACACCGAGCGCCGCGACCGGGTGCGGGCGCGGGTCGCGGCCTACAACAAGGCGGCGGCCGAGGCGTGCGCCGCCTTCGGCCCGGCCTGCCACACCGACGGGGGCGCGGTGTTCTCCTACCGCTTCACGCTCGACCACCTCAGCCGGTGGGACTACTTCCACCCGAACACGGCCGGGCAGCGGATCCTGGCGCAGCTGACGTTCGAGCACGGCTTCACCTGGCTCGACCCCCGCTGACGACCTCAGCCCAGACCCCTACCCCAAGAGACGCCGGCCGAATGGTCAGCGGCACTGGGTGAGCATCATCTTCTTGTCGGCCGCACGCACGGGCACGTCGTACTTGAGCGCGACCTGCGCGAAGCGGGTGACGTACGCGCACCGGATGCGCCGCTGCGGCGGCAGCCAGCTCGCCGGCCCCGAGGCGTCCTTCTGCTCGTTGGCGTCGCCGTCCACGGGCAGCAGGTTGAGCGGGTCGTTGGCGAAGTCCAGCCGCTTGGACATCGCCCAGCGCGGCGCGCCCATGCGCCAGGCGTAGTTCAGCGGCACCACATGATCGACCTGCACCTCGTCGGCATTGTCCTTGTGCCAGTGGATGGTCCTGCCGGTGTAGGGGTCGGTCAGCTCCATCGAGACGACCTCGCAGCTGGAGCCCGCCCGGTACGTCACGTTCTGGCCGTCGCGCGCCAGCAGGTCGTCGCGGGTGCGGCAGCCGTTGCGCGCGTACGGCACGCCGATCGCGTTGTCGGCCCAGTTCTCGCCGTACCGGGTGCGCTCGTAACCGGTGTTGGGGCCCAGGCCCTGGACGCGCAGGCGCTTGATGAGGCCGCGTGCTCTGGCCTTGTCGGCGTCGGAGATGATGGGTGCCAGGCCGGGCAGCGTGCCGCTCGCGTTGCCGAGCGGGCTCGCCGCGGTGGCCGGATGGGTCTTGGTGCTGCCGACGAAGGAAGCGACGATGATGGCTCCCGCCAGAAGGGCGATGGCGTCCTTCGCGCTCAAGCAGGCCTCCGAACATCCAAGGTTGTCTAGAGAAATTCCCGTCATCGGGTGTTTTGACACGGGGAGGGTTATGTGACTGACCGCCCGATCGACCCGGACGTCGACCTCCACGTCCCGGCGCAGCGCACAGAGCTGCACTGGCCCGTGCTCGCGGCCATCGCCGCCGGCGGCGCGCTGGGCGCTCTGGGGCGTTACGGCCTGCAGTCGGCGCTGCCCGGCGGGCCGGCGGACTTCCCGTGGGCGACCTTCCTGGTCAACGTGTCGGGCTGCCTGCTGATCGGGGTGCTCATGGTGCTGATCACGGAGGTGCGGCAGGCGCACCGGCTCGTGCGGCCGTTCCTGGGGGTGGGGGTGCTGGGCGGGTTCACGACCTTCTCGACGTATGTGGTGGACGTGCGGCGGGCGGTCGAGGCGGGAGCGCCGCTGACGGGGCTGGTCTACCTGGCGGGCACGATGGCGGCGGCGCTCGCGGCCGTGGCCGCGGGCATGTGGCTGACCAGGCGGATCGCCGGGAGGACGGCGGGCGTGCGATGACGGTGGTGCTGATCATACTGGGGGCGGCGGTCGGAGCGCCGCTGCGCTATCTGGCGGACCGGGCGGTGCAGGCGCGGCACGACACGGTGTTCCCGTGGGGGACGCTGACGGTGAACGTGGCCGGGTCGGCGCTGCTGGGCTTCCTGGCCGCGCTGCCCGCGGGAGGCGGGGTCATGGCGCTGGCGGGCACCGGGTTCTGCGGGGCGCTGACGACGTACTCCACGTTCGGGTACGAGACGGTGCGCCTGATGGAGGAGGGTGCGCGCTTCCACGCGGTGGCCAACGCCGCCGCCAGCGTGGTGGCCGGGCTCGGCGCGGCCTACTGCGGCGCGGCCCTGGCCCAGGCCCTGTGAAAATCGCTGGCCTCCGCCCGGTGAGCGGTGGCACCATGGGCGCGCATTCGCCCGCCGACGATCAGGAGCATGAGATGCGGTGCCTCGGAATCTCCCAGCGCCCCATCGACACGAGAGTTCCCGAGGGCTCCATCACCGGACTTCTCCGAGGATGCCCCGGCCTTGAGGCTGGGGAGGATTCGGATTCTGTGGAGTAGGGCAGGAAGAGACGGATCGCCGTCAGGGCGGTTCGTCGTCTGCCGTGGGAGTTGCGAGGCCGGTCTCGATCAGGTGCAGGATCTCGGAGTTGAGGGAGCGCCGGTCGGTGTGGGCTTTGGCGGTCAGGTGCTGGTGCAGGTCGGCGGGAAGCCGGAGGGTGATGCAGACTTCTTGATCCATATTACCGGGTGTAGTGGTACGGTTGCGCCGTGATGGCGCTGGAGGAGGGTGGGGAGGGGGCCGGGAACGCCCGGTACACCTACCGGCTTCGCGTGTCGTCCACCGCCCGCACGGCGCTGTTAGCTGAGTGGGACCGCTGCCGGTGGATCTGGAACGAGTGCGTCGCCAAGTCCCAGCAGACCTACCTGCACAACAAGACCGACCCCGGCAACAAGCGGACCTGCGGCCCGGCCCAGCTCGACAAGATGCTGACCGAGGCCCGCCGGATCACGCCGTGGCTGCGCGCGGGCTCCTGCGTCCCGCAGCAGCAGATCATCCGGGACTTCGGCAAGTCCCGCGCCAAGGCGTTGAAGGACATCATCGAACGCCTGCCGATACGGCAACGGGCCGGGATGCCCCGCTTCAAGAAGAAAGACCAGGCCGACCCGACCCTCAACTACACCAAGCGTGGCTTCCGCCTCAAGGACGGCCGCCTGCACCTGGCCGGCGGGATCGTGGTGACCGTGGTGTGGTCGCGGGGCCTGCCCGCCGAGCCGTCGTCGGTGCGTGTGTACCGCGACAGCCTCGGCCACTGGTACGCCTCCTTCGTCGTTCCCGCCCGATCCGAGCCGTTGCCTGGCACGGGCCGGGTGATCGGTATCGACTGGGGCGTGAAGGAGACCGCGACCACCACCAGCAGCACGCACGATCTTCCCCACGCCGAGCATGGCAGGAAAGCCGCTGTGAGGCTGGCTCGCTACCAGCGGATGATGGCCCGCCGAAAGCCTCAGCGCGGGCAGGCCGCTTCCAATGGCTACCGCCAAGCGAAGCGGCAGGCCGCCAAGCTGCACAAGAAGGTGGCCCGGCAGCGTCAGGACACCGGCCGCAAGTGGGCCAAAGCGGTGGTCCGCGACCATGACGCGCTCGCGGTGGAGGACTTCCAGCCGAAGTTCCTGGCCAAGTCCACCATGGCACGCAAAGCCGCCGACGCCGCCATCGGCGCCACCAAGAAGGCCCTGCTCGAGATGGGCCGCAAGCACGGGCGAGACGTCCGCCTGGTACACCCCGCGCACACCACGATGGACTGCGCCATGTGCGGAGCGAGAGCCAAGCACGCACTGCCGCTGGGTGAGCGCACCTACACCTGCACCGCGTGCGGAGCCGAATCCCCCAGGGACAAGAACTCCGCCCGCGTGATGCTCGTCCGGGCTGGTCTGACCCCGGCTGGTGCCGATCGCGTAAGACCCGACTGTCCGCCGGACAGCCAGGCAGCGTGAGCCAGAAATCCCCCTGCCTTGACAGGGGGAGCAGTCAATGAGCGGCTGCTGTTCGAGACCGGCGTCATCGACCGGCTTGGCAGCATCGACGAGGGCAGCACGCAGACCGACACCGCTGAGATAGAGCGCCGTCGCGTCATCACCATCCGCGCGGCCGTCGCCTCCTTCACCCTGTGCGACCTGCGGGTCAACCTGGTCGACACGCCCGTCCATAGCGACTTCGTGGCCGAGGTGGAGCGCGCGTCCGCCGGAGACCGCCCCACTCGATAGGCGGTATGTCGGGTTTCGCCGTGAGATGGGTATTAAGGGGCACAGTGCACCATTCCGGGGCACACGTCCGTACAGGGGGGATTCCCATGGCAGACACGAAGAAGAAACCCGCCGCCAAGTCCGGCAAGTCGAAGAAGCAGTCGATCAAGACCAGCAGGCAGGCCAAGGAGACCAAGAGGGAGACGCGGAAGTCGTCCACGGACGAGGAGTGACCCCTCCCGGTTGCCCGGCCGGACGGCTGGGCAGCAGCGGCAACTCGTCTGACCCGAGAGACGTGATCTGACAGCCGGGGGCCTCGCGCTCCCGGCTGTCGGTTCGATCGTGGAGCTACCCTCATGTCGGCCTACCTGCGCTTTCCGGCTGTCTTCCAGGACGTGGTCGTCTTCGCCGCCGAGGACGACCTGTGGATGGTGTCCGCCCAGGGCGGGCGGGCCTTCCGGCTGACCACCGGGCTCGCCGAGGCGGGCTACCCGCGCATCTCGCCGCGCGGCGACCAGCTCGCGTTCGTCGGGCGCGAGGAAGGGCCGGAAGAGGTGTACGTCATGCCGTCCAACGGCGGCGCGGCCCGCCGGGTCACCTTCCACGGCGCCCGCTGCACGGTCACCGGCTGGGACCCCGAAGGGCGCATCCTCTATGCCAGCGACGCGGCCCAGCCGTTCGAGGGCCGCAAATGGCTGCACCGCGTCGCGCCCGGCGGGGTCCCGGAGCGGCTCCCGTACGGACCGGCCAACTCGATCGCGTACGGGCCGGAAGGCATGATCGTGCTCGGCCGCAACACCGCCGACCCCGCGCGGTGGAAGCGCTACCGCGGCGGCACGGTCGGCGACCTGTGGATCGACCCGCGCGGCGACGGCGAGTTCCGGCGGCTGATCAGGCTGCCGGGAAACCTGGCCTCGCCCTGCTGGAGCGGCGGCCGGGTGTGCTTCATCTCCGACCACGAGGGCGTCGGCAACGTCTACTCGTGCACCCCCGGCGGCCAGGACCTGCGCAAGCACACCCACCACGACGACTACTACGCGCGCAACCTGTCCGGCGACGGGCACCGGCTGGTCTACCACGCGGGCGCCGACCTCTACCTGCTCGAGCCCGGCGAGCCGGCCCGCAAGCTGGACGTGCTGCTGGCCAGCTCCAGGACGCAGCGCAACCGCAGGTTCGTCGATCCCGCCGACTACCTCGACAGCGCCACGCTCAGCCCCGACGGCAGCGCGCTGGCCGTCACGGCGCGCGGCAAGGCGTACGCGATGGCCGACTGGGAGGGGCCCGTGCAGCAGTACGGCTCGCCCGACGGCATCCGCTACCGGTTCCTGACCTGGCTCAACGACGGTGCCCGGCTGATCGCGGCGGCCAGCGACGACGGCGACGAGGAGCGCCTGGTCATCCTGGAGGGTCATGAGGGCGGCGGCGGCACGGAGGTGGCCAGGCTGGGGCGGATCAACGCCCTCGTCCCCGACCCGGCGCACGACCGGGTGGCCGTCGTCAACCACCGCCACGAGCTGCACCTGCTCGATCTCGGCACGGGCCAGGCGGACCTGGTCGAGGCCAACCCGCACGGCGCGCCGGAGGACCCGGCGTGGTCGCACGACGGGCGGTGGCTGGCGTACACGAGCCCGCTCAACTCCCGCTCCAGCGCGATCAAGCTGCACCACCCCGAGACGGGGCGGACGGTGCAGGCCACGGAGCCGGTGCTGGAGGACTCGATGCCGGCGTTCGACCCGCAGGGCCGCTACCTCTACTTCATCGGCCAGCGGATCTTCTCGCCCGTCTACGACCAGCTCCAGTTCGACCTGGGCTTCCCGCTCGGCACCCGCCCGTACGCGGTGGCGCTGCGCGCCGACGTGCCCGACCCGTTCGTGCCCGTGCAGCGGCCACTGGGGGAGAAGGACGAGGACGACTCCGAGCCGGAGCCGTTGCGCGTGGACCTGGAGGGGCTGGCCCGGCGTGTCACCGCGTTCCCGCTGCCCGAGGGCCGCTACGAGCGGGTGGCCGGGCTCAAGGACAAGGTGCTGATCCTCACCAGCCCGCTCGAGGGCGAGAACTCCCTGCATCTGTACGACTTCGCCAAGGGCAAGAACGAGCCGTTCGCGGACGGCGTCACCGACTTCGAGCTGGGCCGCGACCACAAGACGCTGCTCTACCGCGCGGGCTCCAGGCTGCGGGTGGTCAAGGCGGGGGAGGCGCCAGGCGAGGAGGAGACGCCGGGGCGCGAGAGCGGCTGGATCGACCTGTCGCGGATCAAGGTGTCGGTCGGCCCTGAGGCGGAGTGGCGGCAGATGTTCCGCGAGGCGTGGCGGTTGCAGCTGGAGAACTTCTGGACCGAGGACATGGCGGGCGTCGACTGGCCGGCCGTCTACGACCGCTACCGGCCGCTGGTGGAGCGGGTCACGACCCGCGGGGAGTTCTCCGACCTGCTGTGGGAGCTGCACGGCGAGCTGGCCACGAGCCACGCCTACGAGAGCGGCGGCGAATACCGCCCCGGCCCCGAGTACACCCAGGGCAAGCTGGGCGTCGACTGGGACTACCGCGACGGCGTCTACCACATCCGCTCCATCGTGACCGGTGACCCGTGGGATCCCCAGGCGACCTCGCCGCTGAACCGGCTGGGTCTCGACGTACGTGCGGGCGACGCGGTCCTGGCCATCAACGGCGCACCCATCGGCACGGCGGCGACCCCGAACGAGCGCCTGGTCAACCAGGCTGGCGAGGAGGTCGAGCTGACGCTGCGCCGGGAGGAACGGGTCTTCACGGTCACCGTGCGCGCCCTCGCCGACGAGCAGCCGGCCCGCTACCGCGACTGGGTGAACCTCAACCGCGCCGAGTGCCACCAGCGCTCCGGCGGGCGCGTGGGTTACCTGCACATTCCCGACATGGGGGCAGAGGGGTTCGGGGAGTTCCACCGGGGCTACCTGGCCGAGTACGGCCGCCAGGCGCTCATCGTGGACGTGCGCTTCAACGGCGGCGGCCACGTCTCGGCGCTGCTGCTGGAGAAGCTGGCCCGGCGGCGGCTCGGCTACGACTATCCGCGGTGGGGCGACCCGGAGCCGTACCCGCCGGAGTCGCCGCGGGGGCCGCTGGTGGCGATCACCAACGAGTGGGCGGGCTCCGACGGCGACATCTTCAGCCACACCTTCAAGCTGCTGAAGCTGGGCCCGCTGGTCGGCAAGCGCACCTGGGGCGGCGTCATCGGCATCTGGCCGCGCCACCAGCTCGCCGACGGCACGGTGACGACGCAGCCGGAGTTCTCCTTCGCCTTCGACGACGTCGGCTGGCAGGTCGAGAACTACGGCACCGATCCCGACATCGAGGTCGACATCACCCCGCAGGATTACGCCAGAGGCATGGACACGCAGCTCGAGCGGGCCATCGACGTCGCGCTCGACCTGCTGGCCGAGCGACCGCCGCACACTCCCGATCTCCGGCATAGGCCGCGCATGCAACCTTAGGTGCGTAACGGGCGTCTAAAGATCATAGGTGGGGTTAGCTCATAGGGGATGAACACCTGCACTCCGCCGAAGCGGGACAATAGGCCGGTGGTGAGGCTCCTTGCCATCGGCCATGTGTGTTGGGACTTCTTCCAGCGATAAAAGGGGATTTGTCAGGTGCGCGCACTGGCACGCAAGGGAAAGTCGGCTGCGGTCCGGCTGTATCGGGGGTACAACCGGCGCAAGGCACGGAACGCGCCCCCGCCGTCGACCGGGCAGGTCCGCATTCTGCTCCTGCACGCCTACGGGATGGGCGGGACGATCAGGACCGTGTTCAACCTGGCGAGCTATCTGGCCAAGGAGCACGACGTCGAGATCGTGAGCATCCTGAAGGAGGCCGAGGAGCCGTTCTTCCCCATCGACCCGCGGGTGAAGTTCCGCTTCCTGGACGACCGGCTCCATCCCAGCCCCGACCCGGTGCGCGCGATGCTGTCGAAGATGCCGAGCCGGCTCATCCCCAAGGACGAGTCGGCGTACCACCGCTTCAACCTGTGGACCGACCTCAAGCTGGCCCGCTACATCCGCTCGCTCGACACCGGCGTGCTGATGGCCACCCGCCCGGGGCTCAACCTGGCGGTGGCCCAGCTGGCGCAGCCCGGCGTCATCACGATCGGGCAGGAGCACGTGGCGCTGCGCACCCAGGCCGAGTCGATGCAGGAGCTCATCAAGTGGCGCTACCGCCGCCTCGACGCCCTGGTCACGCTCACCAAGGCCGACCTGCGCGACTACCGTGAGACGCTGCCGAAGAAGCCGCGCAAGCTGGCCCGCATCCCCAACGCGGTCCCGCCGATGTCCGGCGGCGTGTCCAAGCTGGACGCCAAGGTCGCCGTCGCGGTCGGCAGGCTGACCCGCATCAAGGGCTTCCACCGGCTCATCACCGCCTGGGAGACGGTCGCCGCCGCCCACCCCGACTGGAAGCTGCGCATCTACGGCGCCGGGCCGCAGGAGGAGAACCTCGCGCAGCAGATCAGGGAGGCGGGGCTGGAGGACAAGGTCGAGCTGCCCGGGCCCACCTCCGACGTGGGGGCCGAGCTGGAGAAGGCGTCGATCTTCGTGCTGAGCTCCCGGCACGAGGGCTTCCCGATGACGATCCTGGAGGCCATGGCCAAGGGGCTGGGGATCGTCAGCTTCAACAGCCCGCACGGGCCCAAGGAGATGATCACGCACGGGGTCGACGGGCTGCTGGTCAAGCCGCGTACCAATGCCAATCTGGCGGAATCGATCATCCGGGTGATCGAGGACGAGCCGCTGCGGCGCAGCCTGGCGGCGGGGGCGCTGGAGACGGCGCGCACGTACGACGTGGACGCGATCGGGGAGAAGTGGGACGCGCTGCTGGCGGAGCTGCTGGCCCGCCGCAACGGCACCTACGTCCGGCCCCAGCGCCCGCCCACCGAGACGCCACCCCCGTCGCCGGACGCCGCCGCCCCACAGCCGGAAGCGTCACCCGCGCTGTCGGAGGCCGCCGCCTCACAGTTAGAGGCGTCGCCCACGCGGTCGGACGCCGCTGCCCCACAGTCAGATGCGTCGCCCACGCGGTCGGACGCCGCCGCCCCACAGCCAGAAGCGCCGTCCAGCGGCACGCCTCACGTCAGCAAGGTCGGCGGGGTCAGCGGCGAGCGGCTATGATCTTCGCCGGAAGTGATCGCGCGCTCAGACGCCGGACCCGGTGAGCTCCACCGGCTCGGCGATGACATCGACGAGCGCGCCGTTCCGGTAGACGGTGATCGGCAGCGGCCGTCCGATCGCTTCGGCGAACATCAGCCGCTGCAGGCTCTGCGCGTCGCCCACCGGGCTGCGGCCCGCGCTCAGCACCAGGTCGCCGGCGCGCAGCCCGGCCCGGTGAGCGGGCGAGCCCGGCACGACCTCCACTACGCGCAGCGCCCCCGCCTGCCCGGTACGCCGCCGTAACGGCTCGGGCAGCGGCGCCGGCGAGGTGACCAACCCGAGGAACGCCCGCCTGACCCGCCCGTCCCGGATCAAGGCGGCGATGATGGAGCGGGTCGTGCCGTTCATCGGCACGGCGAGCCCCACACCCACTCCGGCCACTGCCGTGTTGATCCCGACCACCCGCGCCTGCGAGTCGGCCAGCGCGCCGCCGGAGTTGCCCGGGTTGAGCGCGGCGTCGGTCTGGATCACGTCCTCGATGAGCCGTACGGCCGAGCCGCTGCGCGCGGGCAACGACCGCCCCAGCCCAGAGACCACGCCGGCCGTCACCGACCCGGCCAGCCCGAGCGGGTTGCCCACGGCCACCACGAGCTGGCCCACGACCAGCTCGTCACTGTCGCCGAGCGTGGCGGGCTCGGGCGTGGCCGCCTGCGCCCTGATCACCGCCAGATCCGACAGCGGATCCCGCCCGACCACCGTGAAGTCACCCGAACTCCCGTCGGCGAACGCGATGGTGCCGTCCCGCGAGGACCCGACCACGTGCGCGTTGGTCAGCAGGAACCCGTCGGCAGTGAACACCACCGCGGACCCGCTGCCCCGGCCCGCCCGCACGCTGGCCACTTTCGGCAGCAACTCGGCCGCCACGGAAGAGACGACGCGCGAGTAGGCGTCGAGGGGATCCGCCATCACGTGCCCTCCTTTGCTTACAGGATTACACGTTAACTCCCGAGCTGCGGACCTGAGAGAACGCCGGCCGCTTCTCCTCCGAACGCAGATCGTCGGCTAGGTCCGGACGCGGTCGAGGAAGCCGGCGACGAGCGGGGCGATCTGCGGGAGGTGGGTCTCCAGGGCGAAGTGGCCGGTGTCGAAGAGGTGGAGTTCGGCGTCGGGCACGTCGCGCAGGTACGCGCGGGCTCCCTGCTCAAGGAAGAACGGGTCGCCGGTGCCCCAGGCGATGAGGGTGGGTGGGGTGTGCCGGCGCAGCCACGCCTGCCAGCGGTCGTAGCGCTGGACGTTGGTGTGGTAGTCGAACGCGAGCGCCACCTGGGCCTCCTTGCGGCCGGGCAGGTCGAGGAAGTGCTGGTCGAGGGTCCACCCGTCGGGGGCGAGCAGACCGGGGTCGGCGACGCCGGTCTCGTACTGGGCGCGGGTGCCGGACAAGGTGAGCAGGTCGCGGACGGCCTTGTCGGAGCCGGGGGTCTCGGGGCGCAGCGCGATGAAGTCACGGGCGCCCTGCGACAGGCCCTCCGAGTAGGCGTTGCCGTTCTGGACGACCAGGCCCGCGATCCACTCGGGGTGCCGCTCGGCGAGGCGGAACCCGATCGGGGCGCCGAAGTCGAAGACGTACATGACGAACCTGGCCAGTCCGAGCCGCTGGACGAAGCCCTCCATGACGTCGGCGAGACGGTCGAAGGAGTAGGTGAAATCGCCGGGCGCCTGGGTGTGGCCGAAGCCGGGGTAGTCGGGGGCGATCAGCCGGTAGCGGTCGCCGAGGGCGTCGATGAGGCGGCGGAACTGGTGTGACGCCGAGGGGAAGCCGTGCAGGAGCAGCAGCACGGGCGCGTCGTCCCGGTCGGGGAGTGACTCGCGGTAGAAGACGCGGACGCCGTCGACGTCGAGGTGGCGGTGGGCGGTACGGGAGATGGCCACTGCTAATGCCTTTCAACGAGAGAGATGCATTAGGTATAGCCACCAGTGGCCTAATGCGTCAATTCGGTCAGATACCATTAGGCGCATGAGTGATCTCGTCCCGCTGACGGGGGAGCCGCTGGCGCTGGATCTGGTCAACACCCGTCCGGCACTCGGCGACCTCCTGGCCACGCCCGACGACCTGCGGGCATGGCTGGTCCTGCAGGCCGACCGGTTCCCGGAGGCGCGCGAGCTCGCCGCCGCCACGTTCACGGACGCCGACCTGGTCGCCGTGCGCGCCGTCCGCGAGCACGTGACGCGCGTCGTCGAGCACGCCCGCCATGCCACCCCGCCGCCGGCGAGCGACCTGGAAGCCCTCAACCAGGCCCAGCGCGACGCGCCCGCCGTCAGCGAGCTGGCCTGGAACGGCGCCGCCGTCACGGCGACCCGCCGCCGCACCGGCTCCCCCGCGGCGCGGTTGGGGGCGTGGCTGGCCGAGGCCGCGGCCGGCCTCCTGGCCGACCCGGCGGTCGTCAAGGTCCGCCGGTGCGAGGCCGACGACTGCGTGCTGCTGTTCCTGCCCGCCCACCCGCGCCGCCGCTGGTGCTCGGCCACGCGCTGTGGCAACCGCACCCGCGTCGCCCGGCACTACCAGCGCCACAAGACCCCCTGACCGCCACCGCACCCGCTACGGCTCGCCGGCCTCATCGGCGGACTCCACCAGACCACCCGTCCCGGCAGCCGTCGCGGTAGGTGTAGGTGGAGGGCGCGGTGTTCGTGCCGGGACGTGAAGAGGCCCCGGTCCCCGTGCCAGGCATGGGACCGGGGCCGATCGCTCGTTCAGGCGGTGGTCGCAGGAGTCGAACTGAAGCGGAACGCAGCGAGCCGGATGTCGCCGTGCAGGTTCACCTGCAGGTCGTGGCGGCCTTCTGGCGATGTCGTCAGGTCGCCGGCGACGGTCGTCCATGCGTAGCGGCTTCCGGTGACCGGCACCGGGATCTCCGCCAGCAGCCGGTCACCTGCCAGGAACTCCAGCCGTCCCGGACCCACACCGGCGACCTCGGCATGGACGCGGATCGCGCCGGACAGGTCGACGGAGCGGAACAGCAGAGTCGCGGGCTGGTCCTGGTGCGCCGGAGCAACCGCGTCGCCGGTGGTGCGGGTGGCGTCGACCAAGGTGATGACCGTGTGGTCGTCGAAGTCCACGGCCGAGGTGCGCCTGTCGACGACGACGCGTGGCGCGGGGGCGGGGCCGGTCACCGTGACCGGGGCCGTCAGGGCGATGTCACCGGCGGAGCGGCCCACCAGCACCTCGTAGCCGCCGGGGTCGACGGTGAAGGCCCCGCCGGCCACGTCCCAGTGGGCGAGGTGCTCGGCTGACAGCCGGAAGGTGAGCTCCAGGCGGTCGCCCGGAGACAGCGCGGCCTTGCGGAAGTCGGCGAGCCGCAGCCGAGGGGCCTCGTAGCGGGCGTTCAACGCCCGGACGTAGAGCTGCACCACACGCGGAAGTACGCCGGAGGAGGTGACACATCGGCCAACCGCGACGAGGTGGTGGCCCGCTTCAACGCCTCGTGGACCCAGATCGCCGGAGCGTTCCGTGACGCGCCGAGCAAGGTGCTCTTCGAGAGCGTCAACGAGCCGCAGTTCGACAACGCCACCGACGAGGAGAAGATGAGACTCCTCGCCGAGCTCAACCGCTCCTTCCACGGCATCGTCCGCGGCTCGGGCGGCCGCAACGCCGATCGGATCCTGGTCCTGCCCACCGTTCACAC